>CAMDNF010000005.1:0-49094 GCA_945902735.1 Rhizobium sp. Q54 | reverse complement strand
ATCGTTCCATCGGAAGGTTCGCTTAGGACACGCGTTCTTGGCCTTCTTAGATGTCATCCGGCAGGTCTGACATCACAACAAATCTTGCACGAGCTTCGTGAAATGGGTCTCTCGAGCCTCGCCCCATCGTCTCTTTCACCCGCACTTTCTCGAATGAAAGCGGCCGGAGAAGTGGTGCGGACGTATGGCCTTTGGCGGATTGGCCACAAGTTGATTGGCGGCTGAAACCTGAAATTCAAGGCAGCGCCGAGAACCCGAAAACGAATTCGTGCGCGAACAGAATGACGAGATAGAGGATGATCGCGGGCAAAACACCCCGCACCATCACCTTGCGCAGATCGAGTCCGCCGGCACGCCCCTGCGCGAGAGCGACGAACGGATCGAACGAGGTGCGACGCGCGAGCTCAGCACACGCCGCGGGATCGGTGCGCCGCAACCGCGCATCGGCCAGCGGCATGTCGACTAGCGCGAAGAGGGCCGTGCCGCCAAACAGAATGAGCGAACCGGCATCGCCATTCGGCAAAATATGCGCGAGCGCCCAGAGCAGCACCGAAATCAGCATCGGATGACGCGCAATCTTCTTGGCCTCGACCGGCGCGGTATAGACGAGAATGAGCAGGCACAACGCAAAGGGCATGACCACGAGCGGGATCAGCCGCGCCCATGACCCGATCTGCCAAATTTCGGTATAGGGCGCCGGGTGGGCGACGATCAACCAAGCAAACGTCGCCGCCGCCACAAGCGAGAACAGCGAGCGATAGCCGCGGAGCGTCAGCCACCCAACCAAGCGTGGCCGCAAGCCCGGGATCGAGGGCACCAGATGAAGCCCGTAAAATGCCGCGGTTGCGAGCGCCAAGCCCCATAGGGTGTCGATCATTGCGGGTCCGGTATCCCTTTGATGCGGCACGCCGCCGTCACCGTGTTGCGCAAGAGGCACGCGATTGTCATCGGGCCGACGCCGCCCGGCACCGGCGTGATCAGGCCAGCGACCTTGACCGCCTCATCGAACGCCACATCGCCGACCAATTTCGCTTTGCCATCGCGCTCGATGCGATTGATGCCGACATCGATCACGGTGGCGCCCGGCTTGATCCAATCGCCGCGCACCATCTCGGCCTTGCCGACCGCGGCGATGACGATATCGGCACGTCGCACCTCGCCCGGCAAATCGGCGGTGCACGAATGCGCGATGGTAACCGTGCAACTTTCGCCCAACAGCAACGCCGCCATCGGTTTGCCGACAATGTTGGAGCGCCCAACCACGACCGCGCGCTTGCCCGCGAGATTGCCGAGATGGTGTTTCAACATCAGGAGGCACCCCAAGGGCGTGCACGGCACCATGCTGGGTTGGCCGGTGTTCAGACGGCCGACATTGACGACATGAAATCCATCGACGTCCTTATTCGGGTCGATCGCGTTGATGATGGCGGCGGAATTGACCTGCTTGGGCAGCGGCAATTGCACGAGAATGCCGTGCACGGTGGGATCGTTGTTGAGCGCCTCGACGCGGGCCAGCACCTCGGCCTGCGTGGCGCTTGCCGGCAGACGAAATTCTTCCGACTTCATGCCGGCCTCAAGCGTCGCCTTGCCCTTGTTGCGAACATAGACATGGCTAGCCGGGTCATCGCCCACCAGCACGACCGAAAGGCCGGGGATCAGACCATGGGCCGCCTTGAGCCGGGCGACATGGCCGGCGATGTCCTTGCGCAGGCCTTCGGCGAAGGCCTTGCCGTCGATGATGTTGTTTGCCGTCATTCGCTCCCCTCGAGCCACGATTTGAGCCTGAGTTCGAGCATAGCAGGATCGCCTTCGATCCTGACCACGGCCCTCAAAGCCCGCGGAGATTGTCCACGATCAATTGACAGACGAAATGCAGCGCGATGATCAAAATGATCGGCGAGATATCGATGCCGCCGATCGAGGGAATAATCCGTCGGATCGGGCGCAGCACGGGCTCGGTGACCCGATAGAGGAAATTCAAAACCAGATAGACCGCCCGATGGCGAACATTGATGATGTTCAAGGCGGTCAACCAGCTGATCAACGCCGAGGCGATCAGCAGATAGATGTAAATCTGAACCACCGTGTCGATGAGCGTAGCAAGCGCGTTCATGGCTTCTCCGAATCGCCGGAAACGGCGCGAATCGCGCGGGAGTATAGCGAATTGCGGCTCAGCAACCATCTAGAACCGACAAAACGCATCGACGCCCGCGCCGCTGCCGATAGGATTTGTTTACCCTGCGGCCTTAGCCTGCGTCTTTCGCGCCGGCCGGGCGGTTCCCTTGACAGTGCGCGGGGGCGGCCCACATTATCCCGGCGCGCCGGCCGGTGGCCGGGGCATTCCAGAGGTTTCGCGTGGGGCAGTAGCTCAGCTGGGAGAGCGCCGCGTTCGCAATGCGGAGGTCAGGGGTTCGATCCCCCTCTGCTCCACCACTTCTCGCCAAAACCATCCGTCTCGACGCTTGCCCAGTGGGGTCAGAGCGCCTTGAGCGCCGCCTCGACCGATTTGTGCGCCGCCGAACCGGGCGGCAATAGGGGCAGCAGGGTCTGCCAATAGCCGCGCGCGGCGTCCTTGTTGGGCGGCATGGCGGTTGCCTCGGCATAGCCGACAAACCAGAGCGCGTCGAGATGCTTGGGGTCGAGCGCGAGCGCGCGTCGATAGAGCGCGATCGATTCCTCGGGCAAGCGTTCGCTGGCGGGCGCCGCGTCGAGAATGGCCCGGGCATAATCGGTCAGCGCGCCGGCATTGTCGGGCGCAAGTTCGGCGACGCGCTTATAGGCGGGCAAGGCCTTGTCGATCTCGCCCAACACGCGATAGGAAACCGAAAGCCGCTTCCAACCGTCCAAATCATTCGGCTTTCGCTCGAGGCGCGCGGCGAGCCCATCAACCATGGAACGGATCATGGCCTGTTGCTCTTCCGGCGCCATCTGGGCCGCCTCGGCCATCTCATCCGCGCTTGGGCCTGGCGTGTTTGCCGCTTTTGGTTCAGGCGGCGCTGGCGGCAAAACCTTGGGTTCGACACCGAGCTCCGCGGCAGCCTGCTTCATGAGCGCGACCAAATCATTACGCCAGGGCGCATCGCCCGGCGTCGCGGCGGCTAAGGTTTCCCACAGCTCAAGCGCACCTTTCGCGTTCCCCGCTTGCGCCTCGGCGAGACCGACATAATAGAGCGCCGCCGTATCCATCGGATTCTTCTCGCGCACCGCCTCGAACAATTGACGCGCTTCGGGCGTCACCGTGCCCTGCGCTTCGAAAATCATCGATTCGGCCAAGGCGGCGACGATCTCTGGATCGTCGCCCGAGAGCGCCGCGGCGCGCTTCAGCGCGACGACCGCCTCACCATGACGATCAAGCGCGATCAACGAGCGGCCGAGCATGACCCAGCCATCGAGATTGTTGGGCTCGGCTTCGAGTCGCTCCTTTAATTTTGTAATGGCGGCATCGATGCGTTGGCCTTGCCGATCGCCCGCTTGATTGGCTTCGGCGAATGGGCGCGACGGCAGATTGGGCGAACCGATCGAGGCATAAAGCGCAAGCGCCGCGGCGGGCACCAGAAGCCCGAGCGTGCCGAGCGGCGCGATTTGGCGGAACGTCCATCGGCGCGGCGCGAGCTCGGGCGTAGACGCCGGTGCTGCCGGCGCAGGCGTCAATCTCAACATCCGGCGTTGGATTTCGAGCCGCGCGCCATCGGCCTCGGTCGCGTTGATGAGGCCGCGCGCAAGGTCGTTGTCGAGTTCGCGCAATTGATCGCGATAAACGTTCAGGTCATAGGCATCGCGCGGCGCCGATATGTGCCGCCGACGCACGAACGGCCAAGCGAGAAGCGCAAGCGCGATGAGCGTCATGAGGGCGATGACGAGCCAAAGCATCGGTCTCTGCCCTCAACCCAATTTCCGGTGATCGACGCGGTCCATGGTCATGGACCGTCATCTTTCAACAATCTATCGAACGCCCGGCGTTCGGCCTCATTCAACGGCGTGGGCGTCGCCGCATTGCGCTTGCGATTGCGCCGATGGAACAAGAGCACCGCAACGCCGCCAATCACGAGCAATACCGGCGGGCCGAACCAAAGCGCATAGGTCGCCGGCTTGACCGGCGGCTCGAGCAAAACGAAATCGCCATAGCGCGCGTGCAAATAATCCAACACCGCCGCGTCGCTATCGCCCGCCGCCACGCGCTCACGAACCAATTGGCGCAAATCATAAGCGAGGCCGGCATTCGAATCGGCAACCGATTGGCCCTGACAGACCAAACAGCGAATCTCTTGATTCAGTTTCAAGGCGCGCGCTTCGAGCGTGGCGTCCTCAAGCGGCCGATCGACCGCGGCCCACGACGTGACCGGGAGCGCGATCAAGAAAGCCGCGACGAGCGCTGCACGCCAATTCATCGTTCAGCCCTTGAGGCGCGCGATCAGCGGCAGGATCGTCTCATCGAGATCCTTTCGCGTCATCACGCCGACATGCTTGAAGACGATACGCCCCGATTTATCGAACACAAAAGTTTCCGGCACGCCATAGACGCCGAAATCAATGCCCACGCGACCATTGAGATCGGCGCCTATTTTTCTATAAGGATCGCCGAGTTTCTTGAGCCAGCTCGAGGCGTTTTCCGGCTGGTCCTTGTAATTGAGACCGAAGATCGGCACCGCATCTGGTTGTTTGGCATAGTCCATCCACACCGGATGCTCGACCCGGCATGGCCCGCACCAGGACGCGAACACATTGAGGAGCGACACCCCAGCCGCTTTGATATCGCCGTCCGACAGCCCGGTCTCATAGCCCTCGACCGGCGGCAGGTTGAATGTGGGGAGCGGCTTGTCGACCAAGGCCGAGGGCAAATCGCGCGCGTGCTCATTGCTTTGCCGGCCGAGCCCGACCGCCAGCACAACCGCGATCACGACAAACACAAGCACCGGCAGCACGAACCAAAGGCGCTTGATAAACGAGCGCGGCTTATCCGTCGCTGCTTCGCTTGGCTCCGGCAAATCGCTCATGCGTTGCTTGACTCACTTGCCGATACGGCCTGTGTCTTCGGCGCCCGGCGCCGCGCGGGCGCACCGACACGCAAGCGCCGATCGGAGAGCGAAAAGCCGCCGCCCAAAACCAGCATCAAAGCACCGATCCAAATCCACGGCACGAACGGGTTGTGATAGAGCCTGACGCCGATCCCGCCGCTCGACTCATCGGGGTCGCCCAGCGCGATATAAAAATCGGCAAACCAAGTGGTACGAATGGCGGCCTCGGTGGTCTGCGTGCCCTGCACCGGATAAAAGCGCTTCTCGGGATACATGAGATCGCGAAGTTCGCCATCGCGCTCAAGCCGCATCTCGGCGATCTGCGCGGTGTAGTTCGGCCCCTTCGATTCGCCGAGGGTGTTGAGAATCACCGTATAGCCGGCGAGTTCCGCTTGATCGCCCGGCTGCATGACCGCGATCGTTTCGGTACGCCACGCCGTGCCGGCTACACTGCCAACCACCAAGACCGCCATCCCCATATGGGCGAGCGTCGTGCCGAACGCCGAGCGCGGCAGACCGGAGAGACGCGTTAGAGATTCACGCGCCGGCACCCGAAACAATTTTAAACGATCGGCGAACTCTACCGCGGCCCCTGTGAACAGCCAGGCCGCGATCCCGAGCCCAATCGCCGGGCCGATCGGCCCACCATGCAGCGCATAGACCAAGGCGATCACCGCGGCCAACGCCACGAACGCAAGGCTTAAGCGCTGTACCACACCAGGCCAATCGGCGCGCTTCCACGCGAGCATCGGCCCCGCCGCCGCGACCAACAGCAGAGGCGCCATCAGCGGCACGAAGGTTTTTTCGTAGAAGGGCGGGCCGACCGATACCTTGGCGCCATTGATCGCATCGAGCACGATGGGGTAAAGCTCGCCCACGAACACCGTGGCGCAGCCGACCACCAGCAAGAGATTGTTGAACAACAAGGCGCCCTCGCGCGAGATCGGCTTGAAGGTGCCGCCGGCTTTCAGCGATGGCGCGCGCCACGCATAGAGGGCGAGCGAGCCGCCGACCACGAAGATAAGGAAGCCGAGAATATAGGCGCCGCGCGCGGGGTCGCTCGCAAAACTGTGCACCGAGGTCAGCACGCCCGAGCGCACCAGGAACGTGCCGAGCAATGACAGCGAAAAGGCGAGGATCGCGAGCAGCACGGTCCAACTTTTGAGAGCGTCGCGTTTTTCTGCCACAAGCGCGGAGTGCAGCAGCGCGGTCGCCATCAACCATGGCATGAAGGACGCGTTCTCGACCGGGTCCCAAAACCAAAAGCCGCCCCAACCGAGTTCGTAATAGGCCCACCAAGAACCCAGCGTGATGCCGGCGGTCAACGCCATCCACGACACCAGCGTCCACGGCCTGACCCAACGCGCCCAGGCTGGATCGACGCGGCCCTCGATCAACGCGGCGATCGCGAAGGAGAACGGCATCGACAGCCCGACATAGCCGAAATAGAGCAGCGGCGGATGGAAGGCGAGGCCGGGATCTTGCAGAAGCGGATTGAGGTCATTGCCGTTGATCGGTGCCGGGTCGAGCCGTTCGAACGGGTTCGAAGTTCCGATCGAGAACAGCAAGAAGCCGACACCAATCAACCCCTGAATCGACAAGGCGCGCGCTTTCAACGCCGGCGGCAAATTTCCGCCAAACGCCGCGACCGCCAAGCCATAGACGCTCAGAATCCAGACCCAGAGCACCATCGAGCCTTCGTGATTGCCCCAGACCGCGGTGAATTTGTAGAGCAGCGGCTTGTCGGAATGGCTGTTCGCCGCGACGTTCATGACCGAGAAATCGGACACGACATAGGCGTACATCAAACAAGCGAACGCCATGGAGACGAAAACGAACTGCCCGATCACGGTCGGGGCCGCGAGCGCCATCAAATTGTCATTGCGCCGCGTGGCGCCAACCATAGGCAGAATACCCTGGGCAATCGCCATCACGAGCGCAAGGATCAGCGCATAATTGCCGAGTTCAGCGCTCACTGGCCCGCCTCGGTCTGGCCCTTCCACTGACCCGATTTTTTGAGCGCGTCGGCAACTTCGCGCGGCATGTAATTCTCATCGTGCTTGGCCAACACCTCTTCGGCCTCGAAGACGCCATCGGCGCGCATCTTGCCTTCTGCCACGATGCCCTGCCCCTCACGAAACAAATCGGGCAGCAGGCCCTTGTAATTGACCGTTTGCGCCGTGGTGAGATCGGTCACCCGAAACCAAAATGTCACCCCATCGGTCTCCTTCGCAAGGCTACCTTCCTCGACCAAGCCGCCAACGCGAATGCGCTGATCGGGGTTCAACGCCTTTCCTTGCAATTCGGTTGGGCTGAAGAAGAACACGAGATTTTCATCGAACGCCGAAACGATCAACCCGGCCGCGATGCCGAGCGCCGCCATGCCGACCACGACAAAGAGAAGCCGCTTATGCTTCCGTTTCATGAACCGTGTCCTCCGCCCTCAGGGCCTTTCGCGCCATGAACGCTTTCAAGCGCCCGAAGCGCGCGTTCGCGCGCGCGAAGCACCCTCATGCTGATCACGAGGAGGCCAATCAAAATGAGCGCCGTGGCGCCGAAGGCCGGCCAAACATAAACCGCGTAGCCGCCCATTTCCCAAAAGGACATCGGAGAACTTCAATCATAGGAACGAATAAGGAGCCCCCGGCTAGGGCTCGGCCGGCTCAGCCGGCGAGCGCAATGTAACAGGTGATCCCAATCGCCGCGAGAGCCCTTGATAGGCGGCGAAACGGTGCAATCTACGCTTTTTTCTGGTTGGCAAATACCTGGGCCGCGACTTCGTCGAGCAATTCCTCGCGCACCGCGCGGAATATGGCGGCCGCGGCTTCATCGCCTTTGCTCTGATAATGGGTCGCTTCACCCTCAAGCTCGGCCGCAACCTCGCGCACCAGGCGCGACATCGCGCCCTTTGGGTCATAGGCCCCCGGCGCGCCATGCTGGATCGCCTTGCCAAAGCGCTTTTCGAGCTTTTTCTTGAGCGCGGTCGCCAATTCTTGTCGTTGCTCGGGAGCAAGGGCCATTAAAGCCTCCCTGCCAATGCTTCAATTTGCCGATTGGGCGAGGCGCAGATTGCGAATGCGGCGCGCGATGATGTCGCTTCGAACGCGAATCGTCAGCATCAGCACATAATAAGCGATGAAACCGACAAACATCAGAAACAACGGCGCCATCATCGAGGGATCGATCGACGGTCGATCGAGCTTCATGATGGTGGCCGGCTGATGCAGCGTGTTCCACCAATCGACCGAGAAATGGATGATCGGTAAATTGACGACGCCAACCAAGGCCAAAATCGCGGCGGCGCGCGCGCCCTTGGTCGGGTCCTCGAACGCGCTGTGGAGCGCGATATAGCCAAGATAGACGAAAAAGAGAATCAGCATCGAGGTGAGGCGCGCATCCCACACCCACCACGTGCCCCACATCGGCTGACCCCAGAGTGAGCCGGTCAGGAGATTGATGAAGGTGAACGAGGCGCCGACCGGCGCGCTGGCGCGCCCGATCAAATCGGCGAGCGGATGCTTCCAAATCAACGCGGCGGCCCCCGCCAGCGCCAGGATGACGTAGATGATCATGGCGAGCGACGCCGCCGGCACATGCACGAAGATAATGCGATAGGCATCGCCCTGCTGATAATCGGGCGGCGCCACCGCAAGGCCGAGCACGACGCCGGCGATCAGCGTGGTGGCCGCGATGACGGCCGCGAACGGAAAGATCGCGCGCGCGAGCCGCATGAAACGCGCCGGATTGGCAAACGCATGCAGACCGCGCGCGCGGCGCGGCGCGGCCTTTGTTGTTGCCTCATCGGGCGTCGGTGTCATGAACCCTCTATTCCTGCGACAGCCTGAGCGCCGCCGCCGCCGCGAAGGGCGCGAGCACGAGCGCGACGATCAAGCCACTCGCCAAGATTAGCAGATGCGCGCGCTCACCAAAGCCATAGATCGCGCCTTCGACCGCGCCGACGCCAAAGATCAAGACCGGCACATAAAGCGGCAAAACGAGCAAGGAGATCAACACGCCGCCGCGCCTGAGACCGATCGTCAACGCCGCTCCGATCGAGCCGATCAGCGAAAGGATGGGCGTGCCGAGCAAAAGCGAAACGATCAGAACGACAAATCCCTCGGTCGATAGATTGAGCAGCACCGCCAAAACCGGCGCCGCCAAGACCAGCGGCAGGCCGGTCGTCAGCCAATGCGCGATCGCCTTTGCCAGGGCGACCAAGTGAAGCGGCAGCACGCCAAGCGCGATCTGTTCAAGCGTGCCGTCCTCATGATCGTCGTGAAACATGCGGTCGAGCGAAAGCATGGCGGCCAGCAGCGCGCAAACCCAGAGCACGCCCGGCGCGATGCGCTCCAATAGATCGAGCGATGGGCCGACGCCGAGCGGAAATAGCGTGACCGCGATGATGAAAAAAACCACCGAGACCAAACTGCCAATACCGCCGCGAAACGCGAGCCGAAGATCGCGCCCGATCAGGGCGAGAAACGGCCTCACCATGTCTCTTCCTCGAAGGACGGCGCCGCGCCCGCGCCATCATTACCGCGTCGCGCGGTGGTTGGCCGAAATTGCGCCAAATCGAGCCACGCCGCGCCCGGAAGCGCGAGGGCGGTGTGGGTCGCCACAATCACCAGGCCGCCCGATGCGCGGTGTTCACCCATCAGGGCCTCAAGCCGCGCGGTCGCATCGAGATCGAGCATCACGGTAGGCTCGTCCAACAGCCACAGCCTGGCGCGCGAGGCAATCAGCCGCGCCAGCGCGACGCGGCGCTTTTGGCCAGCCGATAAATAGCGCCCTGGCATATCAGCAAGACCGGCGACCCCGAGCCGTTCGAGCGCTTCATCGGCCAGCGCGATCTCACCCCGTGTCGCGGCAAAGAAGCGAAGTGTCTCGCGCGGTGTCATCAATGGCTTCAGCGCATCGAGATGGCCGACATAATGGAGCTGCGAACAATAGTCATCGACCGCGTCCCTGATCGCGGCGCCATTCCACAACACGTGGCCGCCGGCCGGGCGCAACAAGCCGGCGAGAATGCGAAGGAGGCTCGATTTGCCGGTGCCATTGGGACCATGCAGCAAGAGCGCCCCGCCCGCATCGAGCGCGAAATCGAGCGCTTGAAACACCGCGCGCCCACCGCGCACACAGCCGAGCGCGCGCGCTTCAAGGCGCGCGGGATGATCAAATTGATGCGGGCTTGCCGCCATGGCATTGCGTCCTACGCGCCACGCGCTTATGAATGCCGGCCGAGTTTATGGGCGCGGCGCGCGCCCGACCATAGTGGCCGGTCAAAGCGACGGCAAGGCATCCAAGGCCATGCGATTCTGGCCAAGATTTTCACCAAAGCCCATCGAGCTGCCAAAGCGGAAGCCGATGGTTCGGCCCAAGACCGTGGCCGAAAAGGTACGCGAATCGGCGGTGCTCGACCTGCGCGCGGGCGGCAAACGTTTGCGCGCCATGGTGCTGGGCCCCGGCCCGAAACAGGCGCGAACCCTTGTTTTTCTGCATGAGGGGCTTGGTTCGCTCGGCATGTGGCGCGATTTTCCGGCCGAAATCGTGCGCGTCACCGGCTGCAACGCACTCCTTTATGAGCGCCTGGGCCATGGTGGCGCCGACCCGCTCAATGGGCCGCGTCGCCCCGATTATTTGGCGCATGAGGCGCGCACCATATTGCCCGACGTGCTGAGCCATTTCGGCATCGAAAAGGCCACGCTGATCGGCCATTCGGATGGCGGCACGATCGCGCTTCTGTTCGCGGCGCGATTCCCCGAACGGACCGAAGGGGTGATCGCCATTGCAGCACACGCTTATGTCGAGGAAGCGGCGCTTGCCGGCATTCGTAAAACCTTGGCCATCTATGAGACGAACCGCGGCTTTCGCGAACGGCTCGAAAAATATCATGGCGACAAAGCCGAACCCCTGATGCGGGCCTGGGCAGGCACTTGGCTGTCAGACGCCTTTCGCTCTTGGTCCATCGAGGCCGAGCTCAAGGCCGTGCGGGCCCCCGCCTTGATCATCCAGGGCACGGCCGATGAATACGCCACACCCGACCATGTCAGGCGGATCGCGGCGGCGCTTGGCGGGCCGGTCGAAACGCTCCTGATCGAGGGCGCCGGCCACACGCCCCAGCGCGACGCCCGCGCCCAGGTGATTGAGGCGATCCAGCGCTTCGTCAAGGCTCTGGACCAGCCAACGCCGCCCCAGGGGTGACTTATCGCCCCCTAGCTTCGGTGTTAGGATTCGAATCGAGGCGCGCCGAATGAGCCGCGCAAGCCATGCGTATTTCCCAAGGAGGTCTTTGTGACGACTGTCGGCCAGGACAAATTGAAAACCCGCCGCACGCTCAGCGTGGGCGGCAAGAGCTATGATTATTTCAGCCTCGAGGCCGCCGCCCAAGCGGGGCTCGGCGATATTTCGCGCCTCCCCTTTTCGCTCAAGGTGCTGCTCGAAAACCTGTTGCGTTGCGAGGATGGCCGCTCGGTCACGGTCGATGACATCAAGGCCGTCGCGACCTGGCTCAAGGACCGCCGCTCCGATCGTGAAATCGCGTATCGCCCCGCCCGCGTTCTGATGCAGGATTTCACGGGCGTTCCCGCCGTGGTCGATTTGGCCGCGATGCGCGCCGCCATGGCCGCGCTCGGCGGCGACCCGACCAAGATCAATCCGCTCTCGCCGGTCGATCTCGTGATCGATCACTCGGTGATGATCGACAAATCCGGCACGCCGACCGCGTTCAAGGAGAATGTCGCGCTTGAGATGGAGCGCAATGGCGAACGCTACGCCTTCCTCCGTTGGGGCCAGACCGCGTTCAAGAATTTCCGCGTCGTGCCGCCCGGCACCGGCATCTGCCACCAAGTGAACCTCGAATATCTGGCGCAAGTGGTGTGGACCGCGGATGTTGCGGGCAAAACCATCGCCTATCCCGACACGCTGGTCGGCACCGACAGCCACACCACCATGATCAACGGCCTTGCCGTGCTCGGCTGGGGCGTTGGCGGTATCGAGGCCGAGGCCGCCATGCTCGGCCAACCGGTGTCGATGCTTATTCCTGAAGTGGTCGGCTTCAAAATGACCGGCGGCCTGAAGGAAGGCACCACCGCGACCGATCTCGTGCTGACCGTCACCCAAATGCTGCGCAAAAAAGGCGTGGTCGGCAAATTCGTCGAGTTTTATGGGCCCGGCCTCGATCAACTCTCGCTCGCCGATCGCGCCACCATCGCCAATATGGCGCCCGAATATGGCGCGACCTGCGGCTTCTTCCCGATCGATCGCGAGACCATCAATTTCCTGCGCTTCACCGCGCGCGATGAGGCGCGTGTCGCGCTGGTCGAAGCCTATGCCAAGGCGCAGGGCATGTGGCGCGAGCCCTCGACACCCGATCCGGTGTTCACCGACACCCTTGAGCTCGATGTTTCAACCGTCGAGCCATCCATGGCGGGGCCGAAGCGGCCACAGGATCGCGTCGTGCTGTCCCAAGCGAAGGAAGCCTTCGCCAAAACATTGGCCGAGATGATGGGCGGCGATCAGGCCAAGATGACCAGAGAAATGCCGATTGCCGGGGCCAATTACAGCCTCAAAAATGGCGATGTCGTGATCGCCGCGATTACCAGCTGCACCAACACCTCGAACCCGAGCGTGATGTTGGGCGCGGGCCTCGTGGCCCAAAAGGCCGCCGCCAAGGGCCTCAAGACCAAGCCTTGGGTCAAGACCTCGCTCGCCCCAGGCTCCAAGGTGGTGACCGATTATTTGAAGCGCGCCGGTCTGCAAGCGCCGCTCGATCAACTCGGCTTCCACCTCACCGGCTATGGCTGCACCACTTGCATCGGCAATTCGGGGCCGCTCGCCGATCCGATCACCGAGGCGATCGAGCAAGGCGGTCTCGTGGTCAATGCCGTGCTCTCGGGCAATCGCAATTTCGAGGGTCGCGTGCACCCAAACGTCAAGGCGAATTGGCTCGCCTCGCCGCCGCTGGTGGTGGCCTACGCGATCGCGGGCACGCTCAATATCGACATCACGAAGGAGCCGCTCGGCACCGGGTCGGACGGCAAGCCGGTTTATTTGAAAGACATCTGGCCGACCAACAAGGAAGTCCAAGACGCGGTCAAGAGCGCGGTCACGCCCGAAATGTTCCGCACGCAATATGCCGATGTGTTTTCAGGTGATGCCGCGTGGCAATCGATCAAGACCGCGAAGGGGCTGACCTATACGTGGGATGACAAGAGTACCTATGTGAAGAACCCGCCCTATTTTGAAGGCATGCCCAAGGAGCCCGGCAAAGTGAGCGACGTCAAAGGCGCGCGGCTGCTTGCGATCCTGGGCGATTCGATCACGACCGATCACATCTCACCCGCGGGCTCGATCAAAAAAGCGAGCCCGGGCGGTGCCTATTTGATCGAGCGCGGCGTGGGGGCGGCCGATTTCAATTCCTATGGCTCACGCCGCGGCAATCACGAAATCATGATGCGCGGCACCTTCGCGAATGTGCGCTTGAAAAACGAAATGGCGCCCGGCACCGAGGGCGGCGTGACGCGCTTCATGCCTGAGGGCGCGGCCATGCCGATCTATGACGCGGCGATGAAATATCAAAAGGCGGGCATTAAGCTGATCATCGTCGCCGGCAAGGAATATGGCTCGGGCTCGTCGCGCGATTGGGCCGCCAAGGGCACCACGCTCCTCGGCGTCCGCGCGGTGATCGCCGAAACCTATGAGCGCATCCACCGCTCGAACCTGGTCGGCATGGGCGTGCTACCGCTCGTCTTCAAGGACGGCATGACACGCAAGTCGCTCAAGCTCGATGGCTCGGAAGTGTTCGACATCACGGGCGTCGAAGCCGGCCTCAAACCGCTGATGGATCTGACCTGCGTGATCAAGCGCGCCGACGGAAAGAGCGAGACGATCAAATTGCTCTGCCGCATCGATACCGCCGAGGAGGTCGAGTATTTCAAGAACGGCGGCATTCTGCATTACGTGCTCCGGGGCCTGGCCAAGGCCGCGTAAGCCGGCACGCACCCTTCCCCGATCTCGGGGAAGGGTGCGGGATGGGGATGAAACCGAGGCGCGGACCGCAAGGCCCGCGCCTTTCTCGTTATCGATCAAGGATTGCCGCTCCAACCACGCTCCGGCACAGTGCGGGTGAAACAAGCTCGAGCCAATGATTTGAATTCGAACACCGCCAAACCCTATGACGCGATCATCGTCGGCGCACGATGCGCCGGCGCACCCTGCGCCATGCTGCTCGCGCGCCAGGGCCTTCGCGTGTTGTTGCTCGACCGCGATCATTTCCCGAGCAACATGCCGCAATCGACGCATTTGATGCACCCGCTCGCCATCGCCAAGCTTAAGGCTTGGGGCCTTCTCGAGCCGATCGCGGCCCGCACGACGCCGCTCACCAATTGGCGCGTCGATCTCTATGGCCATGTGCTCGCCGGCCCGCCGCCGCCCTTTGATGGCAATACCTTGTCCTATGCGCCGCGCCGGCATTTGCTCGATGACGTACTGGTCCGCGCGGCGATCAAGGCCGGCGCTGAATTGCGCGAAGCCTGCACGGTGACCGACCTCGTGGTCGAGGCTGACCGTGTCGTCGGTGTCGAAGCCCGCGAACGGAATGGCCGGAAATTTGTCGAGCGCGCGAAAATCGTCATTGGTGCGGATGGGCCGGGCTCGGTCGTCGCGCACCGCATCAAGGCCCAAGAAACGAATACCGTGCCGATCGGGCAAAGCAATCTCTGGAGTTATTTCGAAGGCACGCCGCTCGACGAGGTGCAACTCTATGTGCACCCGAAAGCCGGCGCCTTTGCGTTTCCCTCAAGCGATGGCAGCGCGGTGGTCGCGACCAATCTGATGTATGGCGAATTCATTGCGGCCAAGGCCGATCGTATGAGCGCATTCCGCGCGCGCCTGCGCCAAGTGGCCCCCTCGCTCGCCGACATGATCGCGCATGCAAAGCAAGTTGATCGACTTTATGCCGGTTGCACGCGCGCCTTTGTGCGCAAAGCCTGGGGGCCGGGCTGGGCCTTGATCGGCGACGCCGGGATGAAAAAAGATCCCGTGACCGCCCAAGGTATTCCAAGCGCGTTCCTGACCGCCGAATGGATGGCCGACGCCGTTGCGCACGGGCTTTCGGGCCCCCAATCGCTCGACCGGGCACTGGCGGATTATGAGGCCAAGCGAGATGCGTTCATGATGCCGTTCTATGATTTCACCGCGCGCCTCGCGGAGTTCAATCCGCCAAACCCCGAGCAGGACCAGCTTTACCGCGCTCTCAAGACCAGCCCGACCAACCGGAGTGCGCTCTTTGGCGCGGTCGCATTAACCCATTCGCCGACGGCCTTTTTCGCGCCCGACAATATTCGGCGCATCATCGGGGCAGAGCGCGATTAACCATCGCCGGGTGTCCCCCTCCAGCCCGAGCGACGGATTCCCATCCCCCCATCGTTATACGTTCAGAGTTGCGCGATCAGCGCGGTTGTCCCCGAGGAGATCAGAGCATGAATAAGCCAAGATTGACGCTGGCTGCCGCGCTTGGCGCCCTGTTGGTCGGCGGGGCCTTTGTCGGCGCGGGCATGGCGGGTGAAGGCTCGAAGCATCATTCGTCCGAAGAACGCTTCAAGGCGATGGATAGCGACGGCGACGGTAAAATCAGCACCGATGAATTCAAGGCCCGCCACAGCGCAAAATTGATGGAATCGGACTTGAACAGCGATGGCAAAGTCACCTTCGAGGAAATGCAGGAAGCACGCGAGAAACGCCGCGAGGCGCGCGCGAAGGCGTTCTTCGATTTGCTCGATACCGATAAAGATGGCGCGGTCACCGAGGCCGAGCTGAAAGCGCGCCCCGATCCGAGATTCGCCAAGCTTGATGCGGATAAGGATGGCGTCCTAAGCGCGGACGAACTTAAAGCGGCACGCGGTCATGGGCGTAAGCACGACGATAACCGCGACATGGATTGACGGCGGGTCCGAACCGCGCTCGACTAGGCCGATGGAGCAAGGCGCCGCGGCAGATGGCGAATTGATGCGCCGTACCGCGGCCGGCGATGAAGACGCCGCGCGTGTTCTGGTGGAGCGCCACCTTTCCCGCGCGGTCGGTCTCGCCTTCCGCCTGCTCGGCAATCGCAGCCAAGCCGAAGACATCTCGCAAGAGGCTTTTTTACGCCTGTGGAAGCAGGCGGGGCGCTGGCGGCCCGAGGCGCGAATCAGCACTTGGCTTTACACCGTCGTGCACAATCTTTGTCTCGACGAGTTAAGACGGCCGATGCGACAGACCAGCGAATTGGATCCCGAATTGCCCGATTCACGCGAAACACCGCACACCGCCCACCAGCGCAGCCAGGTGACCGCCTTGGTGGATCGTGAATTGCAGGCCCTGCCCGAACGCCAACGTGCCGCCTTGGCCTTGGTGCATTACGAGCAAGTCGCCGCCGCCGAAGCTGCGGCGATTCTCGGCGTCAGCATCGAAGCGCTCGAATCCTTATTGGCCCGCGCGCGCCGCACGCTGCGAACGCGCCTCGCGAGCCTCAAACCCGATCTTCTGGGGAGTGTAGAATGAGTAACGATACGCTGATGACTTTAGAACGCCTCGGCACATTGCTCGATGCCTATGGTGGCGATCTGCGCCGCTGGCCCGAGCCCGCGCGTTCAACCGCCGAGGCCCTGATCGCGCGCGATGGCGCCGCGCGCCTTTTGTTCAACCAGGCGCTCGCACTCGACGCTCTGCTTGATGAGGCCTCAGCAATCGCCCCCTCGCCCGCGCTGAAAGCGCGCTTGATCGCGCGCGCCAAGCCCGCGCTGTGGCGCCAGGGCTTTGGTGCGCTATGGCCGTTCGGCGCGGCCTGGCAACCGGCCGCGGCATTCGCGTTGATAGCGGCCCTCGGTATTTCGCTTGGCGTCACCTTTGGTCGGGCCGATATCGCCGCCTCGGCCTCGGATGAGGTCGATGTCTTGGGCCTGAGCGATACATTCGACGACGGGGATTTGTCATGACGCTCGGCAAACGCCATATCGTGGGGCTGGTGCTGCTTGCCTCCCTCGGGCTTAACGTTCTGTTGGGCGGCATGTTCATCGGTGGCTGGGCAGGCGGGTCGGGGCATCACGGCCAGGGCTCGCGGTGGTTCGACCGCGAGGCGGCGCGCGACGCGATTTCGCCCGAAGCCCAGAAGATCGTCGATGACATTCGCGTGGCCCACGACGCAAAGCTTCGCGAAGCCTTCAAGGCAACGCGCGAATTGCGCCAGGAGATCCGTCGTTTATTGACCGCTGATCAGATCGATGGCGCCGCGCTTGAGGCGGCGCAGATGGCCCTGACCACACACCGCGCGGCGGCCCAAGCCATGATCGCCACGCTTCAGAAGGAACTCGCGCTTGCGCTGCCGCCAGACGACCGGAAAGCCTATTTCACTGCCGGTGCCAAACGCGATGATCGCCGCGGGCCACGCCATGACGAGGCGGAGACGCCGCCAACAACGCAACAATAACGCGACCGCCGATCAGGCGTGTAAAGCGGGCCGCACCAATTTAGCGCCCGGCCACAGCTTCGGCCGCGCCCGCTCATATTGCACGACGACCTTGAGATCATCGCCCAGCACTTCGGCCGCGTGCCAACCCCAACGCGGATTGTCGAGCAGGCCACGCGCGAGCGCGACCAGATCGGCCTCGCCGCTCGTGATGATGCCATCGGCCGCCTTGGGCTCGGCGATCATGCCGACCGCCATGGTGGTGAGGCCGCTGCGCCGCTTCACCTCGGCCGCGAACGGCACTTGGTAATGCGCCTTCACCGGTATTTCCTGCTTCGGGCTATTGCCGCCGCCCGAGACGCACACATAGTCGATGCCGTGTGACTTGAGCGCGGCGGCGACGATCGCGGTTTCATCAACCACGATGCCGCCCGGCGTAAAATCCGTGCCATTGAGCCTAACGCCGAGCGCGCGCTCGCGCGGCCAGGCGCCCCGCACCGCGCGCGCGATTTCGAGCGGAAAGCGCATGCGGTTCTCGAGACTGCCGCCATAATCATCGGTGCGCTTGTTCGCGATCGGCGACAGAAACTCGCTCACCAAATAACCATGCGCGCCATGTAGCTCGATCAAATCGAAACCGAGCCTTAGCGCGCGCTTGGTCGATTGCACGAAGGCCGCGACGATCTTGTCCATCTCGGCCCGGTCGAGCGGCTTCGGCATCGTCCAGCCCTCGGCGAAGGGCACGGCGGATGGCGCGACTGTTTCCCACCCGCCAGCGGCCGAATTGGTCAACGGTTTGTTGCCGCGCCAAGGCAAATCGCATGACGCCTTGCGCCCGGCATGGGCAAGCTGAATGCCAAGCTTGGTGCGGCTATGCGGCCGCAACGCATTGAGCACGCGCTCGAGCGCCTGTTCATTGCCATCCGAATAGAGGCCAAGACAACCGGGTGAAATACGCCCGCGCGCCTCGACGCCCGATGCCTCCAAAATCAACAGCCCGGCGCCCGAGAGCGCCATTTGGCCGAGATGCATAATGTGCCAATCGGTCGCCGAGCCATCGATGGCCGAATATTGGCACATCGGCGAAACCACGATGCGGTTTTCGAGCGTGATTCCGGCGAGCTTGAACGGGCTGAACAAAGCGGACATGAAACTGTTCCTTGCGGGCGGTCAAAATAGCGGCGCTACTCAAGCACAGCCGGCCGCGCCGACCAAGCGAATCACGTCCTGCCAAGCCAACCAATTGGCCGCCCTGGCGGAACCCGATTTCACCGATGACGACGGGGTCGCATGGTGCTAGGAACGCCTAGACTTACATAAGCCATAAGGGGAGACCGACATGGGTGTAAAGCAGCCGACCGAGATGTCCAAGACCTGGGAGCGGCATTTCAACGAGCGCAACAAGGCCGCGATCATGGCGCTCTATGACGATCAGGCGGTCCTGACCATGGACGGCAAGGTGCAGGTCAAGGGCAAGGCCGAGATCGAGGCCACGCTATCGGCCATGATGACGCAACCGAACAAGGCCGTGTGTCGGTGCGTATCGTGCTGGCAGGCGGGCGACACTGCCTTGGTGCGAACCGAGTGGCATTCGACCGATCCGACCGGCGCGGTGGTGATGCAAGGGCTCGCGGCCGAAGTGCTGCGTCGCGGCGCGGATGGCCTCTGGCGTTTCGTGATCGATGACGCCACCTACGCCAGCCGCAAATAGGCGGAACCGCCAAGCATCAGTCAGCGTTCGTTTTGGGCCTCGACGCCACGGGGTCGCGGTGATTGTGGAGATGATGCGCGTTGCGCCGACCGCGCCCGCAAGCGTGGCCCAATGGTGCACCCGCCCGACCACGAAGCGGCGCTTTCAATTGAATGCATGGTCACGGTAATCGTGATTATCAGTGTTTCTTGCCATCGGAGTATCGCGCCATGACTTGGGCTATTTTTCCGCGTGAAGCGCACTATCAAGCTGTTGCGGAGATACTTGCCACAGGTTCACCCAGAGTCGTGGCGGTGGTCGGCGTGGCCTTGCTTGATGAAGCCGTCACCCGAACTCTACGCGAGCGATTCCGCAACGACGGTAATATCCTTAATAACCTGCTGAACGTCGACAAACCTCTCGGCAATCTCGGGCCAAAAATTGACATCCTGTATCTGATGGAAGCCTTCGACGAAAAGGTGCGCGGCACACTGAAAGGATTGGCGACCGTCCGCAATTTTTTCGCACACCACCTCGACGCGTCCTTTGATTCGTCAGATGACAAGTTTCTCAAGTCAATGCGCC
This sequence comes from Rhizobium sp. Q54, assembly GCA_945902735.1. Taxonomy (GTDB): domain Bacteria; phylum Pseudomonadota; class Alphaproteobacteria; order UBA828; family UBA828; genus SHWC01. The sequence continues at coordinate 29,362 of CAMDNF010000005.1, read as the reverse complement.
GCCTCGTCTTGCACGAGAACAAAACTCACTATCCGCATCATCTCCACGGAGGCGATGGTCCTCACCCGATCGAACCGCTTATCGACAAAAAAACTACGTTCCTCGTGAATCTCAAGCTTGGTCTTATCATGCTGATGCGCGATCGAGTGAGCCATATCATCCACTCGAATACGCCCCGAACCGAAGAACAAATCAAACAGCTTTACACTCCGACTGCGCGCTCGACTGGGCAGACGACATAGCTCGGAGTACGGTGACAGTGCATTAAATCAACCGAAATCCACCGCCTAAAGCCCGGCGACGGCTTCCAGGGCTTTCCAGTCGACACTCTTGCTCCCATCCGGGTTCAGCGGCTGGACGCACACATGATCGGCGCCGGCATCAAAATGCGCTTGAAGGCGGGCGCGAATATCCGCCGCCGATCCCGAGGCCACCATGGCGTCCAGAAAGCGATCGCTGCCGCGGCCTGAGACATCGTCCTTGGTGAAGCCGAGGCTCAGCCAATTGTTGGAATAATTGGGCCACGGCAAATAGAGCGCGAGCACTTGGGCCGCGACCTCACGTGATTGCGCCGCGTTCGAGGTGAGGCAGACCTTTTGTTCGACGCAAAGCCATTTGTCCGGTCCCAGAATTTTTCTGGCGCGCGCCGTGTGCTCGGGCGTGACGAGGTAGGAATGCGCGCCATTGGTGCGCTCAGCCGCGAGCGCGGTCATTTTGGGCCCAAGCGCGGCGAGGACGATATTGCGTTCGGGTTTCTTGATGATCAGCGCGGCGCTTTCCATGGCGTCGAGATAGGCGCGCATGGTCGCGACCGGCTTGCCATAATCATGGCCGCGAAAGCCCTCAACCAACGGCACATGGGAAACGCCGAGGCCGAGAATGAACCGGCCGTCATAGAGATTGTTGAGCGAATCGTGGCCTGCGATCGCCGCCACGGCGTCGCGCGCGTAAATATTAGCAATGCCGCTCGCGACGCGAAGCCGATCGGTCTGCGCGAGCGCGAACCCGCCATAACAGAACGTTTCATAGCCCACGGCCTCGGGATACCAGAGCGTGTCGTAGTTGAGCCGCTCCACGCCCTGCGCGAGCGCGGCGATTTCGTCTTTGCCAAAAGAGTCGGCGGCAACCCAAGCGCCCAGTCGGCCAATTTTTTTCATGTCGTGGATGCCTCAATTTTCCGAGTCACGCAGAGTTAGAGTGATAGCATCCCAATACCAAGTCGCGATCAACTTGATTCATCGCGACTTGGCCGGCGCGACCGCGCTGCGCCGCGCAAGCGGCGAAGCCAAGCGCGTGGGACGCGCGCGCCCGGCGCCTGAGGGCGTCGCGATGATCGGTCAAGATCATCGCGACTTGGTATAAATCGCCTCACGCGCTCGCCTTCACCGCCTCGTCGCTCAAGGGATGGGCGAGCCGGTTCAGCATTTCCTTCGGGCAGATCTGCCAGAAGCGGCCAAGCTCAAGCTCCCAATCGGCCAACAAGCGCTCGGCATAGGCCGATTGCGTGGCCTGGAAATGCTCGGCGACAAGTTCGCGCACAACGCCTTCCCAATAGCGCGACGCGATGCGCTGATAGACCACTGTATCAGAATTGACGCGCCGCTCGAACGCGTCATCGGTATCATAAACAAACGCCATGCCGCCGGTCATCCCGGCGCCGAAATTATCGCCGACCGGCCCGAGGATCACCGCTACACCGCCAGTCATATATTCGCAGCCATTCGAGCCGCAGCCCTCGACCACCGCGCGCGCGCCTGAATTGCGCACGCAGAAGCGTTCCCCCGCTTGGCCCGCGGCATATAGCCGCCCGCTGATCGCGCCATAGAGCACGGTATTGCCGATGATCGTATTGGCGTTGGATTTGAGCGGGCTCGAAACCAACGGCCGCACCACGATGGTGCCGCCCGACAGGCCCTTGCCGACATAATCATTCGCATCGCCCAGCAATTCGAGCCTTAGGCCCTGCACCGCGAAGGCGCCGAGCGATTGCCCGGCCGTGCCGCGCAGACGCACGGTGATGTAATCCGGCGGCAGGCCGGTCATGCCATAGCGCCGTGTGATTTTCGACGACAGCTTGGCGCCGATCGTGCGCATGGTGTTGCGCACGGTATAGGCGAGCTGCATTTTTTCCGGCTTTTCGAGCGCGTCCGCGACATCGCGGATCATCTGCTCGTCCAAGGTCTCCTGCACCTCATTGCGCCCCTTGCGCGGCGAGAAGCGCGGGAAGCCCGCCGGATCCGGCTGCACGAGCAGAGGATTGAGATCGAGATCGTCGAGGTCGGTCGCACCCCGGCTGATTTGTTTCAGCATATCGGTGTGCCCGATGATCTCGTTCAACGTGCGCACACCGAGCGAGGCCAGAATCTCGCGCACTTCTTCCGCGATGAAGGTGAACAGGTTGACCACCTTTTCGGGCGAGCCGGTGAACTTCTCGCGCAGCTTCGGATCTTGCGTGCAGACGCCAACCGGGCAGGTGTTCGAATGGCATTGCCGCACGAGAATACAACCCATGGCCACCAACGAGGCCGTGCCGATGCCATATTCTTCGGCGCCCAACATGGCCGCGATCACCACATCGCGCCCGGTCTTGATGCCGCCATCGGTACGCACCGTCGTGGTGTGGCGCAGGCGATTGAGCGTGAGCACTTGATTGACCTCGGCGAGGCCAAGCTCCCACGGCACGCCGGCATATTTGAGGCTCGATTGCGGGCTGGCACCCGTGCCGCCATCATGGCCCGAGATCAACACTACGTCCGCTTTTGCTTTCGCGACGCCGGCCGCGATCGTGCCGATGCCCGATTCCGCCACGAGCTTCACCGAAACGCGCGCCTGCGGGTTGATCTGCTTCAAATCGTACATGAGCTGGGCCAGATCCTCGATCGAATAAATATCGTGATGCGGCGGCGGTGAAATCAACGTCACGCCGGGGGTCGCATAACGCAATTTGGCGATCTCGTCGGTCACCTTGAAGCCGGGCAGCTGACCGCCCTCGCCAGGCTTGGCGCCTTGCGCGATCTTGATTTCGATTTCGCGGCACCGGTTGAGATATTCCGCCGTCACGCCAAAGCGCCCCGAGGCGATTTGTTTGACCGCCGAATTGGCGTTGTCGCCGTTCGAACGCGGGTTGTAGCGCGAGGCATCTTCGCCGCCTTCGCCCGAGCACGAGAACGCGCCGATCCGGTTCATCGCGATCGCCAGCGTCTCGTGCGCCTCGCGCGACAGCGCGCCGTGCGACATCGAGCCCGACATGAACCGCTTGCGAATTTCGGTGATCGATTCGACCTCCTCGAGCGGCACCGGCGGCCGCTCGCGCTTGAAGTCCAGCAAATCGCGAATATGGATGCGCGGCTGCTGATACACCGCCTCGGCATATTTCCGGTATTTGCCGTAAGATTCGTTCGCCAGCGCATCTTGCAGCATATGAATAAGCTGGCCTTCGAACGCGTGGCGCTCGCCCGATTGGCGGTATTTGTAGAGCCCGCCAACCGGCAACACGACGGGCAATTCTTGGTGCGCCTTGCGATGCAACTCCATCACGCGCCGCTTGATGCCCGATAGGCCGATGCCGGAGATGCGCGACGTCATGCCCGGAAAAAAATCGGCCACCAGCGTGCGCGACAACCCAACGGCCTCGAAATTATAGCCGCCGCGATAGGAGCTGATCACCGAGATGCCCATTTTGGAGATCACTTTGAGCAGACCCTGATCGACCGCGTTCTTATAGCGCTCGACGCACTCTTTCAGGCTGCGCTTGCCAAAGAGGCCGCGCGCATGACGGTCGGCGATGCTCTCTTGCGCCAAATAGGCGTTCACCGTTGTGGCGCCGACGCCGATCAAGACCGCGAAATAATGCACATCCAGGCACTCGGCCGAGCGCACATTGAGCGAAGTAAAGGTGCGGAGTTTCTGGTGCACCAAATGGCTGTGCACGCCGCCGGCCGCGAGGATCATGGGGATCGGCGCGCGTTCCGGCCCGACATTCTCGTCGGTAAGGATCAGATGCACCGCGCCGCCGCGCACAGCGTCCTCAGCCTCGGCGCGGATGCGCGCCATCGCCGCGGTCAGTGCGCCCGCGCCGCTATCCGCCTCGAAGCTGCAATCGATCACCGCCGCCTTGGCGCCCATGTAGCGCCGCATGGCGGCGAATTCGGCGTTGGTCAGGACGGGTGAATTGAGCTGCAAGAGCCGCATCTGCTCCGGCCGCTCGTCGAACATATTGCCGAGATTGCCGAGCCGGGTCTTCAAACTCATCACACGATATTCGCGCAATGAATCGATCGGCGGGTTGGTCACCTGACTGAAATTCTGCCGGAAATAATGATGCAGCCCGCGATATTGGTTGGAGAGCACAGCAAGCGCCGTGTCGTCCCCCATCGAGCCGATCGCCTCCTTGGCATCCTCGACCATGGGATGCAAGATCAGCTCAAGCTCTTCCATCGTGTAGCCGACCAGGCGCTGACGAAGCTTCAGCTCATCGCGCGCAAACACAACCGGTTCGCTGGCGGAGTCGATCAGACTATCAAGCTCGACCGCGTTCTTCGCCCACTCGATATAAGGCTTGCGTGCCGCGAGCTGATCCTTCAACTCGCTATCGTGATAGAGCCGCCCCTCCTGCAGATCGACCGCGATCATTTGACCGGGGCCGAGCCGCCCCTTCTCGATGATATTGGCTTCAGGGATCGTCACCATGCCGGTTTCCGAGCCGGCGAACAGCAAGCCGTCGACCGTGATGGTGTAACGCAGCGGGCGGAGTCCGTTGCGGTCCATGCCGGCGAGCACCCACCGCCCGTCGGTCGCCGCGATCGCGGCCGGGCCGTCCCACGGCTCGACCACGCAATTGCAGTAGGAGTAGAACGCGCGCAGTTTTTCCGGCATGTCGGGCCGATGCGACCACGCTTCCGGGATCAACATGCACTTGACCACCGGGGCGGGGCGGCCGGCGCGAATGATCGCCTCCATCACCGCATCGAGCGCCATCGAATCCGAAGCGCTTTCCGGTACCAGCGGAAATAGATCGGCATTGTGCGGGCCGAAGACATCGGAGACCGCGCGGGTCTCATGGCTTTTCATCCAATTGACATTGCCCTTCAGCGTATTGATCTCGCCATTATGGGCGAGCACGCGGAACGGTTGGGCCAGGCGCCAAGTTGGGAATGTGTTGGTGGAATAGCGTTGATGAAAAATCGCGAAGCTCGAGACGAAGCGATCATCCATCAGATCGGGATAGAACTCGGACAGCTGCTCGGCCAGGAACATGCCCTTGTAGATGATCGAGCGCGACGAGAGCGAGCAAATATAAAAATCGCTGATGTGGCTATCGAGCACTTTGCGCTCGATGCGCCGGCGCATGATGTAAAGATCGAGCTCGAATTGCTCATCGGTCACGCCGCGATCATTCGAGATCATGATTTGCTCGATCTCGGGGCGTGTCGCATTCGCCTTCTCGCCGATCACCGCCGAATTGATCGGCACCTGGCGCCAACCATAAATGCCATGGCCGAAGCGCAAGATTTCCGACTCCACGATCGAGCGGCAAACATCCTGCGCGCCGAGATCGGTCTTGGGCAAAAACACCTGTCCGACCGCAAGCCGGCCGGCCTTCGGCTTGTGCCCGGTATTGCCGATGTGCTCCTTGAAAAAATCCTGCGGGATTTCGACATGGAGGCCCGCGCCATCGCCGGTTTTGCCATCGGCATCAACCGCGCCGCGATGCCAGACCGCCTTCAGCGCATTCACACCGGCTTCAACCACCGCGCGCCGTGGCTTGCCGTCAATCGCCGCCACAAAGCCAACGCCACAGGCATCGTGCTCTGTTGCGGGATCATAAAGACCATCACGCGACAGGCGAGCGGTTTCCCTCTGCCAAGTGGCAACATATTGCGCGGCGTCAAAGATCGGCGTGTCGGTCATGGCAGGCAGCCCTATTCTGCCGCGGCGGAGACGCTGGCGCGCACCGCACGGGCATGGATGTAGCGATCAATGGCCTCGGCGGCGTCGCGTCCATCGCGAATGGCCCACACCACGAGCGAAGCGCCGCGCACGATATCGCCGGCGGCAAACACGCCGTCCATGGAGGTCATCATTGATTTCCAATCGAGCTTAAGCGTGCCCCAACGGGTCACTGCGAGATCGGGGGCCGCGAAATTCGTCGGCAAATCCTCAGGGTCGAAGCCGAGCGCCTTGATCACGAGATTGGCGGGCAGGTTGTGACTAGATCCTGGAATCGATTGCGGCGCCTGCCGCCCGCTGGCGTCCGCCACACCCAAATGAATCCGCACCGCGCGCACCGCCTCGACCGCGCGGTCACCCAAAAACGCCTCGGGCGCCGACAGCCAAACGAAGTCGACGCCTTCTTCCTCGGCGTGTTTCACTTCGCGCATCGAGCCCGGCATGTTGGCGCGATCGCGCCGATAGAGGCATTTGACCGAGCGCGCGCCCTGACGCACCGCGGTGCGCACGCAATCCATCGCCGTGTCGCCACCACCGAGCACGATGACGTCCTTGTCGCGCGCATTCAGCGTGCCGTCTTCATAGAGCGGCACGTGATCGCCAAGGTCTTTCCGGTTGCTCGCGGTCAAATAGGTCATCGCCTGAAAAATATTGTCGAGCCCGGCGCCCGGCATTTGCAGCTCGCGTTCTTTGTACGCACCCGTTGCGATCAACACCGCAGTGTGACGCAGCCGCAAATCGGCCAGTGAAACATCGCGACCGATTTCGGTATTGAGGTGGAACACGATGCCGGCCTCGCGCAACAGGCGCGCGCGGCGTTCGACAATGCTTTTTTCGAGTTTGAAGTTTGGAATGCCGTAAACGAGCAAACCGCCGACCCGGTCATAGCGGTCATAGATATGAACTTGATAACCCTTCTTGCGAAGCTGCTCACCGGCCGCAAGGCCCGCTGGGCCCGCGCCCACGATGCCGATCGATTCGCGCCGTTCGCGCAGCGGCTTGACCGGTTTGACCCAACCGCGTTCGAACGCCGTTTCGGTAATGTAACGCTCGACCGCGCCGATCGTGACGGATTGAAACCCCTTCTCGATGACGCAATTGCCTTCGCATAGACGATCCTGCGGACAAATGCGTCCGCAAATCTCCGGCAGGTTGTTGGTCGCACTCGACGCTTCATAGGCTTCTTCGAGCCGGCCTTCGGCGGTCAACATCAACCAATCGGGAATGTTGTTGGCGACCGGACAATGGATTTGGCAAAACGGCACGCCGCATTGTGAGCAGCGCCCAGCCTGCTCGGCCGCGCGCTCTTTCGAGAACTCGGCGTAGATTTCCTGCCAATCCTGACGGCGCGACTCGGCGGCGCGCTTATCCGGATTCGCTTGCGGCAACGCGACAAAGCGAAGCATCCGCGATTCAGCCAAAACACGATCTCCTCTGCCCTTACCGCGCCGACCTCTGTGCGATCAGCTGCGTGTGGGCCTCTTGTTCCGCCAAACCTAGCGGTGATTTCACCGTGGCGCGAGCCAAAAATCAAATACAGGTCAGTAGTCCTGTCTATTTTGTACGACCTATTCGCCTAATCACAAATTAACACCGTTGCCTCAGAGAAAAATACCGCGCCAATGGTACCGTTTTAGGACTATATGTGGGATTCCTTTCCTTAAGGACCGGGTGCTATAAGGCGCGCGGCCGGCGCCGGGGCGCCGCGTCGCCCGGACCCGGGGGCCCATTTGTCACTACTCCAAATCGTCGTGCTGACCATCGTGCAGGGGATCACCGAATTCCTGCCGATCAGTTCGTCAGGCCATTTGCTCCTCGTTCCGGTGGTAACCGGCTGGCCCGATCAAGGGCTGGACCTCGACGCGGCGATCCATATGGGCACCCTAGCCGCCGTATTGGTCTATTTTTGGCGCGATGTGCTGGCCATGGTGACCAGCCCCTTCACGAAGAAGGGCGCTGAGCGCACCTTTGCCCGACGCCTGTTTTGGTTCCTCATGATCGCGACGATCCCGGCCCTGATCGCCGGCGGCCTCATCCACACCTTCGCCCCCGATTTTTTCCGCTCGGCCAAGGTGGTCGCCTGGACCACGCTCGGCTATGCCGCGCTACTCTTCGTGGCTGATCGCTTCAGCCCGACCCTGCGGCGCATTGAGCACCTCAAACTGTCGGGCGCGATCTTCATCGGTTTGGCGCAAATGTTGGCTTTGGTGCCGGGCACCAGCCGCTCGGGCATCACCATGACGGCCGGGCGGTTTCTCGGGCTCGAGCGCACCGAGGCCGCGCGCTTTGCCATGCTACTCTCGATCCCGGCCACGGCGGCGGCCGGCGCTCTGGCGCTCAAAGATGTGGTGACCGCGGAAGGCCCGGAAGGCGCCGCGCGCATGGCCGACACCGGTATTGCGATCGGCCTAACCTTCGTGGTCGCTCTATTCGCGGTCTGGTTTTTGATGAACCTGTTGCGCCGGTTCACCTTCACACCCTTTGTGATCTACCGGGTGTTGCTTGGTCTGGCCTTGGTGGTCTGGCTCTACGGCTTTAGCTGAGAGACAACTCAGTCCTCGGCCCGGCCGGCCCGATAGGTATGCAAATAGGTCGGCAGGATCACCTCGGCCCCGGTTGGCGTGATCCCGAGCTCCGCCAAGCCCGCCGCGCCGCGCGACACCACATTGTCGAGCTTCATCAAGCGCACCAGATCGGGCTTGAGCGGCGAGAACGGGATCGCTTGCGCAAAAAAAGCAGTCGCCTCGAGCGCAAAAAATGGCACTGGCACCAGGCAACGTTTGCGCCGGATGATGCCAAGCGCGAGCTCGACCGCCTCGCGGAAGCGATAAACCGTCGGGCCGCCCAATTCATAGACGCGCCCCGTGCTTTTGGGCTCCTTCAGCGCCGCGATCACCGCATCGGCCACATCGCCGACATAAACCGGCTGCATGAGGCTGGCGCCCGCATTGGGAAAGCGCGGCACCAGGAACATGCCGTCGAGCGCCACTTTGGGCAGGCCGCTGAAAAAAATCGGAATGACCGGCACGAGGCGGCTCAGCGCCCCGAGCGCGTTGAAAAAGCCATCCTCGGGGCCAAACACGACGCTCGGCCGCATGATGGTGACGCCGGGAAAAGCGGCCCGCGCCGCCGCCTCGCCCGCCGCCTTGCTCCGCCCATAGGCCGAAACCGACTCAGGCGCCGCGCCGATCGCCGAGATCTGAATAAAGCGACCAACCCCGGCCGCCGTCGCCGCCCGCCCGATGCGACCCGGCAACTCGCCATGGATCGCGGCGAATTTGCGCCCCGGCTGTTCGTTCAAGATGCCAACAAGATTGATCACCCAATCCGCGCCTTGCAGCGCGCGCGCGATCGACTCGTCTTTGCCGTAATGCACTGGAATCGGGACGATCTGTCCAACACCGCCGAGCGGCTTGAGAAACAGCGCACGATCCGGCCGTCGGGTTGCTACCCTGATGGTCGCGCCGAGGCGCGCAAGACGTTGAACAACATGGCGGCCAACAAAGCCCGTGCCGCCAAACACGGTAACGACCGGATCGGACATTCCTCGCCCCGCCTTTGGGTGCGCGCCATGTAACATGATCATTGCCAGGAGGCCAGCGCATTGCCGCCCCGCTTGAAAAGGCGGCTCGGATTGACAGGAATCGTGCCACTGTCTAGCTAGAGACATCAACGAGTCGCGCCGCGGGCGCGCCCTATGGCGAGAGGGCCATGAGCCTCCACCTTCATAAAGGCGACCTTCCAGCAGGTTTAAGCTTCGGCAAGTCGATTGCGATCGATACCGAAACGATGGGCCTCAACCACGCGCGAGACCGGCTTTGCCTCGTGCAAATCTCGAGCGGCGACGGCGATTGCCATTTGGTGCAATTCTCGCCCCCCGGCCGCATCAATGCGCCCAATTTGGCGAAGCTGTTGAGTGACCGTGCAGTGCTCAAGATTTTCCATTTCGCGCGTTTCGATGTGGCCGTCATCGCGCGCTATTTGGGCGTCATGTGCGCGCCGATCTATTGCACAAAGATCGCCTCAAAGCTGACCCGCACCTTCACCGATCGTCACGGCCTGAAAGACCTGTGCAAGGATCTCGTCAATGTCGAGATTTCGAAACAGCAACAAACCTCGGATTGGGGTGCGGCCGAGCTTAGCGAGGAGCAACTCAGCTATGCCGCGTCGGATGTGCTCCACTTGCATGCGATCAAGGAAAAACTAGATCAAATGCTGAAACGCGAGGGCCGCACGGGGGTCGCGGAGGCCTGCTTTGCCTTTGTGCCGACCCGGGCGGCGCTCGATCGGCTTGGTTTTGTCGAGCCCGATATTTTTGATCATTAGGACCTGATGCCGAGCGAGACATCGAGCGTGGCTCTCACCCGCGACACCGTCGGGAGCAAGGACCTGGCGCGGGCGCAGCGCGTGCTCGAAATCGAGGCCGACGCCTTGCAGCGGCTTGGGCGCTCGGTCGACCAACGTTTTGTCGAAGCGATCACGCTCTTGGCCGCGGTCGAAGGACGCATCGTGGTCTCCGGCATGGGCAAAAGTGGCCATATCGCGACCAAGATCGCGGCCACTTTGGCGTCGACCGGCGCGCCGGCGATTTTCGTCCACCCCGCCGAAGCGAGCCATGGCGACCTCGGCATGATCACGCCGCAGGACGCCCTGATCCTGCTATCGAATTCTGGCGAGACCGCCGAGCTCGCTAATTTGATTCAATACGCCAAGCGCCATCGTATCCCGATGGTTGGCATTGTCGGGCGCGCCAAAACGACGTTGGCCGAAGCCGCCGATGTGGCGCTCGTGCTGCCCGAGGCGCCGGAGGCCTGCCCGCTTGGCCTCGCGCCAACCTCATCGACCACCATGATGTTGGCGCTCGGCGACGCGTTGGCGGTCGCTCTGCTTGAGCGCAAAGGCTTCACCGCCGAAGATTTCCAGGCGTTTCATCCGGGCGGGCGGTTGGGCGGACGATTGCTTCGCGTGCGCGACATCATGCACGCTGGCGCGGCGCTACCCACAATCCCCGCGTCGGCCCGCATGGCCGAAGCGTTGATCACCATGACCGCCAAGGGCTTCGGCTGCATCGGCGCGCTTGACGAGTCCGGCCGACTGATCGGCGTCGTCACCGATGGCGATTTGCGTCGTCATATGGGGGAAGGCCTGGTGCGCCAGACCGTTGCCGCCGTCATGACCGCCTCACCCCGCTCCATTCGACCGGGCGCCTTCGCGGCGGAAGCGCTTAATCTCATGAATGAGCATAAGATCACGAGCCTGTTCGTGATCGAGGACGAACGACCGGTCGGGATCATTCACATCCATGATTGCCTGAGGGCGGGAATCGCGTGAGCGCCAACAGCGAAAAAATCGGCGGCGTGCCGGAGCGCACCACCCCTGTGCCGGAACAGCGCTTGACCGGCCTATTCGCCGGCCATGTTGCGAAATCAGCGGCGGGCGCCGGTCGCTATAGCGCCTTTGTCGGCGTGATGCGCTATGCGCTGCCGCTGAGTGCCGTTCTTTTGCTCGGACTGATAGTCATATGGCCTTTGGCCTCGGGTCGTGAAGAGGGATTTCGTGTGACCTACAGCGCGACCGAGGGCCAGGATGGCAGCTTGAAAATGTTGAATGCGCGCTATGTCGGGACGGACAGCCAAAGCCAGCCCTTCACCGTCACCGCGGAAGAAGCCATACCGAGCGCGGCGGATGCGATGGTGATCACGCTGAAAAACCTGACCGCCGATATGTTTATGGAGGGCGATTCATGGGCTGCGGTCACGGCCCGCGAAGGCCTTTATAATCGCACGCTCGCCACGCTCGATCTGGCCGGCGATGTCACCGTCTATTCCGACCAAGGGCACGAACTGCACACCGAAAGCGCGCACCTCAAAATCCAGGCTGGCGAAGCGGAAGGTCATGAGGCCGTGTCGGGCCAAGGCCCGCTCGGTTTGATCAATGGCTCGGCCTTCCGGATCACGGACCGAGGCGCCAATGTCTTTGTGTCCGGTCCGGTGAAGACGACGATTTTCTCCAAGCGGCCCGACAACCAACCCGAGGCGCGCCCATGATCTGGCATAGGTCAAAAGGGTATTTGGCGGCCCTGGCACTTGGCTTGGTGGGCGCCCAAATTATCACGCAATCAACATGGGCGGCCGAAGCTGAGAGCACCGCGCCGCAAACCGAAAATGTCTCGCCAACCCGCCCCACCGGCACACGCACCGATACGACGCTCCCGATCGAGATCACCGCCGATACGCTGGAGGTCAAACAAAACCAGCAGCTCGCGGTCTTTCGCGGCAAGGTCGACGCCGTGCAGGGCACCATGAGACTGCGCGCCGATCAGTTGACCGTGCACTATCGCGAGAGCAAAGAGAGCCCCGATCAACCGGGCATTTCGAAAATCGAAGCGGAAGGGAACGTCTTCGTTTCATCGCCCACGGAAACCGGCAAAGGATCCCGCGGCATTTATGACGTCGATCGCGCGCGGATCGACCTGATGGGCGATGTTGTGCTCACCCAGGGCAACAATATCGTCAAGGGCGATACGCTCGAGATGAACCTCACGACCGGCGAAAGCAAAGTGGCCAAAGGGGCGACCCAAGGCGGGCGTGTTAAGGGTCTCTTCGTGCCTGAAAAGAAGCCTGCCGCCGCGAAAAATGACGCGCCTTCGCAGAAGAAAAATTAACCGGATCGGGTATATTTCTAACGATGTCATCAGGTGGAAGCGACGAACGCCAAAGCGGCCGTCAAAGCACTGCGAACACCGCTGACGATGGCGCGGTCTTAGGGCCGCGTCTCGTCGCCTCGAATACGGGGTTGGTTGCGCGCAATCTCGGCAAACGCTTCCGCAAACGCCCGGTGCTACGAGACGTCAGTCTCACGGTGCAACGCGGCGAGGCGGTGGGTTTGCTTGGGCCGAATGGCGCGGGTAAGACAACCAGCTTCTACCTGATCACGGGATTGATTACGCCGGATTATGGTCAGGTTTTCTTGGATAGCCACGACATCACCGATCTTCCGATGTATCGCCGTGCACGGCTTGGCATAGGATATCTGCCTCAGGAGGCGTCGATTTTTCGCGGCATGACGGTCGAAGGCAACATCAAGGCGGTGCTCGAAGTTTCCGAGCCGGCGCGCGAGCGGCGCGAAGCGCTGCTTGATGAGCTGTTGGCGGAATTTTCGATCAGCCATTTGCGGCACACGCCCGCGCTTGCGCTTTCAGGCGGCGAGCGACGGCGCGTTGAAATTGCGCGGGCATTGGCGAGCCGCCCGAGCTTCATGTTGCTCGACGAGCCGCTGGCCGGCATTGACCCGATCGCGCTTGGCGAAATTCGCGAACTGGTCGCCAATTTGAAAGACCGTGGCATCGGCGTCTTAATCACCGACCACAATGTGCGCGAGACACTCGATATCGTCGACCGGGCCTATATTCTTCATGAGGGCGCGGTGCTGATGGAAGGTGTGCCGGATGATATCGTCGCCCACGAGGAAGTGCGGCGGGTCTATCTCGGCGAGCGTTTCCGTCTGTAGCCGGTTGAGCAACGCGCCATGGCCACCGTGAAGCAGCAGCTCAGCCTTAAACAAGGGCAGGCGCTGGTTATGACGCCGCAGCTCCAGCAGTCGATCAAACTGCTTCAGCTCGGCGCGCAAGAACTTCAGGCCTATATCCAAGAAGAGCTCGAACGTAACCCCTTGCTTGAGCGCGAGGAGACCGATGGCGCCAGCGAAAGCGATTCACCAGCGCCAACCGCGCTTGAGGCAGGCACGCCGGTTGCCACCGATCAGGCCATGAACCGGCTCGAGGCCGAAGGCCCCGATGCCGCCGGGCTTGATGTTACGCCGGAGGCCATGTGGGATGCCGATAGTGCACCGGGCGATGCCGGGCGTTGGGCGCGCGCGGGTGGCGCGCCAAGCGGTGATGAGGGCGATCGCCTTGATCAGGCCGCCTCGGATGGCCCTACGCTGCGCGAGCACTTGCTGTCCCAGCTGCGGGTGGGCTGCAGCGACCCCATTGATTTGTTGATCGGCAGCCGGCTGATCGACCTGATTGACGAGGCGGGCTATTTACCGGCCGACCTTTTGGCCGTCGCGACGCAACTCGGCTGTGAGCCTTCGCGCATTGAGCAGACGATCACCATTTTGCATCGCTTCGAGCCAACGGGTGTCTTCGCCCGGTCTTTACGCGAGTGTCTGGCGCTTCAGCTCGCCGAGAAAAATCGTCTCGACCCGGTCATGAGCACATTTCTCGACCATCTCGATTTGCTCGCCGCGCGGAACTTCGCCAGCTTGAAAGCCCAATGCCAAGTGTCGGACGAGGATATCGCCGACATGATCGCCGAAATCAAACGGCTCGAACCCAAGCCCGGACGCGCCTTCGGTGCCGAGCCAGCGCCGACCGTCATTCCCGACATTTTTGTACGGCCCATGCGCGACGGCTCCTGGCAGGTCGAGCTCAACCCCGACACCATGCCCAAGGTGATCGTGAATACAGGCTATTTTTCTCTTCTGACCAAGGGCGTCCGCACGCCGGCCGAGCATCAATTCCTGACCACGCAACTTCAATCGGCGAACTGGTTGGTTCGTTCGCTGGTCCAGCGCGCGCGAACGGTGATGAACGTGGGTCGCGCATTAGTTGAACAACAGTCGAATTTTTTCTCGCACGGCGTGCGTGAAATGCGCCCCATGACCTTGCGCGATATCGCCACTTTGATCGGTGTGCACGAGAGCACGGTCAGCCGCGTGGTCGCCAACAAATATCTTGCCTGCCCACGTGGCGTGTTCGAGCTCAAATTCTTCTTTTCGGCCGCCCTGCAAAGCAGCGCCGGGGGCGAAACTCACGCCGCCGAGGCGGTTCGGCACCGAATCAAGGCGATGATCGATTCCGAACCCCCGAACCGAATCCTCTCTGACGACCATATTGCTGCCGCACTGAGCAAAGGCGGGGTCGCGATTGCGCGGCGAACGGTAGCAAAATACCGCGAAGCCATGCGCATCCCGTCTTCGGTCGAACGTCGTCGCCTGAAGCGAAAAGAGCCGATCGAAAATTCCCTAACCAATTAAAATAGTTAGAAAAAATCAGTAGTTGGCGGGGCAAAATCGGGTCCCGATTGACTCACTGGGTTAGGGGGACCTATGGTGCGCCGCCTTTTCGCCCGGGGTGCTCGACCCCACATAGAGCGCCATGTGACCCCGGCCCGGCGAGTGCAAACGAGAACATCGCGAGCAATCGACAGACCAGGCGGCGGCACCGTAAAATAGCCGATGTCGCGCAACGATCATAAGGACCCTGGGGTTTAGTGGGCGCTGAGCCCAGCGAGCCAAGTTGTCCAGGACGGAGTGCCGATGGAAATTCGGGAAATTCTTCAGCAGCGCGGCGTCTTGCCGCGTTTGCGTGCGACCAGCAAGAAGCACCTGCTACAGGAGCTGGCGGCGCGTGCCGCCGAACTGACGGGTCTGCACGAGCGGACGATTTTCGATGCGCTGCTTGAGCGCGAGCGACTTGGCTCGACCGGAAGCGGCAAGGGTATCGCCATTCCGCATGCGCGCTTGCCCGGTCTAGACCATTTGGTGACGGTTTTTGCCCGCCTCGAACAGCCGGTCGATTTCGAATCGGTGGATGGTCACCCGGTCGATCTCGTTTTCATGCTGCTTGCGCCGGCGAGCGCCGGGGCTGACCACCTCAAGGCGCTCTCGAACATTTCACGTCTCCTGCGCAAGGACGAAGTTGTCGAACGCCTGCGCGGGTCGGACCGCGCCGAAGCGATTTTCGCCCTCCTCATCGAGCCGCCCGCCCGTTCGGCCGCTTGAGCGCCCACAGTCCGCTGGTTGACATGGCTGGACGACGGCGCGACCTTCCCCGCCAATGAGCCGGCTCCATCACGCGAGTTGCGTCGTTTTCGAAGGTGTCGGCATTTTGCTGCGCGGCCCTTCTGGCGCCGGAAAATCCGATCTTGCCTTGCGCCTCATCGAGGCCGGCGCCACCCTTGTGGCGGACGATCAGGTGGCGCTAACCCCCAAGGGCAATCGTCTCATGGCGCAGGCCCCCGAGGCGCTGGCCGGCCTGCTGGAGGTGCGGGGCCTTGGCATCCTCACACTCCCCAATCTGCCCGAGGCAAGCATCGGCCTGCTCGTCGATCTCGCACCAAACACAAACATCGCGCGCCTGCCAAATCTCGTGGAAACCGTCATCGATGGGGTCGGGATCGCCGCCTTGACCCTCGCGCCATTCGAATCATCCGCCGTAGCGAAACTCCGCATGGCGGCGCAGCTGGTCAACGGCCGCCTTCAGCCAGCCGAGACCGCGCTTGGACCCGGCCTCAACCGTCGATCGGCCTGAACCGATGACCCGAAACCCCGATCGATCCCAAAGGCAGCGTCTGGTCATTGTCACCGGCATGTCGGGAGCGGGCAAATCGACGGCGCTCAAGGTCCTCGAGGATCTGGGTTATGAGGTGGTCGACAATTTGCCCGTCACCTTGATCGGCGGCCTGGTGCGGGGCGCCTCCACCTCCGGTGATACCGACACGCGGCGGCCCTTGGCGATCTGCACCGATGTGCGTACGCGTGAATTCGATGTCGAGCACTTCGAACGCTATTTGGCACCCCTGCTCGATCGCGACAGCCTCGACACCACGCTGCTGTTTCTCGAAAGCGATGACGAGATCTTGCGCCGACGCTTCACCGAGACCCGGCGGCGCCACCCCCTGGCCGATGATCGCCCGGTCAGCGATGGCATTCGGCTCGAACGCGAGCGTCTGATCTGGGCGCGCAATCGGGCCGATCTAGTGGTCGACACCTCGGGCCTTGGTCTACCCGATCTTCGCCGCCTGCTGACGGGGCATTTTTCGATCTCAAGCGCGGCCGGCCTCGGCGTTCACATCGTTTCATTTGGCTATCGTCATGGCCTGCCGCCTGAGGCTGATCTCGTGTTCGACGTTCGCTTCCTGGCCAATCCGCATTACGATCCGAATTTGCGCGCCGGAACCGGCCTCGATGCGCCGATCGCCGCCTTCATCGAGCGAGATTCCGCCTATGCGCCGTTTTTTGCTACGTTGACCGATATGTTGAATCCGCTATTGCCCGCCTATGAACGGGAGGGCAAATCCTATTTGACCATTGCCATTGGCTGCACGGGCGGGCGTCATCGCTCGGTCTTTGTGGCCGGGCGGCTGGTCGAAACACTACGCGCCGCCGGATGGACCGCCAGCCTGCGTCATCGCGATCTTGAGCGCTCGGCCTCGATCGGCGATTGATTGATCGTTCGTCGCACGTTCTTTGAAACGGATTTCCTCATGATTGGTTTGGTCTTCGTTACGCATGGCCGCTTGGCCGAAGAATTTGTCGCCGCGACCGAGCATGTGGTCGGGCGGCAGGAACGCATTCGCGCGATCTGCATCGGGGCGGACGACGACATGGAACGGCGACGCAAGGAAATCATCGAGGCGATCAACGCGGTGGACGATGGCGACGGGGTGATTCTGCTGACCGACATGTTTGGCGGTACACCGTCCAATCTTGCGATTTCGGTGATGGACGACCGCGCGAAGATCGAGGTCATTGCCGGCATGAACCTGCCGATGCTGATCAAACTCGCATCGGTACGCAAGGAAGAGACGCTTGAACGAGCGGTCTTGAGTGCCCAGGAAGCGGGACGAAAATATATCAACGTGGCGAGCAGCCTGTTGAACGGAGAGGCGGTGTGAGTACGCCAGCCGATCCGTCCGCCAAAAACAGCGCCGGTCAAACACGCAAAATTGTGACGATATCGAACCGCCTGGGCTTGCACGCGCGCGCGGCGGCCCGTTTCGTCCAAGTCGCGGCCGCTTATGACGCCGAAATCACGGTCACGCGCAACGGCACCGCTGTCTCGGGTTCGTCAATTTTAGGGCTCATGATGTTGGCGGCGGGGCCGGGACAGGAAATTTTGATCGAAGCGAGCGGCCCCGATGGCGCGGCCGCGCTCGACGCGCTCGCCACATTGGTCGAGCGCCGCTTCGGCGAAGACTAGACCGGGGATATTGGACGTGTACGAAGAGATCGCCGGCCTGCCTGAAGCGTTCGAACACCGGTTCGATGGGCTTGGCGTGTCGGCAGGCATTGCGATCGGGCCCGCCCATGTCGTCGAACGCGGCCTGATCGACTTGCCGGAATATGGTTTGGCCGAGCATGAGATCGCCGGTGAAGTTGCTCGCTTCGAAGAAGCGGTGGCGGCGTCGGCGAAACAAGTTCGCAAGCTCCGCGGCAAAGCGAGCGGCCTGCCGGGCGCGGCGGCCGAGGAGCTGAGCTATTTGCTCGACGCCCACCTTCAAATGCTCAAGAGCTCGCGCCTGGTGCGCGGTGTTATCGAGCGAATCCGGCGCCAACATATCAATGCCGAGGCCGCCGTGCAGGCGGAGCTGGGTGAAATCGGCCAAGCCTTTGCCGAGGTCAGCGATCGCTATTTGGCGAGCCGGATCGACGATGTGCACGAAGTCGGCACGCGCATCGTGCGCAATTTATCAAAAGTACCCTACCTAGCGTTTTCTTCTTTGCCGCAGGGCGCCATCATCATCGCCGAGGAGATCACCCCAGCCGATACCGCGCTGATGGACCCGACCAAGGTCGGGGGCTTTGCCTCGGCTTTGGGCGGCGCCGAAGGCCACACGGCCATCATGGCTCGCTCGCTCGGCCTGCCTGCGGTGCTTGGCGTCCCAAGCCTGGTAACCGTGGCGCGGCCGGGGGATCTGATCATTGTTGATGGCACGCGCGGCCAAGTGGTGATCAACCCCTCGCCGGAGACGGTCGGGCGCTATGAGCGCCGGCGCGAGGCTTTGTTACGCCGGCAACGTCAACTCGATCGGCTGCGCGGCGTCGCGGCGATCACACGGGATGGCCACCGCATCGGGCTGCAATGCAATCTCGAACTACCGACCGAGCTCGGGCTTGCCAACGCCGCTGGCGCCGAAGGCATCGGCTTACTTCGCAGCGAATTCATGTACATGAACCGCGACCAGCCGCCCGATGAAGATGAGCAATATCAGGCCCTGCGTACGATCGTCGAAGGCATGGCGGGGCGCCCGGTCACGGTCCGCACCCTCGATGTCGGCTCAGACAAGCTCGCCTATTCGCTCGGCGAGCATTTGAGCCCGAGCGTCAATCCGGCGCTTGGGCTGCGCGCCATTCGCCTCTCGCTCAAAGTACGCCCACTCCTCGAAGCACAGATCGGCGCCATGTTGCGGGCCAATGCCCATGGTCCAGTCAGGATCTTGCTGCCCATGATCACCACGGTCGGCGAGGTCAAGGCGGTTAGGGAATTGATCCCCCGCGTTGCCCGGCGCCTGGCGCGCAACCGCATTGCCATTGGCAAGGAGCTGCCGCCCGTTGGCGTGATGATCGAAACCCCAGGCGCCGCCCTAGCCGCTGATGCCCTCGCGCAGGTGTCGGACTTTTTTTCGCTCGGCACCAACGACCTGACCATGTACACGCTCGCGATCAACCGGGGCGACGAGCAAGTCGCACACCTTTACGATTCGCTCCACCCCGCCGTATTGCGGCTGATCCAATTTGCGACGGTAGCCGCCCAGCGCGCCGGCATACCGGTCAATCTATGCGGTGAAATGGCCGGCAATCCACGCTTTACCGCGCTCCTCCTCGGGCTTGGCCTGCGCGACCTGTCAATGGCCGCGCCCAGCCTGCCGCGGGTCAAGCAGCGCATCCTCGAGATCGACCTGGCCGAAGCCGGCCGGCGCGCCGAACAAATCATGCAGCAATCGGATTCGGGCGTGATCGCCGCGCTGATCGAAGATTTTAACGCCCTCGGCTGAAACCCCCTCCCGCAGTTGTAACAACCACGGGTGGCTGATAAAACGGCCCGCGCGCCCCAACACCCCGGAGTCACTAAATGGCCGACGCCACGGACTATAAGGTTGCCGATATCGCCCTCGCCAAATGGGGCCGGAGCGAGATCGATATGGCGGAAACCGAAATGCCGGGCCTGATGTCGCTCCGCGACGAGTTCAAGGGCAAGGCGCCGCTCAAGGGCGCGCGCATCGCCGGCTCCCTGCATATGACGATTCAAACCGCCGTCTTGATCGAAACCCTGCAAGCCTTGGGCGCCGATATTCGCTGGGCCTCGTGCAACATCTATTCGACGCAAGATCATGCCGCGGCGGCGATCGCGGCGGTTGGCACGCCGGTCTTCGCCTATAAGGGCGAAACCCTGACCGAGTATTGGGACTATACCCACCGCATCTTCGAGTGGGCCGATGGCGGCACGCCGAACATGATCCTCGACGATGGTGGCGATGCGACCCTGCTTGTCCATCTCGGCTCCGAGGCCGAGAAGAATCAGGCGGCGCTGCCCAAGCCGCAAAATGAGGAAGAGGAAGTTTTGGTCGCCGCGATCAAGGCGCGGCTTAAATCAAAACCCGGCTGGTACACGGCGCTCGCCAAGGCAATTCGTGGCGTTAGCGAAGAGACCACCACTGGCGTTCACCGGCTCTATCAAATGCAGAAGGAAGGCCGCCTCTTGTTTCCGGCCATCAATGTCAATGACTCGGTGACCAAATCGAAGTTCGACAATATCTATGGTTGTCGCGAAAGCTTGGTCGACGGCATCAAACGCGGCACCGATGTGATGATGTCGGGCAAAGTAGCCGTGGTGTGCGGCTTTGGCGACGTCGGCAAGGGCTCCGCGGCCTCGCTCCGCAATGCCGGTTGCCGGGTCGTGGTCACCGAGATCGATCCCATCTGCGCGCTTCAAGCCGCGATGGAAGGTTATCAGGTCACCACCATCGAAGACGCCGTTTCATTTGGCGATATCTTCGTCACCGCGACCGGCAATGTCGACGTCATCACGCTCGATCACATGCGCCAAATGAAACACCGTGCCATCGTGTGCAACATCGGCCACTTCGATTCGGAGATCCAGGTCGCGGCGCTCAAAAACTACAAGTGGCACAATGTGAAGCCGCAGGTCGACGAGATCGAATTCCCGGACGGCAAGAAATTGATCCTTTTGTCCGAGGGGCGTCTGGTCAATCTCGGCAATGCGACTGGCCATCCGAGCTTCGTCATGAGCGCGTCCTTCAGCAATCAAACGCTGGCTCAGATCGAGCTTTGGGCCAATGCCACCAAGTACGAAAAAGGCCAAGTTTACATTTTGCCCAAGCATTTGGACGAGAAGGTCGCGGCCCTGCATTTGGCGAAGCTTGGTGTCAAGCTCACCAAGCTGACCGACGCCCAGGCCAAATATATCGGCGTCAAGCAGACCGGCCCCTACAAGCCGGAGCACTACCGGTATTGAAGGGGCGCGCCTCTGAAGCTCGCGCTTGCCGGAATAAAGCGGGGTGCTACCATCGCGCGCGCACCAACCGAGTCCGCACCCGGATGACGAGACTAGGCAAGTCGGCAGCAGCGGCGTTTGTGGTGTGGCTGAGTTTCGGCGGACACAGCGCTGAGGCGGCTTGGGAGGCCGAACATTGGTTGACGGCCGGGTTCGGCACGACAGCCCTGCTTGGCGCCGGCGCGATCATTCTTTTCCTGACCATTCTAAAGCGCGCCGCGCGCGAGCGTGCCGCGCACGAGGCCGCCTTGGCGCGTTTGAGCCAGGCCAATGAGACCGCCCGCGCCGCGCTCGCTTATGCCCCCGCCTTGATTCTCTATTGGCGTCGCGGCCAGCCCGAGGCCGAGCTGATCAACAGCCCGAAATCGTCGCTAGCACCCTTTGGCAACCTCGTCGTGCGCCGCCTTGATGACCTCGCCGGCCACCTCGATAGCAAAGACTTCGATGAATTGCGCGGGCGCCTCTCGCGCCTTGAGCCGGGCGATACGCTGCGACAAACCTGCTATAGCGCCGATGGCGGAAAATGCTTCGAGGCAGCCGCGGTGGCCGACAATCAAAGCATCTGCCTGACGCTCAGGGATTCGACGTCAGAGGTAAACACCCTCTCCCGCCTCGAAGCGGAGGTCGGCCAGCAGCGTCTAACCGCGATGGGCTTGAAGGCCGTCGCCGACGCGATCTCCGTTCCGATGTGGCGGCGCGATGCCTCGCTTGCGCTTGTCTGGTGCAACCCCGCTTTTGCCGCGGCGGTCGAGGCCGCGCCGGCCGATATCATCAAATGGCCCGGCATCGAGCTAGTGCCGAAACCAAATGGCGGCGATCCGCTTGCCCTGGCACGCCAGGCAATCGCAGAAAACAAGACCGTTTCAGTGCACTCCCATGTCGTGATTCATGGCGAACGCCGCCTGCTCGAGCTATCCGAATCGCCCGGCGCGGGTGGTGGCTCCGTCGGCTGGGCACGTGACATCACCGACATCGAGGCGACGCAGGGCACGCTCAAACAACATGTTTCAGCCCATGCCGAAGTTCTTGAATCGCTCTCGACCGCGATCGCAATCTACGGCTCGGGCATGCGGCTTAGTTTTTTCAATTCGGAATTCACCAAGCTGTTTCAGCTCGACGAATTGTTTTTGCGCACCGAACCGACCATCAGCGAAGTCATCGACGCCATGCGCGAGGCGTGGCGACTGCCAGAACAAGCCGATTGGCGATCTTACAAATCTCGCCTCCAGCGTCTCTTCACGACCGTGACCGAGCCATTGGAAGAAATCCTGCATTTGCCCGATGGCGCGGCGCTTCGACAGATCGTGACGCCCCATCCCTTTGGCGGCCTCATGTTCATTACCCTGGACGTCACGGACCGCTTCGCACTCGAGCGCTCTCATTCAACGCTGACCGCGGTGCAACGCGCCACGCTCGACAATTTGTATGAGGCGGTCGCGGTGTTTGGCGCGGATGGCCGGCTTAAACTATCGAACCCCGGGTACGCCGCGATGTGGGATCTGGATTCGGCGCACCTTGCGACCGAGCCGCATATCAACGACATTCTCAACCTCATTCAGGGCTATTTTGAACCGACCAATTTCGAGCGCCAACGGAACGAGTTCGTCGCCCTATTGTCTGAGCGTACGCGGTCGACACAGCGTTTCGCGCGGCTTGACGGCAAAGTATTCGACTGTGCCTTCGTGCCGCTGCCCGATGGCGCGACGCTCGTCACCTATCTCGATATCAGCGACAGCTTCCAAGTCGAGCAAGCGCTGAGAGAACGCACCGAGGCGCTCGAAACCGCGGACCGTTTGAAATCGGAGTTCGTCGCCAATGTGTCATACGAACTCCGCACGCCGCTCAATACTGTCATCGGGTTCACCGAAATCTTGGTCAACCAATATTTCGGCCCGCTCAACGAACGTCAGCTTGAATATGCGCGCGGCGTGCTTGAATCCTCACAGCAATTGCTCGCCTTGATTAACGACATTCTCGATCTTGCCACGATCGAAGCGGGTCCGATCCAGCTCGAAATCGAATCGGTCGATGCACATGGCGTGCTCGTCAGTATGCTCAATCTGGTTCAAGAGAGCGCTCGCAAACAGCGGCTCGACCTCGTGCTCGATTGCCCGCGCTCGATCGGCCGTTTTGACGCTGATGAACGTCGGGTGAAGCAGGTTCTGTTCAACCTGTTGAGCAACGCGCTTAAATTTACCCCGGCGGGCGGGCGCATCACGCTAGGCGGGCGGCGCGATGAAACATCGGTGATCATCTGGGTGGCTGATACCGGCGTCGGCATCGACCGCGAGGAACAGAACAATGTGTTTCGGAAATTCCATCGCGGTACCTCCCCGCTCGCGCGCCAAACCGGCGCCGGCCTAGGCCTTTCGCTCGTGCGCTACTTCGTTGAACTTCACGGCGGAAGGCTGCACCTTGATTCCCAAGCCGATGTCGGCACCACGGTGACCTGTAGCTTCCCGATCGAGGCAAAGGCAAACCCCGACACGGTATCGCCCTTCGTCCCATGAAACAGGCCCAAGCCAGGATGACGCCACAGGAAGACCCGAGCCTCATGGTAGAGCTCGCCAATCTGTCCGCCACCGAGCGGCTCGCCGCGCGCCTCGCGGAAGAGGCGCGGCCGGGCGATGTGATCGGCCTTGAAGGGCCGCTCGGCGCCGGCAAAACAGCCTTCGCGCGCGGCTTCATCGGGGCGCTCCTGGGTCCGCTCGACGTGCCGAGCCCGACCTTCACGTTGGTTCAGATTTATGAGGGGGCGGCGGCGCCGATTTGGCATTTCGACCTCTATCGCCT
The DNA here is from genome assembly GCA_945902735.1 of Rhizobium sp. Q54. Classification (GTDB taxonomy): domain Bacteria; phylum Pseudomonadota; class Alphaproteobacteria; order UBA828; family UBA828; genus SHWC01. The sequence goes on along the minus strand of CAMDNF010000005.1, from coordinate 5,319 downwards.
GACCAAGCCCATGGAAGCCGATGAGCTTGGTCTCGACGATGCGCTGGCCGCCGGGATCACGTTGATCGAATGGCCCGAGCGGCTGGGCGATCGCATGCCGCCCGACCGGCTTACCCTCAGGCTGGATCCTGGGCCAAACGAGGGCGCGCGGCGGGCCCACCTGATGGCGCATGGTCCGCGTGCGCGCCAATGGCTTGATGCGGTGCGCGAGGCCATGTCATGAGGGATCGCGACGCGCTGATCGCGCGCTTTCTCGACCAAGCCGGCTGGGGCCGCGCGATCCGCCGGCCGCTCGCCGGCGACGCCTCGTTTCGCCATTATGATCGCCTGACGCTCGATGGCACCACGGCCGTGCTGATGGACGCGCCGCCACCCAAGGAGGATGTTCGCCCTTTTCTTGGTATCGCGCGCCATTTGAGCGGGCTCGGCTATAGCGCGCCCGCGATCATGGCGGCCGATGAGGCGCTCGGCCTCGTTTTGCTCGAAGACCTCGGCGACGATCTCTATACGCGCGTTCTCAAGGACGCCAATGACGAACGGGAGATGGCGCTTTATGCCGCGGCGATCGACCTGCTGGCCGATCTTCATACGCGACCCGCGCCCCCCGGCCTCGCGCGCTATGACGAGGCGCGGCTCTTGGCCGAGACCGAATTGTTCCTCGATTGGTATATCCCCCGCCGCTTCGGACGAACGGTTGAGCCGGCCGAGCGCGAGGCCTATCGCGCGACATGGCGCGCGGCATTGCCGCTGGCTTGGCGTGCGCCCGCAGCGCTCGCGCTCCGCGACTATCATGCCGACAATTTGATTTGGCTCTCGGCGGTTCGGCAAAAGGCCGGCGACCCAACCGGATTTCGTCGCGTTGGCTTGCTCGATTTTCAAGACGCCATCGTAGCGCCCTTCCCCTATGATCTCGTGTCGCTGCTTGAAGATGCACGGCGCGACGTGCCGATGCCGATCGTCGAGGCGATGATGACGCGCTATCTTGCCGCGCGGCCCGAACTCGACGAGACCATCTTCCGCACCGCCTATGCCGTGCTCGGCGCGCAACGCAATGTGCGCATTCTGGGCATCTTCTCGCGCCTCGCCGTGCGCGATGGCAAAGAGCGCTATTTGGGCTTCTTGCCGCGCGTGTGGGGCTTGGTTGAACGCGATTTGGCGCACCCTTCGCTGGCCCCAGTCGCGGCGTGGTTCGCGCGCGCCGCCCCGCCCGACACGCGTGAGCGCGACACATGATCAAACCGCCGCAACGCGCCATGGTGTTGGCGGCCGGCAAGGGGCTGCGCTTGCGCCCGATCACCGATCATGTGCCGAAGCCCTTGGTCAAGGTCGGCCACCGCGCGCTGATCGACTATTCGCTCGATGCGCTGCGCGCGGCCGGCGTGCGGGAGGCCGTGGTCAACGCCCATTATCTGGCCGAGGCGATCGAGACATTTGTCGCCGATTATCAAACGGCCCACCCGGCCTTACGCCTTCATCTCTCGCGCGAGCATGAGTTGCTCGAAACCGGCGGCGGCGTGATGCGGGCGCGCAAACTGCTTGGCGATGAGCCGTTCTATGTCATGAATTCCGACGTCATTGTGCGCGATGGCGCGACACCGGCTTTGCATAGGCTCGCCCAGGCCTTCGACGCAACACGCATGGATGCCTTGCTCCTTTTACAACCCGTCGCGCACGCGCTCGGCTATGACGGCAAGGGCGATTATTTGCTTTCGCCCGAGGGCCGCCTGACCAGCCGCGGCACCGCGCAGAGCGCGCCCTTCGTTTTCACCGGCGCGCAAATTCTAACGCCGCGTTTGCTCGAGGGGGCCCCCCATGGCGCGTTCTCGTTGAAATTGCTCTATGACCGCGCCGAGGCCGCGCAACGCCTGTTCGGCCTCATCCACGATGGCGCCTGGCTCCATATCGGCACCCCTGATGGGCTTGCGCTGGCCGAGCGGGCGATCGCGGCCGCGCCATGAACGAGGCGCGTGCGAAGGCGCGCGCCCCTGTTGTTTATGCGATCCCTGCTGGCTTGCCCTTTGCCGACACCCTGGCTGAAGCGTTGCTCGGCGACGGACCCTTAAGCCTCAATTCCGCTGATCCTTTGGCGATTGCGCGCGCGGTGATTTTCGTCCCGACACGCCGTGCCGCACGCGCGCTGAGCGATGCTTTGGTGCGCCGAAGCGGCACGCGGGCGACGCTTCTACCGCGCATTCGCCCCTTTGGCGATCTCGACGATGACGAGCCGAGCCTCGATGGCGATGGCATTGGCGGGCTCGATGCTCTGCCGCCCGTTGCCGATCCGCTATCGCGCGATTTTCTTCTGATGCGCCTCGTCATGGCGTGGCAAATGAAAAAGACCGGCAGGCCCAACGTGCGCGCCGATGAAGCGGCGCGGCTGGCTCGCGCACTTGGACGCTTTATTGACGAATTACACAGCGAGCGCGTCGATCCCGCGGCGCTCAAGGATCTGGCGCCGGAGCGCTTCGCCGCGCATTGGCAGGAGATCGTCGCGTTTCTCGCCATCGTGACGCATGAATGGCCGCTTCTCCTCGAGCGCATTGGCTTGATGGACCATGTCGCGCGGCGCAATGCCGCGCTTGAAGCTTTGGCCCAGCGCTGGACCAAAGATCCACCACCGCACCCCGTGATTGCCGCGGGCTCGACCGGTAGCCTGCCGGCGACCGCCGATTTGATCGCCGCCATCGCCCGCCTCCCCAAAGGCGCGGTCGTGTTGCCTGGGCTCGACCGCACGCTTGATGACGAGGCTTGGGCCGCGCTCGACCCCTCGCACCCGCAATTCGGGTTGAAGAATTTGACCGAACGGCTCGGTGTCCCGCGCAGCATGGTTACCGATCTCGGCGCGACGCCACCCTCTTGCGCCGCGCGACTCGCGCTAATCGCCGAGGCGTTGCGCCCAGCAATAACCACCGAAGTCTGGCGTAATTTGCCCGCACTCGACGCCTCCGCGCTCATCGGTCTTGCGCGCGTTGAATGCGCCAATGAGGACGACGAGGCCGGCGTGATTGCCTTGAAATTACGCGAGACGCTCGAAACCCCAACCAAGACCGCCGCGTTGGTTACCGCCGATCGAGGCCTCGCGCGGCGCGTCGTGGCGCGGCTCGAACGCTATGGCATCGAGGTCGATGATTCGGCCGGGCGACCACTCGCGCTGACGCCGCCCGGCGCCTTTCTCCGTCTGATCGGCGCGCTCGCGACCGAACAAGTGGCGCCGGTCTCGCTCCTCGCGCTGTTGAAACACCCGCTCGCCGCCGGCGGCCTGGCACCTGAACTATTTCGCCGCCATGTGCGGGCGCTTGAACTCGCCTGTTTGCGCGGCCCGCGCCCATCGCCAGGCTTTGACGGCGTGGGCGCCGCGCTCGACGACGCCATCGCCGAAACCAAAGCGGAGCCGCGTCGCAAAGAACTTGCCGCGTTGAGCTCATGGCTCGATGGCGTGACTCAAGCCTATAAACCCTTCGCCGATTCAATGGCGGCGCCACGCGCGACGATCGCGGCCTTGCTCGCCGCTCATATCGGCCTCGCCGAGTGGCTTGCCGCGACCGATCGGGACCATGGCCCGAGCCGGCTATGGGCCGGTGAAGCGGGTGAACGCGCCGCAAGTTTTGTCGCGGACATCGCCGAGGCCGCCGCCGACGCGCCGGAGATCGCGCCCGCCTCCTACCCCGCTCTGATCGAAGCGCTCATGGCGGGGTTCATGGTTCGCCCGTCACGGCCGCGCCATTCACGCCTCTCTATTTGGGGGCCGCTCGAAGCACGCCTGCAAAGCGCGGATTTGATGATCCTCGGCGGCTTGAACGAAGGCAGCTGGCCGCCTGAACCGGAACCCGACCCCTGGCTCAGCCGGCCGATGCGAGCAGCGGTCGGCCTGTCGCCACCGGAGCGACGCATCGGCCTCGCGGCGCACGACTTCGTGCAATGTTGCGGCGCGCCTGAGGTCTTGCTGACGCGCGCGCGTCGGGCCGGCACCTCGCCCACCATCGCCTCGCGTTGGCTGACGCGGCTCGATGCCTTGATCGGCCTTGTCGCACCCAACGCGCGTGCGCAAATCGATGCGCATCATCTTCGCGCCTGGCAGAGCGCGCTTGATGCCCCAGCGCGCGTTGAACCCTGCGCCCCACCCGCGCCCCGCCCGCCACTGCACACGCGACCGAGGCAGCTCTCGGTCACGGCGGTCGAAACCTGGCTCGCCGACCCCTATTCGATCTATGCGCGCTACATTCTGCGTCTTAAGCCGCTTGATGAGCTCGATGCCGACCCAGGCGCGGCCGAGCGCGGCAGTTTGATTCACGACGTGTTCGATGCCTTTGTGCGCGACCATCCAAGAGATTTGCCCAACCATGCCTTGGCGCAATTGATTGAGGCGGGCCGCGCACGCTTTGCCGCGCGGGCGCATCGGCCGACCATCATGGCGTTTTGGTGGCCGCGTTTTGAACGGATTGCAGCTTGGTTCATCGAGGCTGAACGCGAGCGTCGCGCCGAAGGCACCTATCCTTGCGCAACCGAAATTAGTGGCACGCTTAGTTTCGACGCGCCGGGCGGCACCTTCACCCTAAGCGCCAAGGCCGACCGCATCGACCGCAAGGCCGACGGCGCCCTCGTCATCATCGACTACAAGACCGGCACGGTACCCTCGAAGAACGACGTGGAAAACGGCAAGCGCGCTCAATTGCCGCTTGAGGCCGCAATTGCGTTGGCCCGCGGCTTCGGCGCCGCCGTGCCGGACGCACCGGTCACCGCGCTTGAATATTGGCGCTTAAGTGGCGGCGAGGAGCCCGGCAAGGTCATACGCGTCGGCAAGGACGCCGAGGCATTGGCGCGCCGCCTGCTCGCACGGCTGCAAGATTATGTCGCGGGCTTCGACGACCCCACTATGCCCTATCGCGTCGAGCCGCGGCCCTCGCTCATCAGGCCCTATCAGGATTACGCCCATCTGGCGCGCATCGGCGAGTGGTCGGTGGAACCAGCGCCATGAGCACGACTATACAAATCGAGCCACGGCTGCGCGCGCTTGACCCCGATGCCACGGTTTGGGTCACCGCCTCGGCGGGCAGCGGCAAGACACGGCTTTTGACCGAGCGCGTGATCCGTTTGTTGATTGGCGGCACGGCACCCGAGCGCATTCTCTGCGTCACCTTCACGCGCGCGGCCGCGGCCGAGATGGCGCAACGGATCAACCAAACGCTCGCGACCTACGCCACAACCGATGACATCACGCTCGATGAGGCGCTCGCCTCATTGCTTGGCCGCGCCGCGCGGCAAGACGAGCGCCGCCGCGCGCGCCAATTATTTGCCCAGGTGCTCGATGTGCCGGGCGGC
>CAMDNF010000004.1:0-53048 GCA_945902735.1 Rhizobium sp. Q54 | reverse complement strand
GGGGGGGGGGTGAGTTACCGGGCCATGGCGGCGGTGGCAAAGGAGCAGAAAATACAATGAAGTTTTTCGTTGATACGGCGGATGTTGGCGAGATCAAAGAGCTCGCGGCGACGGGGTTGTTGGATGGTGTGACCACCAATCCGAGCCTCATTGCGAAATCGGGCGGTAATTTTTTCGACACGATCGCGAAAATTTGCGCGCTGGTGCCGGGCCCGGTCTCGGCCGAGGTGACCGCGACGCAGGCCGATCAGATGATCGCCGAGGGCAAGAAGCTTGCCGCCATCGCCAAGAATGTCGCGGTCAAGGTGCCGCTGACCTGGGATGGCCTGAAGGCCTGCCGCGCGCTCAGCCAAGGGGGCTCCAAGGTCAATGTCACGCTCTGTTTTTCAGGCACGCAGGCGTTGCTCGCGGCCAAAGCGGGCGCGTCGTTCATCTCGCCCTTTGTCGGGCGGCTCGACGATATCGGCCAAGACGGCATGCAATTGATCGCCGACATTTGCACGATCTATCGCAACTACCCCGATACGATTCAGACCGAAGTGTTGGTCGCTTCGATCCGCCATCCGATTCATCTGTTGCAAGCGGCGAAGCTTGGCGCGCATGTCGCGACCATTCCGCCCGATGTGATGAAGAAGCTCGTGACGCATCCCTTGACCGATAAGGGCCTCGCCGCGTTCCTGGCGGATTGGGCCAAGACCGGGCAGACGATTTTGGCCCCCTGACACGATGGACCAAGCGCTTGCCGCCGCGATCGAGTCCTGGCGGCGTTGGCTTGCGCATGAACGACGCGCCTCAAGCCATACGCTCAGCGCCTATCAGCGCGATCTCGCGGCGTTTCTTGCGTTCGTGACCGATCATGTTGGCGCGGCGCCGACGCTCACGAGTTTGAGCGCGCTTAAAGTCAGCGATTTCCGCGCCTATTTGGCACACCGCGTGACAGGTGGTTTGGCGAAATCGTCCAACGCGCGCGCGCTTTCAGCGCTGCGCGGTTTTTTCCGCCATCTCGAGCGCAATAATCTGGCCGGCAATTCGGCCGTCGCTACCTTGCGCGGGCCGAAGCTGCCGCGCGTGTTGCCGCGCCCCTTGAGCGTGCATGACGCACGCGCGACGGTTGAGGCGGTGCATGATTTGGAGGATCCGCGTGCGCCCGCCTGGATCGCGAAGCGCGACACGGCCGTGTTGCTGTTGCTCTATGGCAGTGGGCTCCGGCTCGGCGAGGCGCTGTCTCTCCGCCGTAATGATATCGAGCGGTTGATCGGTTCCGACCCCTCACCAATCCGTTCGACACCCCTCACCCCTCCCTCTCCCCCGAGGGGAGAGGGGGCAGGAAAAAAGATCGGCGCGGCGGCGTTGCTCTCGTCCCACGGGGGAGATGAGACGAAAACCTCAGACTCGCGGCCGCCTTCTCTCGACACCCCACCCCGCGGGCTTCGCCCGCCTCCCTCTCCCCCAAGGGGAGAGGAGGAAAGAAGGGAAGGCGCGGGGCCAACTTCCCTTGACCCCTCTCCCCTTGGGGGAGAGGGAGGCGAGCCTTGGGCGAAGGCCCAAGGGGAGCGGGTGAGGGGTGTGGCTGATACAAGCACGCGCGTCGCTACGCTGATCGTGCGCGGCAAGGGCAATAAGGAGCGCGCGGTGCCGGTGTTGCCGATCGTGCGCGAGGCGCTCGCCGATTATCTCGCCGCCTGCCCGCAGGCCATCGGCGCCCATGATCCGATCTTCGTCGGTGTGCAAGGGAGGACGCTTAGCCCGCGTGCCGTGCAAGCCTTGATGGCGCGTTTACGTCAGTCGCTCGGTCTGCCCGATAGCGCGACGCCGCACGCGCTGCGCCATAGTTTCGCGACGCATCTGCTTTCGGGCGGCGGCGATTTGCGCACGATCCAGGAATTATTGGGCCATGCCTCGCTCTCAACCACGCAGCGTTATACCGGCGTCGCGGATGAGGGAATGCGCGCGCAATACCTCAAGGCGCATCCGAGGGCGAAGACCAGAGAGAACCCGTCCGCGGCTTGAGCGGCAAGGCTTCGTCAGATGTGGATCGCTCTTTTGTCGACGGCTAGCGCCGCTTCCTTCATGATTTCGGAAAGCGTCGGGTGCGCGTGGCTGGTGCGCGCGATGTCTTCGGCGGAGGCGCCGATCTCGATCGCGAGCACGGCCTCGGCGATCATGGTGCCGGCTTCGGCACCCAGAATGTGCACGCCTAGAATACGATCGGTCTTGGCGTCGGCCAAAATTTTGACCATGCCGTCGGTCGCCGCCATCGCACGCGCGCGGCCATTGGCGAGATAGGGGAAAGAACCGGCGCGAAAAGCGATGCCGGCCTCTTTGAGTTGCTCTTCGGTCTTGCCGACCGAGGCGACTTCAGGCGCGGTGTAAACCACGCCCGGTATCGCGTCATAATTGATATGCGGCTTTTGGCCGGCGATGATTTCGGCGACCGCGACGCCCTCGTCCTCGGCCTTGTGGGCGAGCATCGGCCCGCGAATGGCATCGCCAATCGCATAGATGCCGGCGATCTTGGTTTGGAAATGTTCATCGACCTCGACGCGGCCCATTTTGTCGAGCGCCGCGCCTAAGGCTTCGAGCCCAAGGCCTTTGGTATAGGCACGCCGCCCGGCCGCGACCAACACGATATCGGCATTCAAGGTTTCCGCCGCGCCGCCTTTGACCGGCTCGATCGTGATCGCAACACCGTCGTCATTGGCTTTGGCGCTCGTCACTTTTGTGCCGAGGCGAAATTTGAAGCCCTGTTTCATCAGCGCGCGCTGGAACAATTTGGTGATCTCGCCATCCATGCCGGGCACGATGCAATCGAGAAATTCGACCACCTCGACCTCGGCGCCGAGCCGACGCCAGACCGAGCCCATCTCAAGCCCGATATAGCCGCCGCCGATCACGATCAATTTTTTCGGGACTGCGCTCAAAGAGAGCGCGCCGGTTGAGGACACAATGCGCGTCTCATCGATTGCGATGCCGGGCAGCGAGACAACCTCACTGCCGGTCGCAATTATGATGTGGCGCGCAGCGATGGCTTTCGACGAGCCATCGGCGCCGGTGACCAGAACTTCGCCGGGCTTGGCGATGCTGCCGATGCCGGCCAAGTGCGTCACATTGTTCTTCTTGAAGAGTTGGGCGATGCCCTTGGTCAGCGTGTCAACCACACTGGCCTTGTGCGCCATCATGATGCCGAGATCGACGCTTAGGCTGGCGAATTTGATACCGTATTTGGCGTAATCACCACGGGCGTGGGCCACGGCCTCGGTGGTGTGCAACAACGCCTTCGAGGGAATGCAGCCGACGTTCAGACACGTGCCGCCGAGCGATTTGTCTTTTTCAACGCAGGCGGTTTTGAGCCCGAGTTGCGCGGCGCGAATAGCGGCGACATAACCGCCCGGCCCCGCGCCAATCACCACCACATCGAAAGCATTGTCGGTCATTGTAAGCTCCCGTCGTCCACGCTGACGGCCTTGGAATTTGGCCGGTCGTTACTCACGATCGTCATGCCCGGGCGAAGACCCGGGCATCCAGGCCTCATCTGAAGACTGGATTGCCGGGTCAAGCCCGGCAATGACGAAATAAGAAATGTCGCGGCAGACGACGTTGTGGCGTGCCTGCCGCGCAACCGGCCCTATAGCTCCAACAACAGGCGTTGCGGATCTTCCAGACATTCCTTGATGCGCACGAGGAAGGTGACCGCCTCGCGCCCATCGATCAGGCGATGATCATAAGAGAGCGCGAGATACATCATCGGGCGGATCTCGACCTTGCCGTCGAGCGCGACCGGGCGCTCTTGAATCTTGTGCATGCCAAGAATGCCGACTTGCGGCGGATTGAGGATCGGCGTCGAGAGCATCGAGCCGAAAATGCCGCCATTCGTTATCGTGAAGGTGCCGCCGGTGAGGTCATCGATGGCAAGTTTGTTGTCGCGCGCCTTTTGGCCGAAGGCGATGATCGCCTTCTCGATGCCGGCGAAGTTCATGCGATCGGCGTCACGCAAGACCGGCACAACCAAACCTTGCGGCGCGCTCAGCGCGACGCCGATGTTGTAGTAGTGCTTGTAAACAATGTCCTCGCCGCTGATCTCGGCATTGACCGCCGGAATTTCCTTGAGCGCCTGGATCGAGGCTTTGACGAAGAACGACATGAAGCCGAGTTTGGCGCCGTGCTTCTTCTCGAACGCCTCCTTATAGGCGGCGCGCGCGGCCATTACCGCGCTCATATCCACGTCGTTGAACGTGGTCAACATGGCGGCGGTGTTTTGCGCTTGTTTCAAGCGTTCGGCGACGCGCTTTCTCAGGCGTGACATGGGAACACGCTCTTCACGCGCGCCATCGGGCCGGGCGACCGGCGCGGCTGGCGCCGGCGTTGGAGCGGGGCTTGATGTGGGCTGAGCGGTTGCCGCTGCGGGCGCTGCTGGTGCGGTGGCCGGCGCGGCCTCTGATTTGCGAGCCTCGACCGCGGCCAAGACATCGCCTTTCAACACGCGACCGCCTGGCCCTGAGCCTTTGATCTTGCGCAGGTCGAGCACATGCTCCTCGACCAATTTGCGGACCGAGGGAAGCATGACCTGATCGTCGTCGGCGGTTTGAGCCGATGGTGCCGTTGCCGAGGCGGTCGGCGCGGTTGGGGCGTGGTGGCCTGCGCCATTGGGTTTGACGCTGGGGGCAGTGGCGGCGGCCGCAGGCTTTGCAATTGGCGCGGGTGCGGCGGCTGGTGCGGGTGCGGCGGCGCCGGTGGCGCCTTCCACAATGCGTCCCAATATGGCACCGACTTCGACCGTATCGCCCTGTTTGACGGTTTGCTCGGTGAGTTTGCCCGCCTCAGTCGCGGTGATTTCGAGCGAGATCTTATCGGTCTCAAGCTCGAGCACGGCCTCGTCGCGCTTGACCATATCGCCAACTGCCTTGAGCCAGCGGGCGACGGTGGCTTCGGTCACCGATTCGCCAAGGGTGGGAACGCGTATCTCGGTCGACATCGCTTCGTGCTCCAATGCTCAGGCGACAAGCGCTTCGGTCACCAGCGCTTCTTGTTGACGGATATGAACCTTCAGGAAACCGGTCGCCGGCGAAGCCGATTCAGGCCGGCCGACATAGTGCGCGCGCTTCGCCGTGATCGACAGAGCGGCGAGCACGTCTTCAATGCGGCGGTCGACATAGGTGAAGGCGCCCATATTGCGGGGTTCTTCCTGGCACCAGACCACGTCGGCCTTGGGATATTTGGCGAGTTCGACGGTCAGGCTTTTGTTCGGGAACGGCGCGATCTGCTCGAGCCGGATCAACGCGACGTCATCGATCTTGCGGGTGGTGCGCGTTTCCAACAGGTCGTAATAGATTTTGCCGGTGCATAGCACGACGCGGCGCACTTTGTCGGGCGCCGCTATTTGCTGGGTTTCGCCGAGCACACGGTGAAACACCGTGCCAGGGCCGAAATCGGCCAGCGGCGAGACGCAGAGCTTATGACGCAGCAGCGATTTTGGAGTCATGGCGATGAGCGGTTTGCGGAAGTTCCGCTTCATCTGCCGGCGCAGAACGTGAAAAAACGAAGCCGGCGTCGTGCAATTGACGACTTGAATATTCTGCTCGGCCGCGAGCTGCAAATAGCGCTCAAGCCGCGCCGAGGAGTGCTCGGGGCCCTGGCCCTCATAGCCGTGCGGCAGCAACATCACGAGGCCCGACATGCGGAGCCATTTGCTTTCGCCCGGCACGATGAATTGATCGATGATGACCTGCGCGCCATTGGCAAAATCGCCGAACTGCGCTTCCCACAGCACCAGCGTGTTGGGGTCGGAGAGCGAATAGCCATATTCGAAGCCGAGCACGCCGGCTTCCGACAGGCATGAATCAATCGCCTCGAAATCGGCTTGGGCGCCGGGGCGGATATGGTTGAGCGAGACGTGACGCGCCTCGGTTTCCTGGTCGATCAGTGCGGCGTGGCGTTGCGAGAACGTGCCGCGCGGCGAATCCTGGCCCGAGAGCCGCACGCGCTTGCCTTCAAGGAGGAGGGCGCCAAAGGCCAGCGCTTCGCCGGTGGCCCAATCGATCCCTTGGCCACTTTCAATCGCCTGGCGGCGCTCATCGATCACGCGAGCGAGACGCTGATGCGCTTTGAAATCCGCGGGGATCGCGGTCATGGCCGCGCCAATCTCGCGCAACGTGGCGAGCTCGACGGCGGTTTCGCCCGCGCGATATTCGCCATTGCCAGGCTCGAAGCCGCGCCATTCGCCCTCAAGCCAATCGGCCTTGTTGGGCTGATAGCTGCGCGAAGCTTCGAGCTCTTTGTCGAGCCGGGCGCGGAAATCGGCGGCCATTTTGTCGGCGTCTTGCACGGTGATCGTTCCGTCCGCGACCAATTGCTCGGTATAGAGCTGACGCGGCGTCGGGCGGCTCCTGATCGCGCGATACATGATCGGTTGGGTGAAGGCCGGTTCATCGCCCTCATTATGACCATGCCGGCGGTAGCCGATGATATCGAGCACCACGTCGGAGCCGAAGGTTTGACGGAACTCCGTGGCGAGTCGGCAGATATGCACGACCGCCTCCGGGTCATCGCCATTGACGTGAAAGATCGGCGCTTGAACCACCTTCGCGATGTCGGACGAATAGGGCGATGAGCGCGCGGCGGTCGGGTTGGTGGTGAAGCCGATCTGGTTGTTGACGATGATGTGGATGGTGCCACCGACGCGATAACCCTTGAGCTCGGAGAGCTCGAGCGTTTCGCCGACCAAGCCTTGGCCGGCAAAGGCGGCATCGCCATGCAGCAAGAGGCTCATCACGCGCTTGCGCTCAGTGTCGCGCTTCAGATTTTGTTTGGCGCGCACGCGGCCGAGCACGACCGGGTTGACCGCTTCGAGGTGCGAGGGGTTAGGCGTCAGCGACAAATGGATGCGCTTGCCATTGGGCAAATCGCGATCGGCCGAGGCGCCGAGATGATATTTGACGTCGCCCGAGCCCTGCACATCGTCGGGGTTCGCGGCCTCGCCTTGAAACTCGGAAAAGACGGCGGCGTAGGATTTGCCGATCACGCTGGTCAGCACGTTGAGCCGGCCGCGATGCGACATGCCGAACACGATTTCTTCGACGCCAAGGTCGGACGCGCGCAGGATGATCGCTTCCAGGCCCGGAATGACCGGCTCGCAGCCTTCGAGCGAAAAGCGCTTGGCGCCGCGATATTTGATATCGAGGAAGGTCTCGAAGCCTTCGGCCTCGCCGAGATCGGCCAAAATGGCGCGCTTCTCGGCGGGGGAGAGCGCGGTGCGATTGCGCGAGCCTTCGATGTGGTTTTGGATCCAGGCCTTTTCCTCGGGGCTCTGAATGTGCATGAACTCAACGCCGATACGCGCGCAATAGGTTTGCTTCAAGATCGAGAGCGCCTCGCGCAGCGTCGCCCAATTCAAGCCAAGCACACCGTCGAAAAAAATCGGGCGGTCATAGTCTGCTTCGGTGAAATCGTAGGAGGCGGGGTCGAGCTCGGGATGATGTTTTTCGCCCTCGAGCTGGAGGGGATCGAGCGAGGCGATCAAATGGCCGCGCACGCGATAGGCGCGCACCAACATCAGCGCGCGGATCGAATCGCGCGTCGCTTCGGGCACTTCGCCGGTGCTCGGCGCGGTCGAGGGCCGCGCGAGAACCGCTGGCGCCGCGTGACCATTGGCATGGCCGTTTATTTTTTTGGGTTCGGGTTCGGCATCGAGGCGGGCGAAAAATTCACGCCAGGCGGGCTCAACGGATGCGGGGTCGCGTCGATACTGCGCCTCGATCGCCTCCATGAAGGCCGTATTCGAGCCGTCGAGAAAAGAAAGATCGTTCGTGTTCATGATCCAGACCGGGTAACCCAACGAAGCAGGGGCGCCTCGTTCTATCGCTTCAGCACCGCGAGCATGGTCGCGCCGATGGCGGCGGGAGATTCGGCAATCTCGATGCCTGCGCTGCGCATGGCGTCGATCTTGCTCCCCGCATCACCCTTGCCGCCGGAGATAATGGCCCCAGCATGACCCATGCGCCGCCCCGGTGGTGCAGTCCGGCCGGCGATGAATCCCACCACAGGCTTCTTAACTTTTTGCGTGCGCAGGAAGGCGGCGCCGTCTTCTTCCGCCGAGCCGCCAATTTCTCCAATCATTACAATGGCTTCTGTTTCCTGGTCGGCGAGGAACAGCGCCAGGCAGTCAACAAAATTGGTGCCGTTCACCGGGTCGCCGCCAATTCCGATGCAGGTCGACTGGCCGAGCCCCGCCGCGCTGGTCTGGGCCACGGCTTCATAAGTAAGCGTGCCCGAGCGCGAAACAATGCCTACTTTGCCGCGCTTATGAATATGGCCGGGCATGATGCCAATCTTGCAGGCGCCGGGTGTGATGACGCCGGGGCAGTTCGGTCCGATCAGGCGTGAGCGCGAGCCTGAGAGCGCGCGTTTGACGCGCACCATGTCGAGCACCGGTATGCCTTCGGTGATGCAGACGATGAGCGCGAGCTCGGCATCGAGCGCTTCCAAAATCGCATCGGCCGCGAAGGCGGCGGGCACATAAATCACGCTCGCCGTCGCGCCGGTTTTGACCACCGCATCGGCGACCGTATCGAAGACCGGCAGATTGAGATGTGTGGTGCCGCCTTTGCCGGGCGTTACGCCGCCGACCATTTTGGTGCCGTAGGCGATCGCTTGTTCGGAATGGAACGTACCTTGCGCGCCGGTGAAGCCCTGGCAGATGACGCGGGTGTTGGAATCGACCAAGACCGCCATCAGGCCCGTCCTTCCTTGACTGCCTTGACGATCTTCTTGGCGGCATCGCCCAAATCGCTCGCGGCGATCAAGGTCAGGCCCGAATTCGCCAAGAGCTCGTTCGCCTTCTCCACATTGGTGCCGGCAAGGCGAACCACCAACGGCACTTTGATGCCGATCTCGCGCGCCGCCGCGATGATGCCTTCGGCGATGATGTCGCAGCGCATGATGCCGCCGAAAATATTGACCAGGATGCCCTTCACATTGGGATCGCTCAGAATGATCTTGAGCGCGGCGATCACGCGCTCGCGGGTGGCGCCGCCGCCAACATCGAGGAAATTGGCCGGCGCGCTGCCATTGAGCTGGATGATATCCATGGTCGCCATAGCGAGGCCCGCGCCATTGACCATGCAGCCGATATCGCCATCGAGCTTGATGTAATTGAGCTCATGGCGCGAGGCCTCGAGCTCCATGGGGTCTTCTTCGCTCTCATCGCGCAGCTCGACGATCTCTTTGTGGCGATATAGCGCATTGCTATCGAAATTGAGCTTGGCATCGAGCGCGATCAGCGCGCCCGCCTTGGTAACCACCAGCGGGTTGATTTCCATCAGGCTGGCGTCGGATTGCGTGAAGGCGGTGTAGAGCGCGCGGAAGAAGCTCGGCGCCTGTTTCAGCGCGTCGCCTTGAAGGCCGAGGCTGAAGGCGAGTTTTCTCGCGTGGAAGGCTTGGAAGCCGCTGGCCGGATCGATGGTGACCGTGACGATTTTTTCGGGCGTGTCATGGGCGACTTGTTCGATCTCAACGCCGCCCTCGGTTGACGCCATGATGGCGACGCGGCCCGTGCCGCGATCGACCACCATGCCGCAATAGAGCTCGCGGGCGATATCGCTGCCGCGCTCGATATAGACGCGGTTGACCACTTTGCCGGCCGGGCCGGTTTGCGGCGTGACGAGCGTGCGGCCAAACATGGCCTTGGCCTCGCGCGCCGCATCCTCGGCCGATTTGCAAACTTTGACCCCGCCGGCCTTGCCGCGCCCGCCGGCGTGGATTTGGGCCTTGACCACCCAGACCGGGCCGGCCGCCTCTTTGATGGCCGCCGCAATGCCCGAGGGATCGAGCGCGACCGCGCCATGCGGAACGGGAACGCCAAAGCCTGACAGCAGGCGCTTCGCTTGATATTCGTGGATGTTCATCGGTTGATGTGCGTGAGCCTGGCCGTGAGAGCCGCGCGACTTATAGCACCGTGCCGCCTGGGTTCAACTGCAAAGCCCTACCTAACGACCGCGCCTGGACCATTTTCCTGCCAGTTATGTCAGTTTCATGGCTTCCATGGCGTCGACCAGGCCCTTGACCGAGGCGACGGACTTATCGAAGGCGGCCTTCTCCTCGCTGCTCAGCGCGATTTCAACGATGCGCTCGACGCCGCCGGCGCCGATCACCACCGGCACGCCGACATACATCCCCTTCACGCCATATTGGCCGTCGAGATAGGCGGCGCAGGGCAGCACGCGTTTTTGATCGCGCAAATAGGCCTCGGCCATTTGAATCGCCGAGGCGGCGGGGGCGTAAAACGCCGAACCGGTTTTCAAAAGATTGACGATTTCCGCGCCGCCATCGCGCGTGCGCTGGATGATCTGGTCGAGCCGATCCTGCTTCATCCAACCCATTTTTACGAGATCGGGCAGCGGAATGCCGGCGACCGTCGAATAGCGCGCGAGCGGCACCATGGTGTCGCCATGGCCGCCAAGCACGAAGGCGGTGACGTCCTTGACCGATACGTTCATCTCGCTCGCGAGGAAGTGGCGAAAGCGCGCCGAATCCAGAACGCCCGCCATGCCGACCACCTTGTTGGCGGGCAGGCCGGAGAATTTTTGCAGCGCCATGACCATGGCGTCCAACGGATTGGTGATGCAGATGACGAAGGCGTTGGGGGCGTGTTGCTTGAGCCCATCGCCAACCGCCTTCATGACCTTGGAATTGATCGAGAGCAGATCGTCGCGGCTCATGCCGGGCTTGCGCGGCACGCCGGCCGTGACGATGACGACATCGGCACCCTTGATCGGTGCATAATCATTGGCGCCTCGCAGGCGGACATCGAAGCCGTCGACCGGCCCACTTTGGGCAATGTCGAGCGCCTTGCCCTGCGGCAGGCCCTCGGCGATATCGAACATCACAATATCGCCAAGCTCTTTGAGCCCAATCATGTGTGCGAGCGTGCCGCCGATATTGCCGGCACCAATCAGCGCGATCTTGTTGCGTGCCATTAGAATCCCCCTGCCTGGCAAGCCGCATGGGATGCGGCCCCCGGTTTCCAGATGTCGCGTCCCACGCCGACGCTCATGGTCTAGGTCAAACCCAACCAACCCCTCACCCGCTCGCTCCGCTCGCCGCCCTCTCCCACAAGGGGAGAGGGTAATAGGTTTGCGTTGGCTGCTTACCCCTCGCCCCTCGTGGGAGAGGGAGGGGCCCATCGCGTCAGCGATGGGAGGGTGAGGGGGCCGATGCTTCAGAATCGAATCACCAGATCGTGAGCGCCATGTAGCGTGTCCGCTCGGGCGACTCAAGATCGACGCGAAACGCCCTATCGCCTCAGCACCATCATCTTCTTGATTTCGGCGATCGCCTTGGCCGGGTTCAGGCCCTTGGGGCAGGTCTTGGTGCAGTTCATGATGGTGTGGCAGCGATAGAGCCGGAACGGATCTTCCAGATCGTCGAGCCGCTCGCCCTTGGCCTCGTCGCGGCTATCGACCAGCCAGCGATAGGCTTGCAGCAAAATCGCCGGCCCCAAATAGCGATCGGAATTCCACCAATAGCTCGGGCAGGCGGTCGAGCAGCAGGCGCACAGAATGCACTCATAAAGGCCATCGAGCTTCGCGCGATCGTCCGGCGATTGCAGCCGTTCGGAATTGGCCGGCGCGGGCGTGTCCGATTTCAACCAGGGCTCGATCGAGGCGTATTGCGCATAGAACTGATTGAGGTCAGGCACCAAATCCTTCACCACCGGCATATGCGGCAGCGGGTAGATGCGAACCTCGCCATGCACCTCTTCAATCGGCTTGGTGCAGGCGAGCGTGTTGGTGCCGTCGATGTTCATGGCGCAGGAGCCGCAAATGCCTTCGCGACAGGAGCGGCGGAACGTGACGGTCGGATCAACCTCGTTTTTGATTTTGATCAGCGCATCCAACACCATCGGGCCGCAGGCGGCGAGATCGAGGTCATAGGTGTCGGTGCGCGGGTTCTCGGCCAAATCCGGGTTCCAGCGATAGATCTTGAAGCGCCGCGATTTTTTGGCGCCGGAAGGCGCGTCATGGTGCTTGCCGGGTTTCACCGTGGAATTTTTCGGCAGTCTGAACTCAGCCATGATCCGTGTTCCTTTGCGCCAAGCCCGATGCGCGGTTCAATAAACGCGCGCCTTGGGCTGGATCACCTCGACGTCCTTGGTCAGCGTATAGAGATGTACCGGCCGGTAATTGATCTTGGGTGCGCCATCGTCGTTGAGCCAGGCAATCGAGTGCTTCATCCAATTGACGTCATCGCGATTGGGGAAGTCCTCACGCGCTTGGGCGCCGCGGCTTTCGGTTCGGTTCGAGGCACAATGCAGGGTGACGAGGGCCTGGCGCATTAAATTGTCGAGCTCGATGGTTTCCGCGAGGTCGGAATTCCAGATCAGGGACCGATCGGCGACCCGAATTTCATCGCGGAAGCTTGACCAGATCGAGGCGAGTTTGCGCTTGCCTTCATCCATCAGCGGGCCGGTGCGAAACACGCCGGCGTGATTCTGCATGGTGCGTTGCATATCGAGGCGAATTTCGGCGGTCGAGCTCTTGCCCTTGGCGTGGCGTAGTCGGTCGAACCACTCGAAACAACGATCGGAGATCGCGGCCGGTAGGGTTTTGTGCGGCGCGCCGGATTTGATCAATTCGGCGCAGCGATTGGCGGCGGCGCGGCCGAACACGACGAGATCCAACAGCGAGTTGGAGCCGAGCCGATTGGCGCCGTGGACCGAAACGCAGGCCGCCTCGCCGACCGCCATGATGCCGCGCACCACCGTATCGGGGTTGTCCTGCGCGAGCGTCACGACCTCGCCGTGATAATTGGTCGGCACGCCGCCCATGTTGTAGTGCACGGTCGGGATGACGGGGATCGGCTCCTTGGTGCAATCGACGCCGGCAAAAATCTTCGCGGTTTCGGTAATACCGGGCAGGCGCTCGTGCAGCACATCGCGGCCCAAATGATCGAGCTTCAGGAAAATATGATCCTTGAGCGGTCCGACGCCTCGGCCATCGCGAATCTCGAGCGTCATCGAACGCGACACGACATCGCGCGAGGCGAGGTCTTTCGCGCTCGGCGCATAGCGCTCCATAAAGCGCTCGCCTTCCGAGTTCAGCAAATAGCCGCCTTCGCCGCGCACGCCCTCGGTGATCAAACAGCCGGCGCCATAAATGCCGGTCGGATGGAATTGGATGAACTCCATGTCTTGCAGCGGCAGGCCGGCGCGCAGCGCCATGCCATTGCCATCACCCGTGCAGGTGTGCGCCGAGGTCGCCGAGAAATAGGCGCGGCCATAGCCGCCGGTCGCCAGGATCACCATGTGCGAGCGGAACAGATGCATGGAGCCGTCGTCGAGATTCCAGGCGATCACGCCGCGGCAGACGCCTTCCTCATCCATCACGAGATCGAGCGCGACATATTCGATGAAGAACTCGGCCGAGTGTTTCAGCGATTGCTGGTAAAGCGTGTGCAGCATGGCATGGCCGGTGCGATCGGCCGCCGCGCAGGTGCGGAGCGCGGTGCCTTCGCCAAAATGCGTCGTCATGCCGCCGAACGCGCGCTGATAGATCTTGCCTTCGGCGGTGCGCGAAAACGGCACGCCATAATGCTCAAGCTCAAGCACGGCTTCGGGCGCGTGCTTGCACATATATTCGATGGCGTCTTGATCGCCGAGCCAGTCCGAGCCCTTGACGGTGTCATACATATGCCAGCGCCAATCGTCTTCGCCCATATTGCCAAGCGCGGCCGAAATGCCGCCTTGCGCGGCGACGGTATGACTGCGCGTCGGGAACAATTTAGAGAGGCAGGCTGTCTTCAAGCCGCGTTGCGCGAGGCCGAAGGTCGCGCGTAAGCCCGCGCCGCCCGCGCCGACGACGACGACGTCATAGCGATGCTCGATCAATGGATAGGCTGGCGGCATGAACTATCCCTTCAACGCGATGGCGATGATCGAGTAGACGCAGGCTACGCCGGCCATCAAGCAGCCGAGCGAGAGCCCAATCAGCAGCGCCCATTTCTTCGGTTTGTGGTGGACATAGTCTTCGATCACCACTTGAAGCCCGAGCTTCAGGTGAAAAAACATCGCGCCCGAAAACAGAATGAGCAGCGTCGCCGCGACCGGGCCCTGAAGCCAGTCGACCAATGCGGCGTGGTCGGCGCCGCGCATGGCGAGCAGCCATAGTTCGGCGACGACCCAAAGCCCGAGTGGCACCATGAGAATGGCGGTCAGGCGCTGCATCCACCAATGCTCGGTGCCTTGCTTGGCCGAGCCGAGGCCGCGCACACGGGCGAGCGGCGTTTGAATTTGGGTTTCACGCATGGCGCACCTCAGCCCGAGAAATAGACAGCGAGCCCGATGGCCCACGAGACCCCGGTCAACCCAAGCGCGGCGCCCAGCATCAGCGCGCCCGAGGCATAGGTCGCGCGCAAGGAAAAGCCGATCCCGATATCCCAGAACAAATGCCGGATGCCATTGCACAGGTGATAAAACAGGCAAAACGACCAGATGACGAGCAGCGCATAGCCGACCCATGAGGTCAGGAACCACATCGACCAGGCGTAATAGTTAGGCCCCGCGGCGGCGGTCAGCAGCCAGCAGCACAGCATGGCGGCGGCGCTCGCCAAAAACACACCGGTCATGCGGTGAACAATCGACAACACCGAAGTGAGCTGCGGGCGATAGACCTGCAAATGCGGTGAGAGCGGTCGGCGTGCATGAACGCCGCTTTTGCTCGTCGAGGCCTTGTCCATGGTTATTGACCTAATTCGCGCACAACGGGCGGTCTTGGGGTAAAGGCAGGGCGACCGGTGCTGGATGAAGCGTCGACCAGGATTCGGGCGTCGCCGACAACCTCGCGTCAGGCTCGGCGGCGCGGGGCGAATCCCAATCGGGCAGAAATTTACGACCCATTGCCCGGGGCCGTCAATCGCGCCCCTTCGCGGCCCGGACGCCCGCCCGCGTTCATGCTTGCGCCAGGCCCTCTCTGGCTTGGAGGCTTTCGGCGATGCGACGGAACACGCCGTCCCAATCGCCGAATCGGGTTTGCTGGAAGAGCCGCATCGAGGGATACCACGGGCTATCCTCGCGCCCCTCGGGGTAGCGCCATTCGCCGCCAAAGGCGAGCGCGAGCCAGATCGGCTTGCCGAGCGCGCCGGTTAAATGGGCAACCGAGGTATCGACCGAAATCACCAGGTCAAGATTTTCGATCGCGGCTGCGCTGGTGGCGAAATCATTGAGCTCGGGCGCCAGGTCTTCGAGCAAACCCTGGCAGTCATGCGCCACGATATCGGCCGCGCGCGGGCCGACTTGAAGCCCGTACCAACGGACCCCGCCGATGCCCAATAAGTCAATGAACTGGCTGAAGCCGGCGCTTCGGTTGTAGTCGTTCTTATGGCTCGGCTTGCCGGCCCACACGATGCCGACCTTCAGCACGCCCGATGGCGCGGCGAGGCGCGCGCCAAAGTGCGCGATCTGCTCGGTCTCGGCGCTGAGATAACGGGGTGGTGCGGGAATGGTCTCGAGCGAGGTGCCAAACAAATGGGGCAGTGAGAGCAGCGGCGCTTGCACGTCGAAGGGCGGCGGAACCGCACCCTTTGTTACGATGTGGTCGACACTGCCTAGGCTTTGCATCAACCGCTCGAGTCCGTTCAGGCATTCGAGCACGACCTTGCCGCCTTGCGCCACGACCATCGGCACATAGCGCGCGAACTGTATGGCGTCGCCATAACCCTGTTCGGCGTGGAGCAATATGGTTTTGCCATCGAGTGGCTTGCCGTCCCAGGCGGGCTGGTCGAATTTGCGCGGCGGCAATTCCTTGGTCCGCCAGCGCCATTCATATTCAGCGAAGCCGCGTCTGTATTCGCCGCTTTGCAGCAGCGACAGCGCCAAATCGAGATGCGCCTCGGCGTCGTAGGGCCTGAGGCGAACCACCTCGGTCAGGCCATCGATGGCTTCCTTGAATTGTCGCTCGCCCTTATAGGTGAGCGAGAGGTTGTTGAGCGCATCGACCGAGCGCGGATTCAAGACCATAGCGCGCTTGAGTACCGTTCTCGCTTCGTCGAAGCGGCCGAGGCCACGCAACGCATTGCCGAGATTGGTCAGGAGGCCAACATCATCGGGCTTGGTCGCGAGCGCGCGGCGATAGCAGGCGATTGCCGGGGCGAAGCGGTTTTGCGTCTTCAGCGCGACGCCAAGATTATTGAGCGCGCCGCCATGTTCGGGCGCCAGCCGCAACACATCGCGATAATGGCCGATGGCCTCATCGAGCCTGCCGGCGAGGTGCGCGTCACGCGCCCGCTCAAAGGCGATCGCGAGCTTATTCTTAGGTTTTGAGAGGGGCGTCGGATCGTTCATGTGGGCCGGCCTCCGCTAAGACCTTGGCATAATTCGAGCGCGGCTACGATGTCTCGGAACACGCTCTCCCAATCGCCGAAGCGCGCTTGGCGAAAAATTCGGAGGCTCTTATACCATGGACTATCGGCACGATTGCTGAGATAACGCCAATCGCCGCTCGAGGACAGCGCCAGCCAGACCGGTTTGCCAAGGGCACCGGCCAGATGGGTGACCGCGCTGTCGATCGAGATCACGAGATCGAGCGTTTTGATCGCGGCGGCGGTGGCGGCGAAATCCTCCAAATGAGGCGACAGATCGGCGATCAGGCCTTCATAGCCGAGGCGGCTGATATCCGCCGCGCGCGGGCCGACTTGGAGGCCGAAAAGGACGACGTTCGGCACGCCGATCAGCGCCGAAAAGGGGGTCAGGCCGGCCGAGCGTCTGGCGTCGTCGCGTTGCTCGGGTCGGCCGGCCCATACGATGCCCACTTTCAATGTGCCGGCTGGGCGTGCCGTGAGGGGCGTGAAGCGCGCGACCAAATCGTCAGGTGGCGCGATATAGCCTTCCGGCGCGGGCAAGGTTTCGCCTTGCGTGCCGAGTATGGCGGGCAGGGAAAGCAACGGGGCCTCTACCTCAAAGGGTGGTGGTTGCGCGCCGCGCGCGATGATTTGGACCACACCATCAAGTTTCTGCATCAGGCGCACGAGCGGGGCCTGGCATTCGAACACAACGCGCCCACCGCGCGCCGCGACCACGGGCACGAAGCGCGCATATTGCAAGCAATCGCCAAAACCTTGTTCGTCATGGATGAGGATGGTTTTTCCGGCCAGCGGCTCACCGGTCCAGCGCGGCACGTCGAATTTTCGCGCGGGGCTTTCGGGGCGGCGGAAACGCGCTTCATAGGCGGCGAACCCCTCGCCGAACCGGCCGAGCTGGAGCAGAACGAGCGACCTGTTCCAGGCGCCGCGTACATGATTGGGATGATGCTTCAGGAGCTCGTCATGGCAGGCGAGCGATTCCTCGATCCGGCCCGCATCCCTTAGCGTTTGCGACAGGGCAAAAAGTGCGTTCGGGTCGCGGGGGCGGCTCGTGAGGATCGTGCGCTGGCAGGCCTCGGCCTCAGCGAGGCGACCGAGCTTGCGATAGGCGTCGCCGAGATTGCCGCGCGCCTCTTTATCACCCAATTGCATCGCGCGGCGATACCAGGCGGCCGCCGCCTCGAAGCGGCCGAGCCGATACAACGCGACACCCATATTATTGTAGACAGTGAGCAAACGCGGGTTGAGCGCGACCACTTTGGTTAAGCCCTCAAGCGCCTCTTCGAGGCGGCCCGCTTGCAGCGCTTCGATCGCAGCGCGATGAAGGGCGTTGGTGTCGTGCGTAACCGACGCGCGCGCCGGCGCCGGGCCGGCCGATTGAGGGGCGGCCGGGTCGCTCATCGCCTCAATGCGGCTTTTTCAAATAGAGGCGGATCAAATTTTCGGCGATCTGCACGGCGTTCAGCGCGGCGCCCTTGCGCAGATTGTCCGAGACCACCCACATTTGGAGGCCATGCGGCACGGTCGGGTCCTTGCGCAGGCGCGAGACGAACGTCGCGTCTTCGCCGGCGCAATCGACCGGTGTCGCATAGCCGCCGTCCTTGCGATCGTCGATCACCTCGATTCCGGGGGCCTTGCGCAATGCCGCGCGCGCCTCGGCCTCGCTGATCGCCGTGCGGAACTCGACATTGACCACCTCGGCATGGCCGATGAAGGTGGGGATGCGCACGCACGTCGCCGCGACCTCGATCGACGAATCGAGAATCTTCTGGGTCTCGTGCACCATCTTCCACTCTTCCTTGGTCGAGCCGTCGGGCATGAAGACGTCGATATGGGGAATCGCGTTGAACGCAATGCGCTTGGTGAAGACCTTGGGCTGCTTGGGCTGGTTCATGTAAATCGAGCGGGTTTGCTCGAACAACTCATCCATCGCCGCCTTGCCCTTACCCGAGGTCGATTGATAGGTCGCAACCACGACGCGCTTGATGGGCGCGATATCATGCAAGGGCTTCAGCGCCATCACCATTTGAATGGTCGAGCAATTCGGATTGGCGATGATGTTGCGCTGGCGGAATTGCGACAGCGCGTCGCCATTGACCTCGGGCACGATCAAAGGCACGTCTTCATCCATGCGGAATTGCGAGGTGTTGTCGATGACGACGCAGCCCGCCGCCGCCGCGCGCGGCGCGTGAAGCTTCGAGATCGAGGCGCCGGGCGAGAACAGGCCGATATCGATGCCCTTGAAGTCGAATGTGTCGAGCGCCTTGACGGTGAGGATCTGCCCTTCGCCGTACGAGACTTCCTTGCCGGCCGAATCGCGGCTCGCCAGCGCGATCACTTCATCGACCGGGAATTCGCGTTGCCACAACACGTTGAGAATCTCGCGCCCGACATTGCCGGTGGCGCCGACGACCGCTACACGATAACCCATTATTCGCTACTCCGCGGGCGCGCTTCAGACGAGCTTGTCGAGCTCGGCCAAAATCGCGCTGCCCATTTCAACCGTTGAAACCTTGCGTGCCCCTTGGGCCATGATGTCGCCGGTACGCACGCCGCTTGCCAGCACGCGTTGGATCGCTTCGTCGACCAGATCGGCGCTCGCGCCATCATCGAACGAATAGCGCAGCATCATCGACATACTCAAAAGTTGCGCGATCGGATTGGCCAGGTTCTTGCCCGCGATATCGGGCGCCGAGCCATGCACCGGCTCATAAAGCGCACGCCGCCGGCCGCTTGAATCGGCCAAGCCCAGCGAGGCCGACGGCAACATGCCGAGCGAGCCCGTGAGCATCGCCGCGCAATCGCTCAGAAGATCGCCGAACAGATTGTCGGTGACGATCACGTCGAACTGTTTCGGGTTGCGCACCAATTGCATGGCGCAATTGTCGGCATACATGTGGTGCAGTTCGACGCTGGCATAGTCCTTCTTGTGCAGGGCCGTGACCTCGGCGCGCCAAAAGACGCCGGTCTCCATCACATTCGCCTTCTCGATCGAATGCAGCTTGTTGCCGCGCTTCTTGGCCAGCTCGAAGCCGACGCGCGCGACGCGCTCGACTTCGGGCGCGGTATAATACTGCGTGTCGATGGCATAGCGCGTGCCGTCAGGCTTTTTGAAGCTGCCGCGCGGCTCGCCGAAATAAACGCCGCTCGTGAGCTCGCGAATGATCATGAGATCAAGCCCCTTGACCACCTCGGGCTTCAAGGTCGAGGCGTCGAGCATGAAATCGAACACGATCGCGGGCCTAAGATTGGCGAACAGATCGAGGTCTTTTCTCAGGCGCAGCAGGCCGGCCTCGGGCCTGTGCTGACGTGCCACATTGTCCCATTTCGGGCCGCCGACCGAGCCGAACAACACGGCATCCGCCGCCATGGCATCGGCTACGGTTTCGTCGGTGATCGAGACGCCCTTGGCGTCATAGGCGGAGCCGCCGACCAGGCCGCGTGTGATCTCGTAGGAGAAACTCCGGCGCTTGGCGAGCCAATCCATCACGCGCTCGGTCTCGCGCATCACTTCGGGCCCGATGCCATCACCGGGCAAAACCAGAATTTTTTTGTTCGCGGGCATGGTCTACCGATAGAGCCAGGGTTGTTGAGCGCGCTGCTTGGCCTCGAAGCCGCCGATCGCGGCGGATTTTTCAAGCGTGAGGCCGATATCGTCGAGCCCGTTCAAGAGGCGATGTTTGCGCGCTTGATCGATCTCGAACGCGATTACGCCGCCATTGGCCTTGCGGATTTCCTGCTTCGGCAAATCCACGGTGAGCGAGGCCTTGGCGGGCGCCGCGATTTCCGCCTGCAACGCCTCGACCGTCGCGGCCGGCAGCGTGATCAACAAAATGCCGTTCTTCATGCAATTGTTGAAAAAGATATCGGCGAAGGACGGTGCGATGACGCAGCGTATGCCGAAATCCATCAATGCCCAGGGCGCGTGCTCGCGCGATGAGCCACAGGCGAAATTCTCGCCCGTGACCAAGATTTTCGATTTGTCATAGGGCGCGCGGTTGAGCACGAAGCCGGGGCGATTGCTGCCGTCGTCCTCATAGCGCATCGAATGAAACAGACCGCGACCAAGCCCGGTGCGCCCGATCGTGGTGAGATAGCGCGCCGGAATGATCTGGTCGGTATCGATGTTGATGATCGGTAAAGGTGCAGCGATGCCGCTTAACGTGATGAATTTGTCCATGGTCGATCCGTTCAGCTGAGCGTGCGGACGTCGGCGAGGTGGCCGGCAATCGCCGCCGCCGCCGCCATCGCCGGGCTGACCAAGTGGGTGCGTCCGCCCGGGCCTTGGCGGCCTTCGAAATTACGGTTCGAGGTCGAGGCGCAACGCTCGCCGGGTGCGAGTTTGTCGGGGTTCATCGCGATGCACATCGAGCAGCCGGGCTCACGCCATTCGAAGCCGGCCTCGAGGAAAATGCGATCGAGCCCTTCGGCCTCGGCGGCCTCTTTCACCAGGCCCGAGCCCGGCACGACCATGGCGCCGACATGGCTTGCGACCTTCTTGCCTTTCACCACATCGGCCGCGGCGCGCAAATCCTCGAGCCGGCCATTGGTGCACGAGCCGATGAAGACGCGGTCGATCTTCACGTCGGTCATCTTCATGTTGGCCTTGAGGCCCATATAATCGAGCGAGCGCTCAAGCGCGCGGCGCCTGCCGGGATCGGTCTCATTGGCGGGATCAGGCACGCGGCCATCGATCGGCACGACGTCTTGGGGCGAGGTGCCCCAGCTGACTTGCGGCGCGATCGAGGCCACATCGAGCGTGATTTCGCGGTCATAATTTGCGCCTGGGTCGGAGGGCAGCGTGCGCCAGAAGCGCTCGGCTTGTTCCCACGCGCCGGCCTTGGGCGCGCGCGGGCGGCCCTTCAAGAACGCAAACGTCGTTTCGTCGGGCGCGATCAACCCGGCGCGCGCGCCGGCCTCGATCGTCATGTTGCAGACGGTCATGCGCCCTTCCATCGAAAGCGCGCGAATGGCCGGGCCGGCATATTCGACCACATGACCGGTGCCGCCGGCGGTGCCGATCTTGGCGATGATCGCGAGAATCAAATCCTTCGCGGTGATACCGCGCGGCAAGGCGCCCTCGACCGTGATGCGCATGTTCTTCGGCCGCTTCTGCACGAGCGTTTGCGTCGCCAGCACATGCTCGACCTCGGACGTGCCGATGCCAAAGGCGAGCGCGCCGAACGCGCCATGCGTCGCGGTATGCGAATCGCCGCACACCAGCGTGACGCCCGGCAGAGTGACGCCTTGCTCGGGGCCGATGATGTGGACGATGCCTTGGCGCACGTCCATCAAATCGATCAGCTCGACACCGAAATCTCGGCAGTTCTCGATCAGGGTTTCGACTTGAAGGCGCGCATCGGCTTCCTTGATGCCCTTGGCGCGGTCCTTGGTCGGGATCGCGTGATCGGGCACGGCAAGCGTGGCGTCGGGGCGACGCACGCGCCGGTTCGACACGCGCAAGCCCTCATAGGCCTGCGGGCTGGTCACCTCATGAACGAGGTGGCGATCGATATAAAGGATCGTCGTGCCGTCAGCGTTCTCCGCGACAACATGGCTTTCCCAGATCTTGTCAAATAGCGTGCGTGGCTGAGTCATAAATAAGTGCCCGTGTCATGGCCTCATCCTCCTGCCTCCGCCGAAGCGAAGCCGCTTCGGCGGAGGCAGGCAGGTCGACAGGCTCAGGATGAGGCCTTCATAGCGGTCCTCATGGTGAGCCTGTCGAACCATGAGGACTGAAACGTTCTATTCCTTGGTGCTTGCCGACGCAGCCTTTTCGTGTGCGTCGTCGCGCCGCTCGGTGATGCGGGCCGATTTGCCGCGCCGCCCGCGCAGATAATAGAGCTTCGCGCGCCGCACATCGCCGCGCTTGATGACTTCGATCGCGGTGAGGCGTGGCGAATAGAGCGGGAAGACCCGTTCGACGCCCTCACCATAAGAAATCTTCCGCAGCGTGAAGGCTGAATTGAGGCCGCGATTGCGCCGGGCGATGCAGACGCCCTCGAAGGCCTGAACGCGTTCGCGCGTGCCTTCGACGACCTTGATCTTCACGCGCACCGTATCGCCGGGTTGGAATGGCGGAATGGCGCGCACCGCGGCGAGCTTGTCGACCGCTTCTTTTTCAAGTTGTTCAATCATGTTCATGGCTTTGGCCCCTTCAAGCTCAGGCGCGTGACGCGCGGGTTGCGGCATAATTTGACCAGAGGTCGGCGCGGCGTTCGCGCGTGGTGCGCTCGGCCTCGGCCCGGCGCCACAAGCGGATCCGCTCGTGATTGCCGGACAGCAGAACCTCGGGAACGGCGCGGCCTTCGAATGTTTGCGGCCGCGTGTAATGGGGGTATTCGAGGAGGCCGGCTTCGTGGCTTTCCTCGGTCAGCGATTCAGCGCGGCCAATCACGCCGGGCAGGAGACGCACGCACGCATCCAAGAGGGCGAGCGCGGCAATTTCACCGCCGGACAGAACGTAATCGCCGATCGAAACTTCCTCGACCTCGCGCGCCTCGATGACGCGCTGGTCGACGCCTTCGAAGCGACCGCAGATCAGCGTGACGCCGGGGCCGGCGGCGAGTTCGCGCGCGCGCGCCTGGGTCAACATGCGGCCGCGCGCGGAGAGATAGACCAAAGGCGCCGGCGCGGGCAGGCGAGCCGCATCGATCGCGTCCGCCACCACATCGGCGCGCATCACCATGCCGGGCCCGCCGCCAAACGGCGCGTCATCGACCGAGCCATGGCGATCACGCGCGAAGCGGCGAATATCGAACGCTTCGAGCGACCACAGGCCCTCGTTCAGCGCGCGGCCCGCCAGCGCGAAGCCGAGCGGCCCCGGAAACATCTCCGGGTACAGCGTCAGCACGCGGGCCTGCCAGGGCGCACGTGGGAGCGCGTTTGAGTTGGTCTCGCTCATCGAGCTTCGACCTCCTCGGGCGGATCGACCACCATCAGGCCGGCCTCAAGATCGATCGAGGGTACCGTTGCGTCCGTGAAGGCGAGCAAAAGTTCGCCGCCATCCGCGCGCGCGATTTCGATCACCGCGCCGGCTGGCAGATCGAGCACGGCGCGCACCGTGCCAATCGCTTGGCCCGCTTTGTCGATCACGCGAAGCCCGATCAGATCGGTCTGATAATAGCTTTCGGGCTCAGGCGCGGGCATGGCCCGCCTTGGCACGTAAAGCCGGAGGCCGCGCAAGGCCTCCACGCCATCGCGATCATCAACACCCTCGAAGCGCGCGATCAACGCGCCGCGACTCTCACCAATCAAGGTGAGCGCGAAGCGCCGCGTGCCCGATGCATCGACCAGCGCACCATAGGCAACGAGATCGGCCGGCGCCGCCGCGAAGCTCTTCACGCGCACCGCGCCCTTGACGCCATGCGGGCCCAGCACCTCGCCCAAGCAAACGAGGCCGGCCGCAGGCTTGCGGGTCGGTCGCGCGTGTTCGGTCATGGCTTGGGCCAACAACTCAACTGGCTCCTTCAGCCGGCGCTGCTTCGGCGGGTGCGGCGGCGGCTGCAGCGGCAGCCGCTTCGGCGGCGGTCGCCTTATCGGCCGCGGCCTTCAGGCGTTCTTGCGCCTTCGCCTTGGGTTTCGATTTCTGCGGCGATTCATGACGGGCCGGGGCCGGCGCGAGCGACGCCTCGGCCAAAAAACGCGCCACGCGATCGGATGGCTTGGCGCCGACGCCGAGCCAATGCTTGATGCGCTCGACATTGAGTTTCACGCGATCTGGATTGTCGCGCATCAACATGGGGTCATAGGTGCCGAGCCGCTCGATGAACTTGCTGTCGCGCGCCATGCGCGAATCAGCCACCACGATGCGGTAGAACGGCCGTTTCTTCGCGCCCGCGCGCGACATGCGAATCTTGAGGCTCATGCGGTCAAATTCCTTCTCAGCTTCATTGGGATCATCCTTGTGTTGTGTGTTGTGCGTGTGATTTCGAGGCGAGTCATGACAGGCCGCCGCGTGGAAAGCCGGTCGGCAACGAGCCCGCCGGCAGGCCGCGCAACATGCCCTTCATGCCCATTTTGCCGACTTTCTTGACCATGTCGCTCATCTGCTGGAATTGCTTCAAGAGGCGATTGACCTCTTGGATCGTGGTGCCCGAGCCGCTCGCGATGCGGCGCCGGCGCGAGCCGTTCAGCACCTTCGGGTTGCGTCGCTCGGTCTTGGTCATCGACTGAATGATGGCGAGTTGGCGGGCCAACATCGAATCATCGACATTGGCCGCGGCGAGTTGCTTCTTGACCTTGCCGACGCCGGGCAGGAGACCCATCAGGCCATCCATGCCGCCCATTTTTTTCATCTGCTGAATCTGCTTGGCCAGATCGTCGAGATCGAACGCGCCCTTTTGCACCTTGGCGGCGAAGCGCTCGGCTTCTTTCTGGTCGATCGTGGCTTGCGCCTTTTCGACCAGCGAAACGATATCGCCCATGCCGAGAATGCGCGAGGCGATGCCGGCGGGGTGAAACGCTTCGAGCGCGTCCAATTTTTCGCCGACACCCATCAGCTTGATCGGGCACCCGGTGACCGCGCGCATGGAAAGGGCGGCGCCGCCCCTTCCATCGCCATCGACGCGGGTCAACACGATGCCGGTGATCGGCAGGCGCGCCTTGAATTGGCGCGCGACATTGACCGCATCCTGGCCGGTCAAGGCGTCGACCACGAGCAGGGTCTCGATCGGCCGCATCGCGGTGTGGACCGCGGCGACCTCGGTCATCAAATCCTCATCGACGTGAAGCCGCCCAGCGGTATCGAGGATGACGACGTCATAGCCTTCGAGCCGCGCGGTTTCATGCGCGCGCTTCGCGATGGTCAGTGCATTTTGGCCGGCGACGATCGGCAGCACGTCGATGCCGGCCTGTTTGCCGAGCACGGCAAGCTGCTCCATCGCGGCCGGGCGGTTGGTATCGAGCGAGGCCAGCAGGCAGCGCGACTTTCTTTGGCGCAGCAGGCGAAGCGCGAGCTTGGCGCTGGTGGTGGTTTTGCCCGAGCCTTGCAGGCCCGCCATCAAAATCACCGCCGGCGGCTCAACCGCGAGCGCGAGCTCGGACTCATCCGCCCCCAGCACCTCGATTAGATGGTCGTGGACCAATTTGATGATTTGCTGGCCCGGCGTGACCGAACGCAAAACATCCTGCCCGATGGCCTTTTCCTTGACCTGGGCGACGAAATCCTTGACCACCGGAAGCGCGACATCGGCCTCCAGGAGCGCCACGCGCACCTCGCGCAGGCCCTCGGTCACGTCGGCCTCGGAGAGGGCGCCGCGCCGCGTCAGCCGCTCGAAGGCGGCGTTGAGCTTGGTGGTCAGGCTATCGAACACAGGCTAATCCGTTGATCCAAAACAAAAAAGCGCCAGCGCGCGAATCTCGCGGGCTGACGGGCCTCCTCGGAGGCGGTCGCTCTCAAAGCTCAGAGAGGGCGGAATGTAGGCGGGGACAAGGACTTAGTCAATTGATGGTGGCGCGGTATTGAGCCAGTTTACCCTCATGCTTCGACAGGCTCAGCATGAGGGTTTTTGTATTGGGCCTCGTCCTGAGCTTGTCGAAGGACGAGCCTGTCAGGCTGAAGCACTACCGGCCACTCATTAGTCTGCTTCTACCAATTAACGCGGTATGGTTATGGCGATGGAGAACGCGAGCCCTCTCGTCCGCACGATCACGGCCGCGCACTTTAGAACGCATTGCCTCCGTTTGTTCAACGAGGTGCAGGCCACGCGCGTCAAATACGTCATCACCAAACGCGGCAAACCTGTCGCAGTGCTCAAACCGGTCGATATCGAGCGAGGTGGCGACGGACCGGAGGAGCGGGGCACTTAGCACTCGCCCACGGTGGACGCCGCGCCGACCGCGCCCTATAACCCCACCATGTCTGGCACGCCATTTATAAAGATGCACGGGCTCGGCAATGATTTCGTGGTCATCGATGCCCGCGCCAAGGCCTTGCGCCTGAGTGCCGATGAGGTGCGTGCGATCGCCAATCGGCGCACCGGCATTGGCTGCGATCAATTGATCGAGATCGAGGCACCGCAGGCCAAGGGCGCCGATGCCTTCATGCGTATTTATAACGCCGATGGCGGCGAGGTTGCGGCGTGCGGCAATGCCTCACGTTGCGTTGCGTCGCTCCTAATGGGCGAGACCAAGCGCGCCACCGTCATGATCGAGACCAAGGCAGGTTTGCTCGCGGCCGAGGCGCGCGGGCAGGGGCGCATTGCTGTCGATATGGGCGCGCCGCGCCTTGAATGGCAGCAAATTCCGCTCGCCCGCGCGATGGATACGCTGCACCTCGATCTCGCGCGGGGACCATTGCGCGATCCGGTCGGGGTCAGCATGGGCAATCCGCATGCGGTGTTTTTTGTTGGCGATGTCGAGGCGATCGATATCGCGACGCTGGGGCCTGCGCTTGAACATGATCCGCTGTTCCCAGAGCGTGCCAATATCGGCATCGCGCAAATGCTCGATCGCACGCGTATTCGGCTTCGTGTGTGGGAGCGCGGCGCGGGGCTGACGCTCGCGTGCGGCACGGGTGCGTGCGCGGCGTTGGTCGCGGCGGTGCGACGCGGCCTCGCCGAGCGCAAGGCGACGCTGATCCTCGATGGCGGGCCGCTTGAGATCGAGTGGCGCGCCGATGATCATGTGATGATGGCGGGGCCGGTCGCGACCAGTTTCACCGGCGTGTTGCCGAATGGGGCGGCGTCATGAGCGCGCTCGACGTTATTAGCTTCGGCTGCCGGCTGAACGCCTATGAGGCCGAGGTCATGCGCGCCAAAGCGGGCGAGGCGGGGCTTGAGGACGCGGTGATCGTCAATACCTGTGCGGTCACCGCCGAGGCCGAGCGCCAGGCGCGCCAGGCGATCCGTCGCGCGCGGCGCGAGCGGCCCGACGCGCGCATCATCGTTACCGGTTGTGGCGTGCAAGTCGATCCCACGCGCTATGCCGCGATGCCCGAGGTTGATCGGGTGATCGGCAATCTCGACAAGCTCGACACAGCGAGCTTCATGCCGAGCGTGACGACACGCGTTGTGGTCAATGACGTGATGATGGCGCGCGAGACGGCTTCGCATTTGATCGCGGGCTTCGAAAATCGCGCGCGGGCGTTCGTGCAAGTGCAAAACGGCTGCGATCATCGCTGCACCTTTTGCATCATTCCTTTTGGTCGGGGCCCGAGCCGCAGCGTTCCGATCGGCGAAATCGCGCGCGAGATTCGAAATCTGGTCGAGCATGGTCATCCTGAGGTCGTGCTCTCGGGCATCGATCTTGGTGCCTATGGCGCGGATTTGCCGGGCAAACCGCCGCTTGGCCAGATGGTGCGTCGCTTGCTGGCGGCCGTGCCTGAATTGCCGCGCCTTCGTCTCTCATCGATCGATCCGGTCGAGATCGATGATGAGCTCGAGAGTCTGTTGTGTAACGAGCCGCGCCTGATGCCGCATTTGCATCTCAGCGTGCAGGCCGGCGATGACATGATCTTGAAGCGCATGAAGCGCCGCCATAATCGCGCCGATGTGATCGCGCTGGTTGAGCGGCTGCATGAGCGGCGCCCTGAGATGAAGTTTGGCGCCGATCTGATCGCGGGCTTTCCGACCGAGACCGATGCCATGTTCGACAATACGCTGCGCCTGGTCGATGAAGCACGGCTCGATTATTTGCACGTCTTCCCCTATTCGTCGCGGCCGGGCACGCCGGCGGCACACATGCCGCAATTGCCGGTCGCGCTGCGCAAGGCGCGCGCGGCACGATTGCGCGCGCGCGGCGAGGAACGTTTGCGCGACGCGCTCGATGATATGATTGGAAAGACCGTTTCGGTCCTGATCGAACGCGATGGCGAGGGCCGTAGCGAGCATTATTTGCCGGTGCGCGTCGAGGGACGTGACTATGCGTCGGGCGAGATTGTCTCAGCCATCGCGACCGCGCGTGACGGCGGTTGGTTGGTCGCCAAAATGTGCGAAGAAAGTATTCACCTCTCCCCTGGTGGGAGAGGTCGCCGCGCAGCGGCGGGTGAGGGGGGCTCGTGACATGCCGGCTAATTTGCTTTGCCGGCCTCAATCCCCTCACCCTCCCAGCGCTTCGCGCTGGGCCCCTCCCTCTCCCACAAGGGGCGAGGGGTTGGTCGCGTTATCGACCGTAATCGCATGAGCCAAGCGACCGAGAAGGCTGGCCGCAGAGGCGGCTTCTTCGCGCGTCTGAAGGCGGGCCTCGCCAAAACCGCGCAAGGCCTGACCGGCTCGATCGGCGCGATCTTCACCGGGCGCACGCTCGACCGCGCGATGCTCGATCAGCTGGAAGAGGCGTTGATCGCGGCTGATCTCGGCGTCGCGACCGCCGAGGAATTGGTCGAAGCGCTCGCCAAACAAAAACTCGGTCGTGAAGTAAGCGATGAAGACGTGCGCACGGCGCTGGCTGGTGAGGTCGCGCGTATTTTGGAGCCGGTTGCGCGCTCGCTGGCGATCGATCCGGCGCACAAGCCTCATGTGATTTTGGTCGCCGGGGTCAATGGCACGGGTAAGACCACGACGATCGGTAAGCTCGCGCATCAACTCAAGGCCGAGGGTCATTCGGTGATTCTAGTGGCGGGCGATACGTTCCGCGCCGCCGCGGTTGAGCAATTGAAGATTTGGGGGCACCGCGCCAATTGCCCCGTGATCGCGCGCGCCGAAGCCGGCGCGGATGCCGCCGGTCTTGCCTTCGATGCCTATATGGAAGCGAAGGCAAAGGGCGCCGATGTGATGATCATCGATACCGCCGGGCGCTTGCAAAATAAGGCGCATTTGATGGACGAGTTGAAGAAGATCGACCGCGTGTTGAAGAAGGTGGACCCGAGCGCGCCGCACACGCGGCTCCTGGTGCTCGATGCGACGACGGGCCAGAACGCGCACAACCAGGTCGAGGTGTTCAAAGAGGCCGTCAAGATCGATGGCCTGGTGATGACCAAGCTCGACGGCACGGCCAAAGGCGGCGTGGTGGTCGCACTCGCCCAGCGCTTTGGCTTGCCGATTGTCGCCATTGGCGTTGGCGAGGGGATCGACGATTTGAGGCCGTTCGAGGCCGAGGGCTTCGCCCGTGCGCTCTTAGGGCTGAATTAGTCGCCAGGCCTAGGCGCGGCGTGGCCACGCGCGAAGTCGCTGGTTTGGCCGGTGGGATTGCCATAGGGCGCGCCGAGCGGCCGGCCCTGGGCGGCGCGGTGATGGCTGAGCGCCCAAATCACCGAGGGGAAGGCAAGGGCATCCCACGGAATCTCATCCCAGGTGAAAAACCGGGCCTCCAGGCTTTCCGGTCCGATGGCGAGAAGCTCGTCGGCCATCCGGGCGCGGAAAATCAGCTGCACCTGGCTGATGCGCGGCACGTTGTACACCGCGAGCAGGCCCTCGATTTCAAGCGCGGCGCCGGCTTCCTCGCGCGCCTCGCGCAGCGCGCCGGCCTCGGCGGTCTCGTTCTCCTCCATATAGCCGGCCGGGATGGTCCAGAAGCCCGATTGCGGCTCGATCGCGCGCCGACACAAAAGAATTCGTCCGTCGTTCAGGCTGGCAACCGAGCCGACCACGATCTTGGGATTGTCATAGCGGATGAAACCGCAGGTATCGCACACCAGGCGCGGGAGGTTGTCGCCCTCTGGGATATGCCGGCGGATCGGCCCGCCGCTCTCAGGATAGCGTGTCATGGCCCCATTATGAGCCGATCGGTTCTTGCCATCCACCGGCAAACCCGGCCCAACCTTCATGTCTTATTAACTATAAGTGACTATTTCTATAGGGCCGCGAAATAATGCCATTCCAATGGTATGGGCTCGCCTACGTGAAAGAACCCGCCAAAATACCGGCCGCTAAAATAGACCGGCCAGAGCCCGCTTCGGCGCCAAGAATGGCGGCGCAAGCGGCCAGTCCAGCCTCGGCGCGGCTGCAGCCTTGCGCGTGGCAGGCGTTCGACATGGTGCGAAAACCTATGGCGTTGAGCGATGCGAGCGGGCGGCTGGCCTATGCCAATCAAGCCTTCGTTCGGTTGGCCGCCCAAGTCTGCCCTGATGTTACCGACAGCCGAGCCCTCACGCTGGCGCATGTTTTTGGTGTTGGCGCCAAGGACGAGGCGTTGGTCGCATCGATCGCGCGGGGCGAAGCGATGAGCGCGGATGTCGTGCTCGAAAGCACAAGCAAGGCGGCGGTTAAATTACGCGCCCAGGTCGAGCCGCTCGAACCCGGCGTTAGTGGTGGGGACATTGTCGGGCCGCGCGCTCTCGTTCTTTGCGACGACTTGACCCAGGGTGCTGCAGCGCCCAGCGGCGCCGGCGCGCAACCCGCGCTACAATCGGCCGACCTCAATTCATTGACCCATGCCTTGGCCTTCGCGCGCGATGAAAGCGAGCGGGCTAATGCGGTCAAATCCAATTTCCTCGCCACGATGAGTCATGAAGTGCGCACGCCCTTGAATGGCGTGCTCGGCATGCTGCAATTGTTGCTCGCGGGCGAACTCGACGCCAATCAACGCGACTATGCGGAAACTGCTGTCGAGTCTGCCAATGCGTTGCTCACGGTCATCAATGACGTGCTCGATTTCTCCAGGATGGAAGGCGGCCGGCTCGAACTTGAACG
Organism: Rhizobium sp. Q54; assembly: GCA_945902735.1. Classification (GTDB taxonomy): domain Bacteria; phylum Pseudomonadota; class Alphaproteobacteria; order UBA828; family UBA828; genus SHWC01. Next base: position 22,131 of record CAMDNF010000004.1, on the reverse strand, counting down.
CATCGCTTACGATCTGGCTGTGTTGGTCGGCGGTATCGCGCAGGGCTTCGACGGCCAGGCGCGCGAAAAAGGACTGACCTTCCGCACTGAGATCGCGCCCGATGTACCGGATCGTTTGATGGGCGATCCGGCCAGAGTCCGGCAAGTCGTGAGCAATCTGATCGGCAACGCGATCAAATTCACAAAAAAGGGTTCGGTATCGCTTCATGTCTCGTTGATCGAAGCCGGGGCACCCAATGGCGCCATGCTTCGGTTCGAGGTCCGCGATACCGGGATCGGTATCGCCGAGGCGGATCGGGCCAAAATCTTCGAAGGATTTTCGCAACTCGATTCTTCGAACACCCGAGTCTATGGCGGGACAGGTCTAGGCCTTTCGATTTGCCATCGCCTGGCCATCATGATGGGTGGCACGATCGGTGTTGAGATCACGCTCGGCGAAGGCAGCGTCTTTCGTCTTGAGATTCCGTGTCAACCCGCGCAAGCCGACAAAGCCCCGGCGCTGGTCGCCGATTTGTCGCGCACGCGCATCGTGATGACCGGCACGGCATTGAGCGAACGCCAGAGTCTGATCGAGGGGCTACAGGACGCCGGCGCAAAGGCGGAAATCGTGTCGTCTACCCGTGACGCGCTCGATCGACTGCAAGCGATGGTGGATGAAGGTGGCCGCAGGCCGGTGGTGATCTACGCGGCGGAGGCCCTGGCGGACGACGCGGCCGAATTCGCTCGACGCGTAAAGGCGAATCGCGCTTTTGAGAACTGTCCCCTTATCCTGTTGATCCGTAGCGGGCTACGCGGCGATGCCGCGCGCAGCAAGTCTCTCGGCTTCTCGGCCTATTTGAGCGAGCCGCTCGACGCCGAAATTATGCTGCGATGCCTGCGGTATTTCGAGAACAAGATGGACATTGGCCGCAAGAAATCCGGCCAATTGATCACCATTCATAGCCTCAAAGAGGCAATTGGCCGCGTGCCGGTCGTGCTGATCGCCGAGGACCACCCGGTCAATCAGAAACTGGCCGTCGCCCTCATGCAGCGGCTGGGTTGTTCGACGGTCGTCGCCAACGACGGCGCGGAGGCGGTTGAGCGGGTCAAGGCGGGCGGTATCGATATGGTGTTGATGGATGTTCAGATGCCCGTGATGGATGGCATCAGCGCCACCCGCGCCATTCGGGAGCTCGGCGATGCCGCCGCCTGGCTGCCGATCATCGCTGTGACGGCTCATGCGATGGCGGGCGATGAGGAAAAATACAAGGCCGCGGGCATGGATGATTTCGTCCCGAAGCCGATCGAGCCCGAGCGTCTGAAGAACACCATGCTGCATTGGCTTCGCCGGACAACCGAGCCGGGGCTTGGGGCGGGATCGGCTCGCCTTGGTGCCGCTCACGGCTTGCCAGTGCTCGATCAGGCCGTGCTCGATGCGCTTGAGCGCTGGCTCGGCAAGGCCGGCGTCATCGAGCTCGTTAAGGCCTTTTTGGAGACGACCGGGCAACATCTCGATGCGCTTGACCGCGCTATCGCCGCGGGCGACATCGTTAAAGTGGGCGCCGAGGTGCATGATCTGAAATCGTCCTCCGGCAATCTGGGGGCGCGTCAATTGGCGGCTCAAGCGCGCGCCATTCAGGCCGCGGCTAAATCCGAGCCGATCGAGGCCGTTCGCGATCTGATGATTCCGCTCCGCGCTCAGTTCGATGCGGCGCGCAAGGCGTTTGGCGAGCGTTATCGCGCTTAAAGACGGCCCATCGCTTTTCAATAGGGGCGCCACAGGGCAAAGTGTCGACATGATCCCGAGTCGCCCGATGACCCGCTTGTTTGCTTGCGACGCGGTTCATTTGCCTGGACGGATGAAAAAGCGACTCTTTGAGGTGGGGCGTGCGCTAGGCGTGGGTCTCGCCGCGTTGTTTCTTGCCTACGCCTCCGCAACGGCGGATGACGGCAGCTCGCGCCATGGCCTTTCGCTGTTCGGGCCGCTCAACTATGACGCCGATTTCGAGCATTTCGATTATGTCGACCCGAATGCGCCGAAGGGCGGCACCTATAGTCGCGGTCTCGACGGCACCTTCGATAGTCTCAACCCCTTCATCTTGAAGGGCGTGCCGGCCGAGGGCGTGGACCAGTTTGTTTTCGAATCCCTGCTGGAGCCTTCGCAAGACGAACCCGATGCGGCCTATGGTCTGATCGCACGGAGCGTCACGCTGGCGCCCGATCGTCGGTCGGTGACATTCATCTTGAATCCGATGGCGCGCTTTCATGACGGCATGCCGATCACGGCGGCCGACGTGGTGTTCTCCTATGAGACGCTGCTCAAGGAGGGCAACCCGACCTTCCAGATACTTTATGCCGATGTCGTGGCGGCCGAGGCGCTGGCGCCGAATGCCGTGCGCTTCCGCTTCCGTACGATCGAAAATCGCAAATTGCCGCTGCTCGTTGGCGCCATGCCGATTCTGTCGAAGGCCTATTACAGCAAGCACAAATTCAATCAGACCACCGTCGAACCGCCCCTTGGCAGCGGTCCCTATCGAGTCAAATCGGCCGATCCGGGGCGCAGCATCGTTTATGAGCGCGTGCCCAATCATTGGGCGGCGCAATTGCCGGTTCGCATCGGCCGGCACAATTTCGACACCATCCGCTATGACTATTATCGCGACCGCACGGTGTTGGTCGAGGCGTTCAAGGCGGGGGCGTTCAACTGGCACGAGGAATTCACATCGAAGACCTGGGTGACCGGCTATGACCTGCCCGAGATCGCCGAAGGTCATATCGTGAAAGAGAGCCTGGCGGACAACACCCCTTCCGGCGTGCAAGCGTTTTTCATCAACACGCGGCGCGCCAAATTCGCCGACCGACGCGTGCGTCAGGCGCTCGACCTCGCCTTTGATTTCGAGTGGACCAACCAGACGATGTTCCACGAGCAATATAAACGCATGGCGAGCTTTTTTGAAAACTCCGAACTGGCAGCGCGCGGCCTACCCGAGGCGGACGAGCTCGCGCTGCTCAACCCCTTCCGCGCCAAGCTGCCGGCTGAGTTGTTCAACACGGCGTTCACGCCGGCCGCGACCGACGGCTCGGGTGAGGCGTGCGCCAATCTACGTGCCGCTAGAAAACTGCTGAGCGAAGCCGGCCTGCGCGTGGCGGGTGGCAAGTTGCTCGAGCCATCAACCGGCGAGCCGTTCAAGCTTGAGTTTCTTTATTTTGAACCCGCCTTCGAGCGGATCATCGCGCCCTATGCGCGCAATCTTGAAAAGCTCGGTTTCGTCACCACGCTTCGCCTGGTTGATCCGGCCCAATACGAGAATCGCCTCAAGACGTTCGATTTCGACCTCATCATTCAGCGTTATGTTCAATCGCTCTCGCCCGGCGCCGAGCTGCGCGGCTATTTCGGCTCGGCCGCGGCCAGCCACGATGGCAGTCGCAATCTCGCCGCCATCAAGAACGAGGTCGTCGATGCGCTGATCGAGACGGTGCTGGGCGCCGCCGATCGGCCGGCCTTGCTTGCGGCCACGCGCGCGCTCGATCGCGTTTTGCTGTTCGGGCACTACATGGTGCCGCAATGGTATAAGGGCCGGTATGATTTGATCTATTGGAACAAATTTGGCCGCCCGGCAAAAGCGCCGCTTTATAGCCTTGGCCTCGACACGTGGTGGGTCGATCCGGCGAAAGAGGCGGCATTGAGCGCGGCGGGGAAGCGGATAGATTGACGCGGCGTCAGGATTCGCGGCGCCTAGAGGAGTCTTGCTTGATGCGTTTGCGCCTGTATCGCCGATTTGCCTGTCTCGCTGCGGCCTTGGGGTTGAGTTTCGGTTCGGCGTTCGCGCTCGCCGATGATGGTCTCTATGTCAGCCACGGCATCGCCATGCATGGCGATCTCAAATATGGGCCCGATCAGGGCTTTGACTATGTCAACCCCGATGCGCCCAAGGGCGGCACGCTCAGGCTGGCCTCGGTCGGTACCTATGACAATTTGAACCCTTTTATCATCAAGGGTGTCGCGGCCGACGGAATCAATTTGGTTTTCGAGACGCTGATGGAACCATCAAGCGACGAGGCGTTCTCGGAATATGGCTTGATCGCCGAGAGGATCGAGATGCCGGCCGATCGCTCTTGGGTGATCTTCACGCTGCGCGCCGAAGCGCGCTGGCATGACGGCACGCCGATTACCGTCGCCGATGTGATTTTTTCTCTGGAGACGCTGAAGACCCAGGGCAGCCCGAATTATCGGCTCTATTACGCGAACGTAGATAGAGCCGAGGATTTGGGCGAGCGGCGCGTTAAATTCAGTTTCTCGGGCGGCGAGAATCGCGAGCTGCCGCTGATCATCGGCCAATTGCCGATCATCTCGAAGGCTTATTACACCGCGCACAAATTCGACGAGACCACGCTCCAGCCGCCGCTCGGCAGCGGGCCTTATAAAGTGTCCAAGGTTGAAAGCGGGCGCTCGATCACTTATGAGCGCGTCAAGGATTATTGGGGCGCCAATTTTCCGCGCCAACGCGGGCGATATAATTACGATCTCATCCGTTATGACTATTTCCGCGATCCGACGGTCGCGCTCGAGGCTTTTAAGGCGCACGCATATGATTTTCGTGTCGAAAATTCCGCCAAGGAATGGGCGACGCAATATGTCGGCCCAAATTTCGACCGAAAGCTCACGATCAAGGAGGAATTGCGTCACGAATTGCCGACCGGCATGCAGGGTTTTGCCGTCAATATCCGTCGGTCTTTGTTCGCCGATGTGCGCGTGCGTCAGGCGTTGATTCAGGCGTTCGATTTCGAATGGGCGAACAAGAATCTTTTCTATGGCCAGTACACGCGGACGGAGAGCTATTTCTCCAATTCCGAATTAGCGTCATCGGGCTTGCCGAGCGCGGAGGAACTCGCGCTTCTTGAGCCGCTCAAGGCCGATCTGCCGCCTGAGCCTCTCACGCAGGAATACAAGGCGCCCGCAACCGATGGTTCGGGCAACAACCGCGCGAATTTGAAAAACGCGGCGGCGCTCTTGGATGCGGCGGGTTATGTGGTCAAGGACAAGAAACGGATCGACCCCAAGACCGGCCGACCGATGGAATTCGAGTTTCTGATGGGAAGCCCGGGCTTTGAGCGCATCGTCGGCCCCTATGCCAAGAGCCTGGCGCGCCTTGGCATTGAATGCAAATTGCGCGTGGTTGACTCCTCCCAATATGTCGAACGCCTTCGGAAGTTCGATTTCGACATGGTGGTTCAATCGTTTGGCCAATCGCTCTCGCCGGGCAATGAACAACGCAATTATTGGTCGAGCAAGGCGGCCGATGCGCCGGATTCCGGCAATGTGGTCGGGATCAAATCCAAAGCGATCGATATTCTGATCGAGCATGTCATCGCGGCCAAGGATCGCAAATCTCTGATCACCGCGACGCGCGCGCTCGATCGGGTATTGTTGTTTGGCTATTACGTGGTTCCAAATTGGCATATCCGGACATTTCGTATCGCCTATTGGGATATTTTCGAGCGCCCGAAGATTAGCCCGAAATACGGTCTCGGCTTTATCGATGCGTGGTGGATCAATCCGGCCAAGGAGAAGGCCATCGCCGAGGGCGCCGCTTTGCTCAAGACCGAGTAGAAGGGGACGCGAAGCCACGTCATGTTCGCCTATATCATCCGCCGTCTGCTGCTGATCATTCCGACGCTGTTCGGGATCATGGTGATCAATTTTGCGATCATCCAGGTGGCGCCGGGCGGCCCGGTCGAGCAATTGATCGCCAAGCTCACCGGCACCGCGGTCGAGGCAACCGCGCGGATTGGCGGCTCATCGGGCGCTGAAGTGTCGGGCGCGCAAAATGCCGCCGGCGCCAACGCGGCCGCCGAGGCGAATAGCAAATATCGCGGCGCGCGCGGCCTGCCGCCCAATTTGATCAAGGACATCGAGAAGCTTTATGGCTTCGACAAGCCGGTTCATGAGCGCTTCTTTCAGATGCTCGGGCAATATGTCCGCTTCGATTTCGGCAAGAGCTTCTTCCGCGATCGCCGCGTCGTGGATCTCGTGCTCGATAAAATGCCGGTGTCGATCTCGCTTGGGCTGTGGACGACGATTCTCACCTATCTTGTGTGCATTCCGCTCGGCATCAGAAAGGCGGTCAGGGATGGCACGCGCTTCGATTTATGGACCAGCACGGTCATCGCCATTGGTTATTCGATTCCGAGCTTCCTGTTCGCAATTTTTTTGGTCGTGCTGTTCGCGGGCGGATCCTACCTCGATTGGTTCCCCTTGCGCGGCATTGTCTCGCCGAATTGGAGCGAGCTTTCGCTCCTCGGCAAGATCGGCGATTATTTTTGGCATCTGATCTTGCCGATCACCGCCATGATGATCGGCGGTTTCGCCACGCTGACCATGTTGACCAAGAATTCCTTCCTGGAGGAGATCAACAAGCAATATGTCATCACAGCGCGGGCCAAGGGATTGGCCGAGCGGCGCGTGCTTTACGGTCATGTCTTTCGTAATGCGATGCTGATCATCGTCGCCGGCGCGCCGGCCTCGTTCATCGGCATTTTGTTCACAAGCTCGCTTTTGATCGAGGTGATTTTTTCGCTCGATGGGCTTGGGCTGTTGGGTTTCGAGGCGCTGATCGGGCGCGATTATCCGATTATTTTCGGCACGCTGTTCTTTTTCACTCTGCTCGGTCTTGTGGTGAAACTGATCGGCGATTTGACCTATGTGCTGGTCGATCCACGGATCGATTTCGACAGGCGACGGATCTAGGCGATGAGCGGGCGGATTCTGGGGCTCAAACTGAGGCCGTTGACGGTCCGGCGCTGGCGCAATTTCAGGGCCAATCGGCGCGGCTTTATTTCGCTCTGGGTTTTTCTTGTTCTGTTCGTGCTCAGTCTATTCGCCGAGCTTTTGGCGAACGACAAGCCGCTGGTCGTTTCCTATGACGGCACGCTCTATTTTCCGTTCGTCATCACCTACCCCGAGACCGCCTTTGGCGGCGATTTCGAGACCGAGGCGGATTATCGCGACCCGGTGGTCAAGCAATTGATCGACGACAAAGGCTGGGTGCTGTGGCCGGCGATTCCCTATAGCTATCGCACGATCAATTACGACCTCGATGTCCCCGCGCCGGCGCCGCCCTCGGACGTGAACCTTCTGGGCACCGACGATCAGGGGCGCGATGTCTTGGCGCGGTTGATCTATGGCTTTCGCATTTCGGTGCTGTTTGGGTTGGTGCTCACGGTGCTCTCATCGATTATTGGCATCGCGGCGGGCGCGGTGCAGGGGTTTTTTGGCGGTTGGATCGATCTCGGCTTTCAGCGCTTCATCGAAATTTGGTCGGGCCTGCCGCAGCTTTTTCTCCTGATCATTCTCGCCAGCATCATCGAGCCCTCGTTCTGGCTGTTGCTCGGCTTGATGCTGTTGTTCAGCTGGATGGGGTTGGTTGACGTGGTGCGCGCTGAATTTTTCCGCGTGCGAAATTTCGACTATATCCGCGCGGCGCGCGCCCTTGGCGTGCGCGATCGCACCATCATCATGCGGCACGCTCTGCCGAATGCCATGGTCTCCGCTCTGACCTTTTTGCCGTTCATTCTTAACGGTTCGATCACCACGCTGACCGCGCTTGACTTTCTGGGTTTCGGTCTGCCGCCGGGTTCGCCGTCATTGGGTGAGTTGCTGCAACAGGGTAAGTCCAATCTGCAGGCGCCGTGGCTGGGCTTCACCGGCTTTTTCGTGCTCGCGATCATGCTGACCTTGATGATTTTCATCGGCGAGGCGATCCGCGATGCCTTCGACCCGCGAAAGCTGACGGCGCGATGAGCCCGCCTTTCCTTCAGGTGCGCGACCTGGCTGTCAGCTTCCGTTCGGGCGAGCGGGAGCACGTTGCGGTCGATGGCGTGTCGTTCTATATCAACAAGGGCGAGACGCTGGCGCTGGTCGGTGAATCGGGCTCGGGCAAATCGGTCAGCGCGCTGTCGATCTTGCAGCTTTTACCCTATCCGGTGGCGCGTCACCCGCGCGGCAGTATTTTGGTCGAGGGGCGCGAGATGATCGGCGCACCCGAGCGCGATTTGCGGCGCGTGCGCGGCAATCGCGTCGCGATGATTTTCCAAGAGCCGATGACCTCGCTAAACCCGCTTCACACCATCGGCAGGCAGATCGCCGAGATCCTGATTCTCCATCGCGCCGTGGCAAAGCCTGAGGAGTGGAAGCGCGCCCAGACCCTGCTCGAAATGGTGGGCTTGAGCGACGCGGCGCGGCGGTTGAAAGCCTTTCCGCACGAACTTTCCGGCGGTCAGCGCCAGCGCGTGATGATCGCCATGGCGCTGGCGAACGAGCCCGATTTGTTGATCGCCGATGAGCCGACCACGGCGGTCGATGTCACCATCCAGGCGCAAATCCTGAAGCTTCTGGGCGAGATGCAGCGGCGCAATGGCATGGCGGTGTTGTTGATCACCCATGATCTCAACATCGTGCGTCATGTCTCGAACCGCGTTTGCGTGATGAAGGACGGCAAGATCGTCGAGACGGGTGAAACCGCCGCTTTGTTCGCCGCGCCGAAACATCCCTATACCCAAATGCTGCTGGCGGCCGAGCCCAAGGGCAATCCGCTCAAATCCGATTTCTTAGCGCCGGTTATCATCGAATGCACCGACCTCAAAGTGCATTTCCCGATCAAGGCCGGCGTGTTTCGCTCGACGGTTGGTTATGTGAAGGCGGTCGATGGCGTGACGATCACGGTGCGCGAGGGTCATACGGTCGGCATTGTGGGTGAATCAGGCTCGGGCAAGACAACGCTCGGCTTCGCGCTGCTGCGCTTGGTCAAGAGCATGGGGCGCATCGCCTTCGAGGGCACGCCGATCGAGGCTTATGGCTTTGGCGAGATGCGGCCGCTGAGAAGGCGCATGCAGGTGGTCTTCCAGGACCCGTTCTCATCCTTGAGCCCGAGGCTCTCGGTTTATGAGATCATCGCCGAAGGGCTTGAGGTTCACCGCATCGGAAAGGATGAGGCGGAGCGCCGCGCCTTGGTCGCGCAAGTGCTCGAAGAGGTCGGTCTCAACGCCACGATGCAGGACCGTTATCCGCACGAATTCTCGGGCGGTCAGCGCCAGCGCATCTCGATCGCGCGCGCGCTGGTGTTGAAGCCGCGCCTCGTCGTGCTCGATGAACCGACCAGCGCGCTCGATATGTCGGTCCAGGCGCAAATCATCGACCTCTTGCGCTCGTTGCAGGATCGCTATCGGCTGGCCTATCTCTTCATCAGCCATGATCTGCGCGTCGTGCGCGCGCTCAGCCATGATGTGGTGGTGCTGAAGGATGGCGTCGTGGTCGAGCAGGGGCCATCGGCCGAGGTGTTCGACAATCCCAAGACCGCTTATACGCGGGCGCTCATGGCGGCGGCGTTCGAATTGCGCGCGGTCGAAGGCGGCGTGGTGAAGACATAGCTTCAACGATTGTCATGGCCGGGCTTGAGCCGCGTTCTCACGGTTAGTTAGCGCAGGCGGCGTATCTCCCCAACCGTCATGCGCGGGCTTGACCCGCGCATCCAGCTCTTTCTCGAACAAGTTGGACTGTTGCGGTCACTGGATTGCCGGGTCTTCGCCCGGCAATGCCGAAGAAGGTATGAGCTGAGCTAAGCTGAGCCGCGCTGAGCCGAGCTGAGCCCCACTCAGCGAGTCGCGAAAAAGCCTTCGAGCACGCCTTGATAGATGCGCGTCAACGCGTCGAGGTCGGCGAGGTTCACGCGTTCATCGACCTTGTGCATGGTCTGGCCGACCAGGCCGAATTCGGCGACCGGACAATAATCCTTGATGAAGCGCGCGTCCGACGTGCCGCCTGTGGTCGAGAGTTCGGGCTTGAGCCCCGTGACAGCCTCGGCCGCGCGCGCGATCAGGCTTGAGAGTGGGCCGGGTGGCGTCAGGAAGGCTTCGCCGGAAACTTGGATCGCCAGCTCATAGGCGCCGCCGATCGCATCGAACTCGCGGCGCAGCCAGTCCTCAAGGCTCTTTCCGGTATGGCGATCATTGAAGCGGATGTTGAAGGCCGCGCGCGCTTCGCCCGGAATCACATTGGTTGCCGGATTGCCGACATCGACCGACGTGATTTGCAGATTCGAGGGTTGAAAATGCGCGGTGCCGTCATCGAGCGTGGTCTCGCTCATCACGCGCAGCATGCGCAACAGGCGTGGCACTGGGTTGTCCGCCAGATGCGGATAGGCGGTGTGGCCTTGCACGCCGGTCACTTTGAGCCAGCCCGATAAACTGCCGCGCCGGCCGATCTTGATCATCTCGCCAAGTTTGGTCGGGTTGGTTGGCTCGCCGACCAAACAGGCGTCGAATTTTTCGCCGCGTTCGGTCAGCGCGCGCAGCATTTTTTTTGTGCCATTGATCGAGGGGCCTTCTTCATCGCCCGTGATCAGCAGCGAGATCGAGCCCTTGAGTTTTTGACCGTCGTTCTTCACGCGCGCGACCGCCGCGATAAAGGCCGCGATCGCGCCCTTCATGTCGGCGGCACCGCGACCAAAAAGCGCGCCGCCCGCGACGCTCGCGCCGAAGGGATCGACCGTCCAGCGCGCGCGGTCGCCGACCGGCACGACATCGCTATGGCCGGCGAAGCAAAAATTCGGCGCGGCGGTACCTAGGCGCGCATAGAGATTATCGATATCGGGTGTGCCGGGCTCGGCAAAGGGCAGGCGGGTGCAGAGAAAGCCGAGCGACTCTAGCGCACGCTGCAACACATCGAGCGTGCCGCCATCGGCCGGCGTCACGCTCTGACAGCGAATCAGCTCTTGCGCGAGCGCGAGCGGCTGGTCGAGACCCGCCATGATGCTCAGGCTCTCAACAGTTCGTTGATCGAGGTCTTGGCGCGGGTTTTTTCATCGACGCGTTTGACGATCACCGCGCAATAGAGGCTGGGATCATCATTGCGCGCGTTGGTCGATTTGCTCGGCATGGTCCCTGAGACCACGACCGAATAAGCCGGTACGCGGCCATAATGAATTTCGCCGGTCGCGCGATCGACAATGCGCGTCGAGGCGCCGAGATAGACCCCCATCGAGAGCACCGAGCCGGTTTCGACGATGACGCCTTCAGCGACTTCGGCGCGCGCCCCGATGAAGCAGCCATCCTCGATGATCACGGGCGCGGCCTGCAGTGGTTCAAGCACGCCGCCAATGCCGGCGCCGCCCGAGATATGACAATTCTTGCCGATCTGCGCGCAGGAGCCGACCGTGGCCCAGGTATCGATCATGGTGCCGGACGCGACATAGGCGCCGACATTGACGAAGCTCGGCATCAGAACGACGCCCGGCGCGATGAAGGCCGAGCGGCGCACCACGGCACCCGGCACGGCGCGAAAGCCGGCGGCGCGAAAGCGTGCCTCATCCCAGAAGGCGAATTTGGACGGCACTTTGTCGAACCACGCGGTGTTCTCGCCGGGGCCGCCCGGAATCAGCTTGTTGTCATTGAGCCGGAAGGAAAGCAGCACCGCTTTTTTGAGCCATTCATGGACGCGCCAGCCGCTAGCGCCTGGCTCGGCGACGCGGAATTTGCCTGAATCGAGGGCATCGAGCGCGGCATTCACCGCCTCGCGTGATTTGCCCGTGGTGGCGGGCGAAAGCGTATCGCGCTTGTCCCAGGAATCGTTGATGGCGGCTTCAAGTTCGGCGGCGTTCACGGCGGTCCCTCTCAATCAATAGCGGCGGCTAAAGTAACTGGGGGGACCGGCCTGTCAATTGCCGCCTGGTTTCGCGCCGTGGCCGCTCACCAGCGTCTCAAGCCAAATCGGCAAATCATCGGTCGTGTAATCAGCGTCATGATGCTCGGCGCCCCAGGACGACCATTCGTCATCATGGCGAACCCAGATTGTCGTCATGCCGAGTTCCGCGGCCGGAGCGAGGTTGCGCGCGATATCCTCAAAAAAGGCGCTGCGCGCGGGCGTTACCGCGTGGCGCTCGATCAAGGTGGCGTAGGCTTCCGGAAATGGTTTCGGCACGAAGCGCGCGGCGGCGATATCGTATATGTCCTCAAAATGATGGCGCAGCCCGAGCCGCGCCATGACGCGCTCGGCATACGGCACGTCGGCGTTCGTAAAGATGAGCTTGCGCCCCTCCAGCTTGCCCAAGGCCCGTTCAAGCCGATCGGCCGGTTCGAGGATCGAGAAATCGATGTCGTGGACATAATCGAGATATTCCTCGGGCGCCAAATTGTGCTCGAGCATGAGCCCGCGCAGGGTCGTGCCATGGGCTTTGAAATAGGCCTTTTGGATGCGCTTGGCCTCGCCATGGTCGACGCCGAAAAAACGCCGAATGAACTCGCCAATGCGCACGTCGATCTGGTCGAACAGCCGGCAACGCGCCGGATAGAGCGTGTTGTCGAGGTCGAAAATCCAGGTGTCGATGCCGGCAAGCGCGCCGGGCGCGGGAAGGTTGGTGTTTGGCATGGCGGCAATCTAGGGGTTCAGGGCCTGAGTGCCTAGCGCCCAAATCTCGAACGGCGAATATCCTCCGGAGAAAATACAACCCCTGGTTTCATCGCCGTGTTAACATTGGGCAAAATTCGCCTTACGCTTTGTTAAGCGCGGCCGGGCTACGGTTCCGGTTCCCGATGAACGGGTTGAGCCGCGCACCCGATGCCAACAACCGATCAAGATTCGATGCTGGAGACCCTGCGCGCCGAGCGCAACCGTTTCTTTGCGTTTGCCTTCGCGGCGGCCGACCTCGTGCTCGAGATCGATGCCATTGGCACGGTGACCTTCGCGGCCGGTGCAGGCCGCGAATTATTGGGTTCCGACGTCGAGCAACTCCAGGGCATGAATTTCTATCGTCTGTTGTCTGCCGATGATCGCTTGGCCATTCACGCGGCATTGGCGGCGGTTGAACTTGGCGCGCGGTCTTCGACCCTTTCCGCACACGCTCTTGATGGTGAAGGGCCTGGGCGTCGGCTCGATTTGCGTGCCTATCGGCCGGCCGATGCCAATGGCTCAATCTTTCTGACATTTCGCGATCGTGGTGCGGGGGATGACCCCGCGATGACCTCTCACCTGGTGCGCAATATGGCGGGAGAGCCGGACCTTAACCGCTTCGCGCGCGCGGTGGCGCGCCGAATGAGCACCGTGCAAATTGGTGATGCGCCACTCGCGCTCACCTTGATCGCCTTGAACAGTACGGCTGCTACGACAGCGGCGCCCGATGGCGAGGCCGCCAGGCCGCTTATGTCGGCGATCGCCGATTTGTTGCGGCTTTATGCGCAGGGCAGTGATGACGTTGGTTATCTCGGTGCCGGCAAAATTGGTGTGGTTCACGCCGCCGATCAAAGCTTTGGCTCGATCGCCGCTGAGATCGATGCGTTGGCGAAGCGATTCCATCGGGGCGACAGCAAGATTTCGGCACACGCGAAAACCATCGTGATCGCTTCCGGCCTCGGCAAGCAGGCGGCGACGCAAACAATTCTCTATGCGCTCAAGAAATTCATCGAAGCACCGGCCGGCCAATTCACGATGGATCGGCTGAGCGATGGCCGTCGCGCCATGCTTGCCGAATCCGTCGAATGGTCGAGCCGGATGCGGCGTACGATCGGCGAAGGGCAGTTCTCGTTGGCCTTCCAGCCGATTGTTGATATGACCAATCGGCGCGTGCACCATTTCGAAGCCTTGCTGCGCCTACCCGAGCGCGGCGATGTTACGCCTTATAAATTCATTACCATGGCCGAACAGCTTGGCAGCATCGCCGAGTTCGATCTTGCCGTGGCGGAACGGGTGATGGACGTCATGGCGAAGGCGCCGATCGGTCAAGAGTCGATCGCGATCAACGTATCGGGTCGCTCGCTCGTCAATCCGAGTTTTGTCGACGCGCTCATCGCGCGTATTCGGCACAATCCCGATCTGGCGCCGCATCTGCTCTTTGAGGTGACGGAATCAGCCAAAATCACCGACCTTCATGCCGTCAATCGCGCACTGCAAACCCTTAGGCAGAACAAGGTTCGAGTCTGCCTGGATGATTTTGGTGTCGGGGCCTCGGCGTTCGAATATCTCCGCTCGCTTCATGTCGATATTCTGAAAATCGACGGCAGTTTTATTCGTGATGCCGCGATTTCCACGTTTAACCGCGCGTTCATTCACTCAATCGCCTCTCTGTGCGAAGGGCTCGGCATTACAACGATCGCGGAAATGGTTGAGGACGAGACGGCCGCTGACGTCGTGCGCGAAGCAGGCATCACGCACGGTCAAGGTTACTTATTTGGAAAGCCGGCGACACTTGAACGTTTCGGTCCGCCGCCGGTCAGACATCCGTTCGGAGGCTGATCGAATGAGCGATACCCCACGCGCCAAAAAGCGAGCGCCTGCGCCGGCCGCGCCGGCGCCGGCCGTCGAAATCAGCCGCGGCATTGCGCAGCCCGAATACACCGACCTCGGCCGTACGCTCATGAACGGCTATCCAGGCCCGATCGTGTTGGTCGATTCGGGTGGTCAGGCGGTGGCGGTCAACGATAAGGCAACCACGCTGGCCGCCGCACTCAACGGCCCGCTCCGCCCGCAAGCCATCCCCTTGATCGCGCGCGCGGCCGAGGCCGGCGCGGCGCAGTCCAATCTGCTCCGCTTGGGCGATTTGAAGACGAGCGTTGCCATCGATCTGACCGTGATCCCGATGGGGCCGGCGGGCAGTGTCGGGTTGACCTTCTTGGCGCTCGGCCGCGATGCCACGCTCGATCGCAATTTGCGTGATGCGTTGATCGAATCGCGCCGGCGTTACAAAGACCTCGTCGAGTGTTCATCCGATTTTGTGTGGGAGACCGACAAGAGCGGGAGCTTTGCTTTTGTGACGGCGCGCGGCGCGCTTGGTTATGTGCCCGACTATTTGGTGGGTAAGCCCTCGCGCTCGTTCGTCGATCGTCGGCGTCGGACGCCCGAGCCGTTTCCCTTCGAATCACGCGAACCGACCGAGGAGGTCGAGGTCTGGTTACGTGATTCGCACGGCGAGCCCGCCTGCCTGATCGCGTCGAGTCTGCCCATGTTCACTCAAGAAGGCGAGTGGATGGGCGCGCGCGGCGTGTGCCGCGACATTACCGAGCAGCGTAAACGCGATGAAGCGCTCGCCGTCGTGCAGGCGCGCGAACAGCTCCTCGCCACCATGATCAAGACCATTCGTGATGATGTAGAGACCGGCCGTCTCCTTGAAACCGCGGGCAAGGCCCTGATGGCGGCGGAAAGCGCCGCGGCGTGCTGGATCTATCGGCCCGACGCGAATGGCGTCCTCCAACGTGCCGGCGGCTATGGCGAGGCGGTGATGCCGCCTGAAATTGCAGACCGCGAGGTACGGACCGCAATTGCCGAAGACCGTGACCCGGAGTTTGAGACTGTTGCCTCGCTTGCATCGCCGACCCACTATCGCGGCACACTCAATGGCGCCGTTGCCATCGCGCGGGTCGATCGGCGTCGCTGGAGCGATGATGATCGCATTCTTCTCAGCGGCTTGGCGGATCAACTCGCGATCGCGTTCGAACAGATCGATACGCATGGGCGGCTCCTTGATCTGGCCAACAATGACGGCCTGACCGGCCTCTTGAATCATCGTGCGGTCGTGGCGGCGTTGGAGCAACGGCTCGGTGCGGCGGCGAAGACCGGCGGCAATGCATACTTTCTTTATGTCGACCTCGATAATTTCAAGGCGATCAACGACAAGCTCGGCCACGCGCAGGGCGACCAAGCGCTTTGCGCCGTTGCCGCGCTACTACGCTCGTTTGTTGGGGAGCGGGGCGTCGTCGGCCGTCTTGGCGGGGATGAATTTTTGGTCTGGATCGACGGTGATTCGCCGGAAAAAATGGAAACTGAGATCAAGGCACTCCAAGCGCGTACCAGCGAATTGGCGACCTATTCGGCGAGTCCTGATCTGCCGCTAAAGTTCTCAATCGGCGCGGCCTTTGTCAGCGCCTCGTCGCTACCCAAAATAGAAGCTTTGTTGGCGGCTGGTGATGAAGCGCTTTATGCCACGAAGCGCAATGGTAAGAGCGGTTACACGCTCGCTTCGAGCAAGAACACCGCAAAGAGCTAGACGTGTTTTCCTGGTTGAAATTCTCCAAGCGTGACGGCGCGGCGCGACGTGTCGACGATCCGCGCTTGGATTATGATGCGGCCAAGCGTATCGCGGCGGAGGGTGACTTAACCGCTCGCGAGAAGATCGCCAATGAGCGCGGCCTTCAGCCGGAAATTCTGTACTTCCTCGCCGAGGACGAATCGCCCGCTGTACGCCGCGCGGTGGCACGCAATGAAGCAACACCGCGCCAGGCCGATGCGCTTTTGGCGCAGGACCGCGATGACGAAGTCCGTATTATTCTGGCCCAAAAAATCGCGCGGCTTGCCCCAGAGCTAAATTCCGACCAGCAGAGTCTGGTTCAGAAACTCACGCTCGATGTCTTGCAGCAGCTCGCGCGCGATCAATTGCCGCGGGTCAGGCAGATCATCGCGGAAGAGGTGCGTGACCTCAAGAACGTGCCGAAAGATTTGATCAAGCGATTGGCGCGTGACGTTGAACTCATGGTCAGCGCGCCCGTTCTCGAGTTTTCGCCGCTCCTCAATGATGATGATTTGCTCGAGATCATTCGAAGCCGGCCCGTGCAAGGCGCGCTGGCGGCCATTTCGCGCCGCGCTGGCATTAGCGGAGATGTGTCCCACGCCATCGTTTCGGTCGATGACGAGCGTGCCGTCGCGGAATTGCTTGGCAATTCTAGTGCTCAAATCCGCGAGGAAACCCTCGACCGCATCGTCGATGCCGCGCCGACGCATGAAATCTGGCACAAGCCATTGATTGAACGCGATGACCTGTCGACGCATGCCATCACGCGCATCGCGAAATTCGTTTCAGCCTCGCTTTTGGCCATTCTCGAAAGCAAACACGATATTTCACCTGAAAAGACACGCGAAGTCGCGCGCGCTATCGATCGTCGTCTGTCCGACGATGGAGAAAAAGAAGATGGAAAGCCGGCGCTTCGCGTGGCCGATTTGCACAAGGCCGGCAAACTTGATGAGGCGGCGATTTCCGATGCGATTGTGCGGGGCGATCGTGATTTTTTGATCGAAGCGCTGGCGATCAAAAGCGATATTCCTGTCGAGCGCGTGCGTCAGGTGATGGCCGCGCGAACGGCGAAACGGATCGTCGCGATTTGTTGGAAGGCAGGCATTGGCATGCGGACCGCGCAGCAAATCGAGATTCGGATCGCGCGCATTCCGCCGGGCCAGGTGATCAATGCCAAGGACGGCGTGGACTATCCATTCAGCGCGGCCGAAATGCGGCAATCCCTGAGCCTGCTCGAATAGCATCTCGGGCCGGGTATCGTACTCCGGCAGGTCAGGGGACGATCATCGTACCCAGGCCATGCTCGGTGAAAATCTCGAGCAACAGCACATGAGGGATGCGTCCATCGAGGATGTGCGCGGCCTGGGCGCCGTCCGCCAACGCGGCCAGGCAGGTTTCAAGTTTTGGGATCATGCCGCCCGTGGCCACGCCGCTGCGGAGTAATTCCTTTGCTTCGGCGGCGGTCATTTGACTGATCAATTTTTTGTTTTGATCGAGCACACCGGCGACATCGGTCAACATCACGAGCTTCGAGGCGTTGGTCGCGGCGGCAATCGCACCGGCCGCTGTATCGGCATTGATGTTGAGCGTTTCGCCACTTGGGCCGGCGCCGGTTGGCGCGATGACGGGAATGATATGCGATTGTTCAAACAGCTTGAGCACTTTGTCATTGATCTTGGTCGGCTCGCCGACAAAGCCAAGATCGACGACACGTTCGATATTGGAATCGGGGTCGCGCGTGGTGCGCGTCACTTTTTCGGCGCGGATCAAATCACCATCCTTGCCCGATAGGCCAATCGCGGTACCGCCGGCGGCATTGATCGAGGCGACGATCTCAGTGTTGATCTGACCGACCAACACCATCTCGACAACTTCGACCGTGGCTTCGTCGGTCACGCGGAGCCCATCGATGAATTCGCTCTTGATCTTCAGACGATCGAGCATGGCGCCGATTTGCGGCCCGCCGCCATGCACGACGATCGGGTTCATGCCGACTTGTTTCAGCAGTACGACATCGAGCGCAAAATTACGCGCGAGCGCGGCATCGCCCATGGCATGGCCGCCATATTTGACCACGATGGTTTGGCCCGCGAAGCGGATCATATAGGGCAACGCCTCGATAATCGTCTCGGCGGTGCGTAGCCAGGCCTTGGTGTCGCTGATGGTCATTAGGCGCTCTCCGGGGCTCGCGGGCGGCGCAAATCTAACGTGTGGGTGCGCCAAGCGCGAGGGCCGCGAAGTGGGCACGGAGTTCGGGGATGCCGGCGCCGGTTCGGGCGCTGGTGGCGATCGCGTCGGGGAAGGCCGCGACGTGCTGGGTTGCTTCCTCGCGCACGGCCGCCAGGGTGCGGGCGAGCGCCGGCGGCTTCACGGCATCGGCCTTGGTCAACACCATGAGGTAGGAGACCGCCCGTTCGTCAAATCCGGTCATGATCGCGCGGTCGCCGGCCATGAGGCCGCGCCTGGCATCGATCAGGAGGGCGATGCGCTTGAGGGCAACGCGCCCGCGCAAAAACCGGTCGGCGAGGCGGGTCCAATCCTTGATCGCGCCCTTGGGGGCCTCTGCATAACCGTAACCGGGCAGATCGACCAGCATGAGCCGGTGGCCAAGGTCGAAGAAATTGATCTGTTGGGTGCGGCCGGGCGTGTGCGACACGCGGGCCAGGCCATCATGCCCGGTGAGCGCGTTGATCAGGCTCGACTTGCCGACATTCGATCGCCCGGCAAAGGCGATTTCGGGCAGTGTCGAATTCGGTATGCCCCCCAGATCGACCGCGCCCGAGATAAACGTGCACGGCTGCGCAAAAAGTAGCCGACCGCTCTCTAAGAGGGCCGCCTGCTCGTCGGTTTGCTGCGTCCCTTGGCCCGGCGCATCTGGCGGGTTTCGACCTCCGGCATGTCCTTCGGCCATGATTTGCCTTTTTCGGTCTTGGAGAAGGAGAAGAGGCCGCGCTTCTTCTTGTTCTTCTTATCGGCCGTGGGGCTGGGGGATGCCGTCATCGGCCGGCCCTTCATCGGTTGCGCCGACTTCGATTGGGTCGGCTTCGATTGGGTGGCTCTCGAACCGCCGCCCACCATCAGCCCGGCCAAGCCACCGCTGGTGCCGAGCTCGGCCTTCAAGGCTTGCAATTCATCGTGCTCCTTTCGAAGCGCCGCCTTGGTGACGCCCATGCGCCGCATGATGGCGTATTGCTGGGCGATCGAGAGCACGTTGTTCCAGGTCCAATAGATGACGAGGCCGGCCGGGAATTGCGCGAACATGAACAAGAAGACCAAGGGCAGCGCGAGCAGGATTTTGGCCTGCACTGGGTCCATCGGCTGCGGGTTCAACTTTTGTTGCAGGAACAGCGTGACGGCATAGACGATCGGCCAAATGCCGATCATCAAGAAGGCCGGCGCTGGCCAATCGAGATAGCCAAAGCCGGTGATCAAGGTCATCGGGTCAGGCGCCGAGAGATCCTGAATCCACCAGAAAAAAGGCGCATGACGCATTTCGAGCGAGACCAGCAGCACCTTATAAAGCGCGAAGAACACCGGGATCTGCACGAGGATCGGGAAGCACCCGGCGATCGGGTTAGCCTTCTCGCGCTTGTAGAGCGCCATGGTCTCTTGCTGGAAGCGAACCTTGTCGTCCTTGTGGCGCTCGCGGAGCTTCAGCATTTCTGGCTGTAGCTTCCGCATCTTGCTCATCGAGACATAGGCTTTGTTGGCGAGCGGGAAGAGCAAAATGCGCACGCAAACCGTGAGCAACAGAATCGCGACGCCGAAATTGCCGACATTGCGGAAGAAGAAATCGATGATGTGGAACATTGGCTTGGTGAGGAACCAGAGCCAACCGAAATCGACCGCGTCGTCAAAACGCGGCACGCCGATGGTCTCCTCATAATGGTTGAGGAGTTGAACGACCTTGGCGCCGGTGAACAGACGATCGGTCAGTTCAGCGGCAGCGCCCGGTTGAACGGTGACCGCCTCGCGCAAATAATTGGTCTTGAAGCGCGGCTCGCACGTGCCGGCAATGCTGCCCAGCGCCGAGCCGATTTGAGCCGATATCTTGGCGCTTTGATCGGGGATTAGCGCGGTCAGCCAGTATTTGTCGGTGATGCCAAGCCAACCGCCGATCGATGTGTCCTTGATCGCGCAGCCCAGCGTATCGACCAGTTCGCCATATTTGCTCTCGACCAGCGTGCCGTTGAGCACGGCGAGCGGGCCCTCATGCAACACATAGTAGTCTTCTAGCTTCGAGGGGTAGCCGACCCGCTGGATTTGCCCGAAGGAATAGAGCGTCGCGGGCGTCGTGCCTTTGTTTTCGACACGCTGCGTGACCGTAAACATATAATCGCCATCGACCGCAACCTTGTGCGAGAAGATCAGGCCCTGACCGTTATCCCAACTGAGCGTAATCGGCGTCTCGGGCGTCAACGTTTCGCGGTCGGGCTGCCAGACGGTCTTGGCATCGGGCACGGCGATTCCAGTGCCCTCGGCAATCCAACCGAATTCAACGAAATAAGGGTGTTCGGTGCCGCTCGGCGAAAGCAACACGATCTCGGGGCTGTTGGGGTCGAGCGTCTCGCGATATTCCTTGAGCGTCAAATCGTCGAAACGCGCACCGGTCAAGGCGATTGAGCCGTGGATGCGCGGCGCTTCGATCTTGATGCGCTCGACCGAGGCCAAGACCGAGGGGCGATCCTTGACCGTTTCGGCGGCCTTCTCTCCCGCTGGCGTTGCGACGTTTCCGGCGCCCACTTTCGCTTCGCTATCGGGTGCGCTCGGGCCTTGCGACGTTTGCGCAGGCTGCACCGGCACGGGCTCCGGCTTTGGCATGATGAATTGGTAGCCGATCAAGATCGCCAAGGAGATGGCGATCGCGATGACCAGATTGCGCTTATTGTCGCCGAACATGTTGCTTGATCGCGGTCGCTGTGAGGGGTCTCAACGCGCCGCGCGCGAAGCGGCGCGACTGCGCCTGAAAAGTGGTGCCGGGGGAACCGGATCAAAGCCAGAACCACCCCAGGGTACGCAACGCACCAGCCGGTAAAGCGAAAGGCCGGTGCCGATGACGAGCCCATGACGGCTCAGCGCCTCAGCCGCATAATGCGAGCAGGACGGCGCATAGCGGCAGCTCGCCGGCAAATAGGGCGAGACGACGAGCTGATAGAGGCGGATTAGCGCCTGCGCGAGAAGCACCAGCGGGTTCATTCCTTCACGGCCCCGGATTCAGTGTGAGACGCCGATTTCGGGCGACGCGCCCTGTTCGGCCCGCCCCCCGGATCGCCCTGTGGACCCTCGCGGTCCAGTCCAAGGCGGCCCAGCGCTATCATCAGATCGCCGACCAAAGCCTCGAACGGGCGCAAGAGCGTTTCCGGCCGGGCGATCAGCACATAATCATAGCCCCGAACGGCGTGCGAGGGCATAACACGGGCCACCGCCTCACGCAATCGACGCTTGGCCCGGTTGCGCTCTACCGCGCCGCCAACCCGACGGCTCGCGGTATAACCGATTGCAAACGCTTCGGATGTCGCTAGGCCGTCTGAACCGGGGGCGCTGGCAATTGCCTGTAGAACAAGGCCGCGCGCGGCCCATTTCCGACCCGCCGAGGCTGCGCGGAGGAATTCGGACCGGCGCGTCAAGCGCGCGATCCGCGGCTTC
Organism: Rhizobium sp. Q54; assembly: GCA_945902735.1. Taxonomy (GTDB): domain Bacteria; phylum Pseudomonadota; class Alphaproteobacteria; order UBA828; family UBA828; genus SHWC01. The sequence goes on along the minus strand of CAMDNF010000004.1, from coordinate 457 downwards.
ATGGCCTTAGGCCGAAAGCCGCTTGCGCCCCTTGGCGCGGCGCCGCGCCAACACGACGCGACCGCCCACCGTCTTCATCCGGCTACGAAAACCATGACGCCGCTTGCGGACGAGCCGGCTCGGCTGATAAGGACGCTTCACGCGCGTGGCTCCAAAGCTAGTCGGCCCCCAGCGGGCGGCGGAGAGCGGTGTTCTATAAGGGTCCGGGCATTTCTAGTCAATGGTTGAACGGGCGTTGACACCGCTACCGGGCGCGCGTTTGCCTCGAATGGTGGTCTTAGCCATGCGATTTTTGGCGGCCCGCCCCTGCGTCGTGGCTTTCAGGGGCGTCAATATAGTGCCGGTGAATTCAAGCAAGGATAACTCGTGCGGCAGGCCCTAGAGCCCGATCTTTGCATCATTGGCGGGGGCGCCGCAGGCCTGAGCATCGCCGCGGTGGCCAGCCGGCTGGGCGCGA
>CAMDNF010000003.1:0-72549 GCA_945902735.1 Rhizobium sp. Q54 | reverse complement strand
ATGCAGAACGCGCGCGGCTTCGTCATGGCGTCGTAGGCCATGGGCGCGATCGAGAAAATCGAGCGCATGCTCGATTTCTGGACGATAGGCCAAGAGCGCCGGCGCCACGGAAAGGCGATAGGCAAACGAATGGCTCATGCGGCGCGTGGCTCGTAGAGGCGTACCCAGGCATCGTGTGTCATGAGCTGACGGAGCAGCTTGGGGTGATTCTTGGTGCCGTCCAATTGCTCATCGATGCAAGTGGCGAGCGCATCGGCGTTCAATACGCCGAAACTCAAGGCGTCGAGCCGGCCGCGAATCTCTAACAACCGCGCGCGGTGGGCGGGATCGCGGTGATAGAGCGCGCCAAAGTTCTGCCAAGAGCCGGCGGTATGCGCGTCGCTTGGCCGCGCGGGTCGGCTGATGAGGTTGAGCCGGCGCAACACGCCCCGGCCCAATTGGCCGGCGACCTCAAGCCAACCAGGCAGGTCGGCGCGAAAGCCGGTATTGGCGTTGGGCAAACGGGCAATCGCGGGATTGATCAATTGAGCGGCGCGTTGCATGACGCGGGCGCCGACACGCCAGGCCGGTTTCATCCCAAGGTAGATCTCGAACACCTCGTTATCGAACGCCGGCAGCCGCAAATCGGTCGCGGCGCGGACCGCCATCATGCCGCAGAAGGCGTAGTGCTTGCTGACCGCGTGAAGGATCAGTGCGTCCCAAGCATTGCGCGGCTCATCGGATTGGAGCCAAGGGGCCAACACTTGGTCGAGCGTACGAGCTTGACCCTGCCACCATTCCGCCCGCCATTCGGGGCGCACAATGCGCTCAACCGTGGCGCGTGGTGGGCCCTGGCGCAAATTGGCGATCACATCGGCGCCGGTCGGCCGCGGCGGGATGGGGCGGAGCGCGGGCAATCTGGTGTGTGAGCCGGCAAGATCGAGAAAGCGCGCTGGCATGTAATAGCCACGTAGGGTGTAGTCGAGACCATGGCCGCTCAGCGCGATGTCGCAACCGCTCGATATCACGGGCATCATGGCGGCGAAGGGCGTCGAGGCGGGGTACATGCCGCCCGAATCGCGCACCGCATCGTCGTGAAAGCTAAGGATCGAGGCCGGGTCGAAGATGATCGGGCAATGCTCGGCACCAAGGCGTAAGGCGGTTTCGCGCGCGATAGCCATTTCCGGATTGTCATAACTTGCGGTGGTGAAGCACGGCATTGGCGCTGGCGCGGCGGCGAGGAGCGTGCGCGAATCGAGCCCGCCGGACAGCAACATGCCGATTCGACCCGACGATTGGCGGCCCGCTGCATGGCGAAGTGCGCTGGCTAATGCGTCGGCGGTATCGCGTTTGCTGAGGCCGGAGGGACGCCAGCGCATTTCCCAATAGCGCTTCTCCTCGACCGTTCTGCCATCGAACGACACCAATGCGCCCGCGGGTAAAGCGACGATATCGCGAAACGGTGTCGTGCTACCGAAGGTTCGCTGCATGGTGAAAAGCTGCGCGAGCGCGGCAGAGTCAACCGCACGTGGAATGCGCGGATCGCCAACCATGATGTGAAGCTGCGTTCCGAAAACGAAATCCCCGCCACGACGCCATATATGCAGAGCGTGCGTACAAAGGCGATCGGTGATCAACGTCAGGACGTGGCGTTGACGATCATAGAGCGCGGCACTGAATTGAGCATTCGCTTCGGCAAGGCGATTGAGCCGCCCGTCGCGTGCGAGCGCTAGGATGATGGATGCGAAATTATTGGCGCTTTCGAGCCCGCGATAGGGCGCCGCATCGAACAACTCGCCACAAACGACGCAGTCGAAGCGATCATCGGCGGCCCGGCTATTGGCTCGATCGAGCACATGGCCGACACGGGCCAGGGCCGCACCTCGTCCATCCGGTGCATCGCAGGCGTAGAGCGGTGGAACGCGTTGTGCCAGGGGGGCAAGGTCGACCGGCGCATCGGGCGTGGCCCGAAATGAACCAAACAGACCGATCATTGGCGCGCCATCGGAAGACCGAGAACGTTACCGCGCGGCCCAACAAATACTTGATAGCCCGCGGCCTCAAGGCGACGCGCCGCTTGGGTCGCAATCGGCCGCCCATCGACTTGATACCAACCCGCCAGCCTAATGCGCGGGCGCAATGTGCGCAGGGTTTGGCGCGCGCCATCAAGCGCCGCAATTTCAGCGCCATTGATTGTTAGGGACAGCATGTCGAGCCGCTCCAGTTTGAAACGCTCGACCAAATGATCAATGGTCGTGGTCTCAACGGTTTCGTCCTTGCCTTCGGGAACCACGTCGTCGATCAGGCTGGCCGCTTGGGCAAACTCACGTTTCAACGTGCGCTCTCCCGGCGTCGACCAAAGCGCCGCGTGAACCGGGGCGATTGTTTCCGATGCTCCATTGGTCTCGATGTTCTTTTTCAAAAGCCGGAAGCAGGCGCCCGCAGCCTCGACCGCGATGATGCGACCGCCCGGCATGGCTCGACTCGTCGCGAGCGCGCCGAACCCGACAAAGGCACCGCCATCAAGCATGATGTCGCCGGGTTTGGGGCGGAATGCGGCAAGCAGTTTGTCGCGTGCGAAAGGATCAGCCAGGTCGGCGATCGCATCCTTGTGTTGACCATGAAAGCCGATCATTTGCGCCGGCGCGTAACCCTCGGGCTTCAGGTCAGGACGCATATGGGGATAGATGAAACGCGTCAGCACATCTCGGGCGAGGCGAAAATAGCGTGCGGGAATTGCCTTACGAATTTCAGCTGGCATTGAGGCGTGAAGTATGCGAGCCGCGTCATCACTCCAAAAGCCGGTGAATGACATGCCTTCGTCAGAAAGCCTGACTACAGGATCGCTACCTGCTTCAAAGATGAGGCGCGGTGCAAGACGCGACAATTGATCGATCAGCGCCGCATGGCCGCGCCGCCGCGCCGGATGGATGGCCAAAACACGAGCCTTGAGAATTCCGAGCGTGTTCAAGGCGGAGGCCTAGCCAATCACAGGTGGTTGGTAATGATCCAAATAGCGCAATTGCCCACGGATCGCCGGCGTGAGGCGACCGAGGAAACGCTCAAACAAACGCAAATCAGCTTTCGACACGTTGGTCGCGCCATAGCCTTGCCCAAGATTCGTGTTGCTAGGTGCCAGAATTTGCGCGAGCCGATGGGGCACGCCAAGGTCATCCATGAAGCGATTCATCGCCACGGCGTCGTTCAGGGCCTCGGTGCGAAGATCGACGGCCTTATCCGCGCCCGGTAGTGCCGCGAGGCGCTCGCAGCGCAAATAGCTTTCGCACCAGGCCCACAAATAGAATTCGCCTGCGGCGAAATCCGCTGGATCGAGCCGCAAGAGATTATTGGGTGCGCCGGGGGACACATGCTCCCTGGCGAAATTTTTGCTTCGATTTAGGTAGCTTCGCATCACAAGCACGGGATCACGCAGAAGGCGAATGAGAGAAAACCTCGGCACGGCACGTGTGAAGCCCCAACACAGACCGCGGACAAAGCGGCTATTGACGTCGATATAAATATGCGCGCGGGTTCGTTGGGCTTGGCGGCCGATCGTGCGCATCCGTTGCGCCACGATGCGATCAATATAGGCGTGATTGCCTTCGGCATCGGCGCGTAGCACCCGGCCGCGGCCGAGTAGTTCATCAGTTTCGATAAAGCGGCGCCTGAAATGCCGTTCAATGTCACCAAGGGCACCCGGCGAAAAGGGGCGGATCTGCGGCTCTTCGAAGGCGACATAGGCCCCTTCGACGTGGGCCGCTAAAAACGAGGCGAGCGTGCCCTGCCCGCTTCGACCCGGCGAGACCGTAAAGATCCAACGGTCGATTTCGCTCGGCGGCAGAATTGCCGAATTCATGCTCGGAGGCCTATTCCGGCCTGCCCGAACGGCGTTCCCGACCTTCAAATTGAGCGGTCAGCCCGGCTGTCTCGGAAAAGCCCGTTGCTGTTCGATAATTGGCGCGCTGATTGGGTTCGCCCAACGCATCACTATGGTCGGGACTATCGTGGATGATGTGGTTGCGGGTTTTGGGCATGAATGAAGGCGAAAGCGCGGAAAACGGCCGAATTTGGCCACGCTACCGCCGTTCCGGGTGCGCCGCGCCGGCCAGACGAGAGGGCTGGCGCCGGACCTTCTCCAGGCTCGGCGCGATGGCCGGTATGTTCAATTTTCGAACATGGTGGGTCAAGCGAAATGTTCAGTTCGTGAACGCCATGGTCGAGATCCGGTATTTGCCCGAGTTCTCAAGCGACGAATGCGCGTGTTAGATTGACCATCCCTGGAGGCCCACATGGCGACCCGTTCACGACCTCAATCGAGCATCCTGCCGACCGCGGAGCCACTGCGGTCCAAAGCCGCGCAATTGCGGGCGGAGCTGATGGCGCCGGCGCTCTCCTGCATCATGGAGGCGCATAACGGACTGTCGGCTAAAATCGTCGAGGAAGCCGGCTTCAAGGGCATTTGGGCTTCCGGCCTCTCCATGTCGACGGCGCTTGGCGTGCGCGACAACAACGAGGCGTCGTGGACCCAAGTGCTCGACCAGCTCGAGTTCATGTCGGATGCCACATCGATTCCGATCCTGGTCGATGGCGATACCGGTTATGGCAATTTCAACAATGTCCGCCGCCTGGTGCGGAAGCTCTGCCAACGCCAAATCGCGGGCGTGTGCATCGAAGACAAGCTGTTTCCGAAAACCAATTCCTTCGTCGGCGAGGCGCAGCCCTTGGCCGAGATCGACGAATTTTGCGGGCGAATCAAGGCCGGCAAGGACAGCCAGACCGATGATGATTTCGTTTTAGTCGCCCGCATCGAGGCCTTGATTTCAGGGTGGGGGCTGGATGAGGCGCTTCGTCGCGCCGAGGCCTATCATCGGGCGGGCGCCGATGCCGTGTTGATTCATTCGAAGAAATCGACCGCCGATGAAATCTTTGCGTTCAGTCGTGAATGGGCCGGGCGGGCGCCCGTCGTAATCGTGCCGACCATGTATTACCGCACACCCACCGAGGCCTTCGAGGCGAATGGCATCAGCATGGTGATTTGGGCCAATCACAATCTACGCGCCGCAATCACCGCGATGCGCGCTGTCTCGAGCCGCATCATGAACGAGCGCAGCCTGGCGGGTGTGGAGAACGAGATCGCCAGCGTCAAAGAAGTTTTCGAACTGGTTGGGCAGAGCGAGTTGACCCAGGCCGAGAGCCGTTATCTGGCACCCTCGCAGCCGGCGCCGCGCGCCATCGTGCTCGCCGCGACGCAGGGCGTTAAACTCGGCCCGCTGACGGTGAGCCGACCGAAATGCATGATCGATGTGCGTGGCCAGCCTTTGCTGCGCCGCCTGGTCGCGACGCTAAACGAGACCGGCGTGCGCGACATAACGGTCGTGCGCGGCTTTGCCAAAGCAACCGTCGATCTGGCCAATATCAAGACGGTCGACAATGACCGCTTTGCCGAGACGGGCGAGGTCAGCTCGCTCGCCTGCGCGAAAGCGGCGCTCGATGGCGCGTGCTTGATCAGCTATGGCGATATCCTGTTTCGGCCCTATGTCGTGAGTGATTTGATCGCCGCTGACGGCGATATTGTGGTGGTTGCCGATGCGCGCTGGAACAGCCCCGGCCATCGGGCGCCCGATCGCCAGATCGATCGCGTGAGGTGCGCGCGTGCCTTTACCGGCAGCTATCTCGACGAAGGGCCTGTGCCGCTGGTCGCGATCGCACCCGATTTGCCGACGACGGAAACGCATGGTGAGTTCATCGGCCTGATTAAGCTGAGCGCTGATGGCACCACCCATGTCAAAGACGAACTTGCCCGCATGCGGGCCGATGGCAGCTTCACAATTGCGGATTTGCCCGATTTGTTGACGCGCTTGATGGCGCGCGGCATCGCGGTTTCCGTTCTCTACATTACCGGCCATTGGCTCGACGTCGATGATGCCTTCGACCTCGCCAAGGCCCGCAACCTCATGTAAGTTGCGCGGCCGCTAGGCGCAATGGAAGCTTCAATCTTGGGCGTGATTCGGATCCCGGGGGGACGTAAGACTCGATGACCGATCTTAGCCCCAAAGTGGCTCTTGAAAATGGCGGCCCGGATTATCTCGGCGTCGATCCACCTAATAGCCAATTCCTGTGTTGGTGCACGAAGACCACGCGTGATGATTTCCAAAACGCTATTTGGGGGGCGCCTGACACCCAATTTTATGAGCTATGCGCAGATGTCGGCGTCGGCACCAAATGCACGTCGTGTCTACTCGATGCAGAGGCTATTTACGACGAAACCTCTCGGCATTCGGCGGCAAGGGGGAACAAATCTAGCAAAAACAACCGCGCCGAAAGGCGGAGCGCGAAACGAATCATCTATGACTGGCTTGATCGGATATCGCCGCGTGTAGCGGTTCCGCTCCGAGGGATCGTTCCGATTTTGACGGGCGATGGTGTCAGCACGATTGCGAGTGTCGCGAACTCGGTCTCGCAATCGATTGGGCCGCGTTCGCCGCATTTTGCCGTGCGGTTCGATATTCACGACGCGGACGGACGACGGATCGATTTGATTACCAGAACGCTAGCGCCCGGCGAACGGTTGGATCATGAAATCACGGGCCCGATTGGCTCGGCCGGTCTGTCGACCGGGCAGTGCCGGATGTCGATGATTGCGCTTAGCGAGGGCTTTCGCGGGTCGATCCGACCGCATTTCACGATTAAGACGAAGTGTTCCCTTAGCACCGTACACTCGCAAGGCAATGGTCGGCGCACTTCGTTTGTGCGAACGGCAGTGCCGCCACGGGGCGAGACGCAGTATTTGAGCGTGGTGAATTGTGAGCAGGAGCCGGCTTCGATCCAAATTCAGGCCGTGCGCGGCAACGAGGAGATTATGCGACGCCAGTTGTCATTGGCGCCATATGGCGCAGCCCTTGTTGAACTTGAGCTGCCGAAAGGCGCAGACGATACGGCGAGACCGCTTATTGCCTCGCTCAAGTCAGATCGTATGGTACGCACCCACGCCATGGTGGCCGCGGGCGATCCGCCGCGCATCTCGCTGCACCACATTTGAGTGCCGTGCCGAGTTTTTCCTATCTGCTGCCCGCCGTGGGTCTTGGCCCACCGCCCGGCTATAGGGTGACCTACGCGCTACCGATCGCCTCGATTCGGGATCGCCTGACGACCCGATCGGCGCACGTTCAGGCGACCCATCGCTTGTGGCGGAATGGCGCCGAAATCGTGACCCGAACAGCCGAAATCCAATTCGATGGTCCTCGCTCGTCGATTCAAGAATGGGTCATCACGATCGACGATGACGGGAAGGCCGATTGGGATGGAGGAACGGAATTGTCCTATTGGGAGCTTGAATTGGCGGTCGCTTCGCCGGGCGGGTTCTCGACCAATCAACCCGCCGCGAACTACACGTTGTTCAGCGGCCCGAGGCGCAAAACCTTTTTCAACGACAATGCGATAAAGTTCGGCGATCCGGTGACGATCAATCAGGTTCGTGAACTAGGCGCGTGGTGCGCGGGCTACCCCTGTTGCGGTGTCGACCCTGACGCAAACGCGGATGAATCGATTGTCTTGATCAACCCCTATCACCGTCCGGGCCTAGTCAACATCGAACTTGTTGGTCTGCCGAATATCGAAAAGATCCGCGTCGAACCGATGAGCGCGCGGCGCGTGTCGATTGCGCGCTTGCTCGGCCCGACCCCTTACGCCTGGCGCGGCCAGGTATTTGTCACGGGGCGCAGCCGCTTGATCGTGTTTTTCGCCAAGCACGCTCTGGACGATCCGAGCGAAATGACGACACTCGAGCATCCCGATCTTTATCGTGGCGAACCGACCCATGAGGCGCTGACGCAACGTTGGCGTCGGTGGGCCGGTCGCCAAATCATGCGGTCATAGATTCAACCTCAATAGAGACACGGAACCAAACTGATGGGCTCCCTTTTCGATGGCATCGCGGCTTTCTTCCGCGCCGTTCTTCCCAGTCGCGTCGTTCTTTGGTTACGCGGCGACCATAGTTCGGTGCGCGGGCGCTGGATTCAGAAGCCCCTTGAGGATCTAAACCTTTGCTTGAGCCGATTGCGCGGGGTGAGCTATCTCGAGTGGTATGCGCGCCGGTTGGATGACTTCACCACCGTCGAGTCGCCGGAACGGCGCGAAAAATTTCGGAAGTACATGGAGGACGGGCGCGAGCAATTCAATGTCATTAAGGCGCTTGGCGTGCAGCCGCATCATGCCGTCCATGAATTTGGCTTGGGGATGGGTCGGGTGGCCGGCTTCTTGGTGCCCTATCTGACGAGCGGAAGCTTTTCGGGCAATGACGCGAGCGGCGGGCGGATTCGTAAGGGCCTCGACTATTTGAAGCAGGAAAAGGGCATCGAGACCGACAAATTTCTTGTCATTGTCAACAAGGATAATTCCTTCGACTGGTTGAAGGGTCGGAAAGCCGATTACATTTGGTGTTTCGCCATTTTCATGCATATGCCCGAGCGTGACATCGAAGACGTCATGAAGAACGTGCCGAAGATCATGCATGATAAGACCGTCTTCTTTTTCACCTATTCGGAAAAAGATCCGAATCGGTTGGTCGATCGCATGGGGTCGCATGATTGGTGGCATAGCACCAACCATTTTCGCAATCTCGCCGATCGTTATGGATTTGATATGGAGCTTCATACCGAAACGCTGCGCAAGAACATGGCATATAATGAAGCGACGCGTCTTGCCGCCTTTACTCTGAAACCGGCGGCCGCTCGCTGAATTGGGCGCAACATGGACGACGCCCGATATGATCTCCGCCGATGATTTTCTGATTCCTGCGCGTGAGCGCGGTTTCGATTTTTTCACCGGCGTGCCGTGCTCCTTCCTGACGCCGCTGATCAATCGCGTGATCTCCGATCCTTTGACGCGCTATGTCGGCGCGACATCGGAGGGGGAGGCGGTTGCGATCGCCGCCGGCGCGCATTTAGCCGGGCGGAAGACGGTGGTGATGTGCCAGAGCTCCGGCCTCGGCAACACGGTCAATCCACTCACCTCGTTGAATTTTCCGTTTCGTATTCCGACACTCATGATCGTCACATGGCGCGGTCAGCCAGGCCTCAATGACGAGCCGCAGCATGAGCTGATGGGTGAGATCACGCAGGATCTGCTCGAGCTGATGCGGGTTCCTCATGCGGCGTTTCCATCTGAGGCGCGGCTGATCGGCCCGGCGCTCGATCAAGCGGGCGAATGGATGGCGGAATCGGGCTTGCCCTTCGCCTTCGTGATGGAAAAAGACACGGTGGTCGATGATGGGCTCAATCAGGGCCCGCCGCCCGAGCGACCACCCGGCACCACGCTCGATTTGAGCGAACGCGGCGAGCGACCGATGCGGGCCGCTGTGCTCGAGCGTTTCCTACGACGCGTGCCACCAGACGCCGCGGTGATCGCGACCACGGGAAAATGCGGGCGCGAATTGTTCACGCTGATGGACCGCAAACAGCAGCTTTATCAGGTTGGCTCGATGGGCGGCGCGAGCGCGATGGGCTTGGGTGTCGCGCTCAATACCGCGCGCCCCGTGATGGTGCTCGATGGCGATGGCGCCGCGTTGATGAAGATGGGCAATCTCGCTACGATCGGCACCTATGCGCCGCCAAACTTGACTCACATTGTACTCGACAATGGCACGCATGATTCAACCGGCGGGCAAGCCACCGTCTCGTCCTCGGTATCGTTCACCGAAATCGCGGCGGCGTGCGGCTATGAGCGCGCTTATGTGTGCGAGAGCCTCGCTGGCTTCGAGCGTGCCTTCGAGGACGCGCTCGCCGGGCCGAAGCCGGCTTTACTCCACGTTCGCATCGCACCGGGCTCGATGGCAAAGCTCGGCCGCCCAACCATCAAACCGTTCGAGGTGGCGCAACGTTTCAAGGCGTTTCTGGCGGAAACCTAAACGCGCCGCTCAGGGCACACGCGCGATCAATTCGATCGGCGCGATCGCGCCCCGTTCGATCGCCTCGACCACGTGGCGAAGCTTATCCTTGAACTCAGGCCCCATGATCAAAGCGGGGCCGAGCGGCGAAGCGCCGCCGCCCGCCGCTTTGGCCTTGGCCTGCATGTCGCGAAAGAAATCGAGGGCAAAATCGCGCCGATTGCGTTCCTTAGAGAGCGTGAACCCCGCAGCCTCGAGCGCCGCGCGATAGGCGCTCGGCTCGACCACAAAACTGGTCTCGGGCCGGCTCGACCAAGGTACCGGAAATTCGATATAGCCCGGGCCCATGCGCATCAAATCGTAAATACCGAAAAATGCGCCGGGGCGTAGCACCTTCCGGACCGCGCGACATAGTCTCGGTTTGTCGTCGATGTTCATGCCGACGTGCAACATCGTCGCACCATCGAAACTCGCCGCCTCGAATGGTAAATCGAGCGCGCTACCTTGTTGGAACTTCACTCTATTGGACAGGCTGGCACGCCGCGTTAGATCGGTCGCGATGCGAACAAACGCCTCGGTCAGGTCGATGCCGATCACCTCGCAACCAAATGCGTGGGCGAGATAACGCGCGGGCCCACCGATACCGCTGCCGACATCGAGCAGTTTCAGACCGGGGCGAAGGCCGAGCTGCGCGGCGAGTTCAGCCGTGGCCAGCCGACCACCAATATGAAATTCATCGATCGGAGCAAGCTCATCAGGGCTGAGCCGATTGATATCGAGGCCGGAGGCCGAGAGCGCCTCAAGCAGCCTTTTGCCAAAGGTCTCATCGCCATAGTGAGCGGCTATGCTTTGCTCAATATTCATGGTTTCGCCCCCCGTTGTTCAGACCGGTTCGATATCTCCTTCCGGCACCGTGACACGAACGGCGTGACCCATGAGGGTCAGAAGAATCGCGACCCGCTCGGTGTCGGTGCGTGCCTGAAAAATGCCTTCAACGTCGGTAAAGGCCCCGCTGGTGATGCGAATTTTGGCGCCGGCCTGATAGTCAGCAGCCCCACGATCAATCACGCCTTCCGCATCGGCCCGTGCACGCAAACCCTCGATCACGGCTTCAGGCACCGGCACCGGCCCCTTGGGCCCCTGGATCACACTAGCAACGCCGAAGGTCGATAGCATGGCGCGCCAAGGCTTGGTCTCAAGGTCGATCGCGACGAAGAGATAGCGCGGGAACAGCGGCCGCAAAACGATCTCCATCTTGCGCGCATGGCGCCGCCGCCGTTGGCAAAGTGGCAGCCAGGCCTCGAAGCCTTGGCGCTCCAAACTGTCGCGCGCGCGCCGCTCGGCGTGGGGTTGGCTGCGAACAACGTACCAGTGCCGCATTAGGAGACGCCTTGGTATGGGGAGGTCATGCGATCTTCCATAGCATTACGCGGCGGGTAAGGGTAAGTCAGCTGGCTGGATCGCCACCCACGATATGATTACACTCCGCTGCCCACATGCCAGAGATTCTCAACCGAAAAGACGCTCAGAAACGTCACGGCGACCGCCTGGCGCCGTCGCGCGAGCGTTGGCTAGCGCGGAGCCGCTATTTCCATAGCGAAGACGAGCGCATGATGCGCTTCCTTATCGAGCCCGGCAAAAAGGTGCTCGAGCTTGGCTGCGGCGTTGGCGCACAGCTTGCTGGTCTAAAGCCGACGCGCGGTGTCGGCATCGATATCAGCGCGGGCATGATCGAGGCGGCGCGGCGCAAATTCCCCGAGGAGGCCAATACAGAACTTCGCTTCATCGTGGGCGATATGGAAGATGTCGGCGCGCTTGCCGCGCTCGACGGGCCCTATGATGCCATCGTGATTTCCGATTCGATCGGTGCGCTCGACGACGTGGAAGCCACCTTGGATTCGCTGCACGCGCTTTCGGCCCGCGATATGCGCCTTATCATCGCTTACTATTCTTGGTTTTGGCAGCCGCTCGTGGCCTTGGCGGAACGCGTCGGTCTAAAAATGCCGCAGCCGCCGCAAAATCGCCTTGGCCCCGATGACATCGCCAATTTGCTCGCGCTGACCGATTTCGAAGTGATCAAGCGAGACTGGCGGATGCTGATGCCTTATTCCCTGTTCGGGCTCGGCTGGTTGGTCAACCACACGATTGCGACTTTGCCGGTGATTCGCCGGCTTTGCCTGCGCCACTATCTGGTCGCGCGATCGAAGCGACACGCCGGCTATGAAAAACTTTCGACCTCGGTTGTCATTCCGGCGCGCAATGAAAAAGGCAATATCGAGAATGCCATTAAACGCCTGCCAGCGTTTTGCGAAGACATCGAGATCGTTTTTGTCGAGGGTCATAGCCGAGACGGCACGCTCGATGAAATGAAGCGCGTGCGGGCCGCCTATCCCGAGCGCGACATCAAGGTGTTTGTGCAGGAGGGTGTTGGCAAAGGCGATGCGGTGCGCAAGGGTTTCGCGCAGGCGCGTGGCGAACTCTTGATGATTCTAGACGCCGATCTGACCGTGCCACCGGAGGCTTTGCCGAAATTTTATCACGCCATCGTCTCGGGCAAAGGCGAGTTTATCAATGGCAGTCGTTTGATCTATCCCATGGAACGCGGCGCCATGCGGCCGTTGAATTTCGTGGGTAATCTGTTTTTCTCGACGCTGTTTTCGTGGCTGTTGAACCAACGTTTCACCGACACGTTGTGCGGCACGAAGGTGTTGACCAAGGCGCATTACGAACGCATTGCGGCGAACCGTGGCTATTTTGGAGAGTTCGATCCGTTTGGCGATTTCGATCTTCTATTCGGCGCGGCGAAGCTGAACCTCAAGCTGATCGAAGTGCCCGTGCGCTATGCCGATCGGCTTTATGGCACAACCCAAATTTCACGCTTCCGCCATGGCTTCATGCTGCTGCGCATGGTCTTTTTTGCCTTTCGTAAACTTAAGGCTTTTTAGACTTGAGCGCGCCGACCCTTCTTGCGCATCGTGCGCTGTGGGAGGGCAAGCCCGCTTTGCGCGCGATCTACAGCGATTACTACCGACGTATGGCGCAGCGCACGCGGCCCGGCCGCACGCTCGAGATCGGCGCGGGCACGGGCTGGTTGCGCGAGTGCCTGGGTGATGTGATCTTGAGCGACGTTCAGAGCGCGGGCTGGCTCGACGTGGTGGCGGACGCGCAGCTTCTGCCATTCAAGGCCGCGAGTTTTGACAACATCGTGATGCTCGACGTTCTGCACCATGTCGAGCGTCCCCGGTTGTTCTTCGCCGAGGCCGAGCGCGTGCTGAAACCGGGGGGGCGGCTCGTCATGATCGAACCCGGCATCACGCCGATCAGCCATTTGATCTTTCGCTTATTCCACGACGAACCCGTCGATCTTTCGGCCGACCCGCTTATGGGCGGCGCGCCGACACCCGGTCGCGACCCCTATGCGGCCAACCAAGCGATACCCAGTCTCTTATTCGGGCCAATGCGCGCCGGCTTCGAACGAAGTTTTCCGCGCCTCAAACTGATCGAACGACGGACGCTGAGCCTATTTGCCTATCCCTTATCGGGAGGCTATCGCCGCTTTGGCTTAATTCCGCTGTGCCTCATTCGCCCTCTTCTTCGCCTTGAAGATGCCCTCATGCCGCTTCTCGGTCGCTTTATGGCGTTTCGTCTCTTGATCGCGCTCGAGCGCGCCTCATGAGCACGGCGCGCGCACTTTGGTTGATCTTTGGTATCGCCCTGGTGCTCAGGGTCGCCTACGCGATTGCCATGTATTTGGTGGCCGGGCCCGAGGGTCTACAGAGTGAGGATTCGGGGCTCTATCTCAGCCTTGGCGAGATCTTTGTTCGCTATGGCGATTTCGTGCGTCCGGTTGAGGGCGGCATTGTGCCTGAGACCGAACGAATGCCGCTCTACGTCATATGGCTCGCGCTCCATCGCGTGATCAGCGGCACCTCGGATCCGCTATTTCCGGCTCTAACCCAGGGTGTGTTGGACGCGCTGGCCTGCCTTTTGATCGCGCGTATCGCCGCGCTCTTCGACCGCAGGCTCATGTTGTTGGCTGGCCTTGTCGCCGCTTTGAACCCAACCCAAGTGGTCGTCAGCGCTCTCATTTTGAACGATAGCGTGTTTTTTCTGCTCTGCTGTCTCGCGCTCTATGGCGCGCTCCTTTGGCTGCGCGCGCCAAATTGGCGGGCGGCGATTGTGCTTGGCGCGGCCCTTGGACTCGGCGTGTCGACCCGCACGATGCTATTGCCCTGGACGGCGCTGATCGCTCTGTTGCTGCCTGTCCTCGCTTTGGTCGTGCACGGCGTCGGTGCGCGATGGAACGCCTATTATCGTATGTTTGGTCTAAGCGTCGCGCACATGACCTTGGTCGTGCTGCTCTGCTTGGTCGTGCAAGCACCAATTTTTGCACGCAATATCGGAACCTATGGCTCAGTCTATCTGACCAGTCAGGGCGGTACGCACTCACTGCTCTGGATCGCGCCATTGGTGCGTGAAGCGGCGGACGGCACGAGTCACGAAAAGGGCGCTCACGAGAATGAAGCGCGTTTCGAAGCCCTATACCCCGTGCCGAGTGACAATCCATTCGAGACGTCGCGGCAACGCGATGCCCTCGGTCGCGAAGTCCTCGGCGAATTAGGTGTTGGTGCCATTGCGAAAGCGTGGATCATTGGTGGCGTTATCAACCTCTTTTCCCCAGCCGCACTGGTTTCGCCACCCTTGCGTGAATTGCCGCGCACCGGATTCTTTGGCGCGCCGGGTGAAACCAAAGGCGAAAAAATCAAAAATTTCCTGTTCGCCAATGACAGCCCTATTTATGCCTGGGTGATGATTTTGACGGGCCTCGGCGCCATCGCGTTTCGCCTGGTCGAGCTGTTTGGGCTCGGCTTGGTCATCCGCGCGCGTGGCGCGGCGTCAACGCGCCTTTGGCGCGCCTCGTTCGCGGTTCTTGTGTTGTGGGCAGGCTATGTTCTGCTGGTCAATGGTCCGGTCGCGTCGGCCAAATACCGATTGCCGATCGAGCCATTGGCGGCACTCGGTCTTGCGATGGTTATACTCGCCTATCTGGATTGGCGGGCGCGGCGCCGAGTCGGCGTGGCACATGGGCCATTAGAATCGCGCTAAGC
The DNA here is from genome assembly GCA_945902735.1 of Rhizobium sp. Q54. Taxonomy (GTDB): domain Bacteria; phylum Pseudomonadota; class Alphaproteobacteria; order UBA828; family UBA828; genus SHWC01. The sequence continues at coordinate 57,579 of CAMDNF010000003.1, read as the reverse complement.
ACCAAAAACACGGTTTGCCACCACGTCGTCCAAAAAGAGAAATTGAGCAGCGACGACGTGAAGAACGCGCCACAAAGCCCCAGACCCGCCGCGCCGAGACTAAGATCTTGACGCGCGATTTGTAGCCATCGGGCGATGATGGCGCCAACAACACCGAGAAGCGCGGCGAGACCGATGAACCCCGAGTCGATTATGATCTCGATCAACCAATTATGCGGATGCGCCGGTACAATCGTTTGATTGAATTCGGTGAGCATTAAATCCGCGCCGGGGATGTAATTGGAGCGGTCGAGCCCATAGCCGAACCATGGCCGATTGAGCGCGGCATCGAGCGAAAAACCCCAAATTTGCTGGCGGTGCGCATCGACCAACCAAAGCGGCAGCGGGGTTTCGAAGGAGCCTTCATAACGGCCATCAACGATCAGGTCGGCCGGTGGCGGCGCTGGCGCATGGGCAAACATAGAGCCAAGACCCACGAGACCAAGCCCGATCAGGAGCGCCAATCCGCCGAGCGAGAACCGCCGCAAACGCGGTGTGCCGGAAAAATAGGCTAATCCGCCGGTTGCGACCGCCGCGACCAGACCAACGACACCGGCGCCGCTGTTAAGTAAGAGCACGATCGACAATGCCATGGGTGGATAAAGCCATGCCGCCCGCCACCAGGCGCCACCGAGTTTGTGCCCAAGGACCAACACCACTGGCATCAGACAGGCGGCCACCGATGCGTAGTATTTGAGAAAATGGACGACCTCGAACGATTCAAACGGCAGGCCGCGAATTAGTGCGAGCACGGGCGAGCCGCCCGCCAAGCCGATCAGTGCGAGAGTCGCGCAAACGAGTGCGCCGAGCACGAGGGCTTTCGTCGCGATATCGCGCGCGCCCGAGTTGCGTACCAGAAAACATGTGATCAATGAAGCTGCGATGAGGAGACCGATTGAGCGGCCCCAAATCGCCAGCGATTGAAGCGGCGAGAGCGATAGAGCGACGGAAGGAATCCACGCGACCAGAACAGCCATCAGCGTGAGGCCGATGGGTGATTTCAACGTTTCGGCAAGATTGATCAACAGGGCGCCGCGTGCCGGCGTCACAAGGACCAAAATGATCGCAAGGCCAAGCACCACCGCTTCGGTGCTTGGACCCGACACCAGCAATGGCACGCCTATGCCGAGCAGGCCCGCGCTGATGAACTGGATGGCGCGCCAAGGCCTCGTTAGATTCGCTGTGGTGGAAGTCGATGCGACCGCCACGTTCCTGCCCCGCTCAATGCCATTTGCTGCGTGCTCCTTAGCATCGGCAAGGCGCCGAGGCTAGAGATTGACGCGGCGGCGCGTACCGTTCGCATTGACGATCCGAGGCCGCCGCTCTAGGGTCCGCCCGTTCTTCATCGCCCTACCCGGTTTATCCGCCCCGAATGCTTATCCTCGGCGTCCACTCGGGTTATCACGAAGCCTCGGCCTGTTTGTTCGACGATTACCGCATGATCGCGGCCGTCGCGCTCGAACGCTTGACGCGCCGCAAGATCGACGGCGGTCGCGTGCCCGATGAAGCGATTGACGAGTGCCTCGCGATCGCCGGCCTTACACGTGATAAGGTCGACGCGGTGGTGCTTGGCCGCGGCCCCTTCCCCTGGCGGTATTACAATCATTTCAGCGGCGGGCGTTTGGTCGAAGGGCTGGTACGCCAAGCGATCGGGGCTGAGAAGCACAAGAGCATGGAGCGCGAGCTTATGCTCGCCAAGCGCACCGATTCGGAGGCGATCTTCCGTCACGACGTCTTCCTCGCCGCGCAAGGATTCCGAGCCGATTGTGGCGTGCGCTTCTTCAACCATCACCTCGCCCATGCGCTGCCGACCCTGTTCCACACCGATTGGACGGAGGCGCTGCTTTATACCGCCGATGGTGGTGGCGATAATGTGCAATACAGCCATCGCGTCTTTCAGGGCGGACGAATCGACACGCTCTATGGCGGCAATGACGAACTCACCCGCACAATGCGGATCGATAGCCTCGGCCTCGCCTATGGCTATGCAACCCAGGCGCTCGGCTTTCGAATCAACCGCCATGAGGGCAAGCTCACGGGCCTTGCGGCCTATGGCAGACCGGCGGCCTTCGACCGCATCGCGGCGCATTTCACGGTCGACGATCACGGCCAGATCAGAAGCGATTTCGAATCCAATCCCGCGCTCAAACGATTCATGGATGAGATCGCGCGGAGTGTCTCGCGCGAGGACATGGCGTCCTCTATCCAGGCCGCGCTCGAACATTTCATTCTGCAATCGGTCAAGCGCCTGCTCGCGCGTCATCCGGTGAAGAAGCTCGGCCTCGCCGGCGGCGTGTTCGCCAATGTGCGGCTCAATCAGCGGCTCGCCGAAGAAGCGGGTGTCGATGAGGTGTTCGTCTATCCGGCGATGAGCGACCAGGGCCTGCCGGCGGGTGGCGTGTTGCAGTTTCTTTTGGAGCGCGATGGGCTCGGCCCCTGGTTGGCGCGACGTTATCCGCTCGATCACCTTTATCTTGGCCGCGATTTCGGCGTGGTGGCGGATGAGGTGATTGGGGCGACGCCCGGTATCAAAAAGATCGGCGATGATCCCGTGTCACTAAGCGCGGAGTTATGCGCGGCGAGCAAGGTGGTCGCGCTCTATACCAAGGGCATGGAATATGGCCCGCGCGCGCTCGGTGCCCGCACGATTCTCGGCTCGCCGGCTGATTCGGGCATCAATGATTCGCTCAATAAGCGCCTCGCGCGATCGGAGTTCATGCCGTTCGCGCCGGTGGTGGTGGCGGAAGACGCCGATTCGGTGTTTCATTTGCCGGCCGGCTCACGCTATGCCGCTCGCTTCATGACGATCACCTGCGCGGTGCGTGACGAATGGCGGACGCGTATTCCCGCGGTCGTTCATGTCGATGGCACGGCGCGCCCGCAATTGATCGAACGCCATGTCAACCCGACCTATTACGACATCGTCACGCGCTTCAAGGCGCAGACCGGCCTGCCGGTGATGATCAATACGAGCTTCAATGTGCATGAGGAGCCGATCATCAACACGCCGGGCGAATGCGCGCGCGCGCTTTTAGACGATCGCATCGATTATGTCGCGACCGAACGCGCGGTTTATGCCCGGGCGTGATCCACGCGCCGGCAGACCAGAAACACCGAGCGCGTGCCGCTGGTGAATTCTGTCCGAACGATTTTGTAGCCCGCTGCCTCAACCACGCGGCGCAATTTACGCAGCGGATAATCCCGATAGCCGATTTCCCAGCGATGACTTTCCCAAAGATCGGTGTTGGGCGCCCGGAAGCGATGGCGAAAATGGAATCGGTGGAAATATTTGAAGCGCGGCCAGCGGTGCGAATTGAGGTAGAGCGAGAGCCCGAGTTGCGGCCCCTCATAAGGCATCGAAAGAATCAGATAGGGGGCGTTTGTGGCGTGGAAATTCGCCAGGACTCCCGGCACCTCGGCAAAGGGCAAATGTTCAAGCGTTTCGCAACAAAGAAGCGCGTCGAAGCCTTGAAGGGCAGCAATATCCAAACGCCTCACATCGGCGCGGATATGCCCGACGGCGCCATGGCGGGGGCGATCGCCTTCGATATCGAGCGTGGTCACTTGATAGCCGGCATTGCTCAACAGCGCGGTCACCGCCCCCAAATAGGGCCCGATTTCAAGTATCTTAGCGACCGGGAGCGATTTCAGTAGATCGACCTGAAGCCACTGATGGACGATCCGCTTCTCGCTGTAGTAGGCATGCCAGCGCGCGCGGCGGTCGGAGCGTTCGCCTTGGCTAGGTTTGGGTTCGCTGGGGTACGACGATGGAGTCATAATGGGTCAGCATAACGAAAGCGGCGACGGGGCGGAATGAGATGATCGGAAGCGCCGAACAATGGCTGATCGCGGCCGCGGCGGGCGCCTGCTCGCTGCCCGCCGTCATGATCCTGATCGGGCGGCTGCGCCGGATATTGATCCAACGCGCGATGTTGGACATTCCGGGCGAGCGGTCGAGCCACACCGCCCCAACGCCGCGCGGGGCCGGCCTTGCGCTGGTCGCGGTGCTGATTTTGGCTTTCGCCGCGCTGATCATCACCGACACCGTGCCGGCCGATCCGGCGGGCTGGGTGGTGATTGCCGCCATGATCGTGCTTGGCGTGGTCTCGTGGATCGACGATCGACGGGGCTTGAGCCCGTTGACCCGGCTATCCGCCCAATTCGGCTGGGTGGTGGTGGGCTTGTTCACCTTGCCTCCGCCGGGGTTGATTTTTCAGGGCGCCCTGCCCCATTGGCTGGATTGGGCCATCGCGGCGGCAGCCTGGCTCTGGTTCATCAATGCGTTCAATTTCATGGACGGTATCGATGGGCTGGCCGGCGCCGAGACCGCCTCGATCGGCACCGGGCTGGTGATTTTGGTGCTCGCCGTGCCTGGCCTTTTTCCGTTCGGCGCGATCGGCCTTCTGTTGATTGGCGGCGCGGTCGGTTTTTTGGTGTGGAACTGGCAGCCGGCGCGGATTTTTCTCGGCGATGTCGGGAGTGTGCCGCTCGGTTATTTGTTGGGATGGCTATTGCTCGGAGTCGCCACCCAAGGCTATTGGGGCGCGGCGCTGATCCTGCCGGCCTATTATCTCGGCGATGCCACGCTGACGCTCTTGCTCCGGCTAAGGCGGGGCGAAAGGGTCTGGCAGGCGCATCGGGAACATTTCTATCAGCGCGCCGTGCGTAGCGGCATGAGCCACAAGGCGACGGTGATTTGGATTTGCCTCTTCAATGTTGGCCTGATCGGCCTCGCCTTTATTTCGACCGCGGGCACCATTTCCTCCCTCGCTTCGCTGGGTGGCGCTGCGCTCATCGTCGCCGTGCTTCTGTGGTATTTTGCACGCGCTCTAAAGATTTCGGAGTACCGTTGACGGGGTTTTCGACGTGCGCTTGAACCGCACCTATGTGGTGGCCATCCATGATGTGCTGACGGCCGCCGGCGCGTTCGTGCTCGGCCTTCTGCTGCGTCGTGGTTTAGACGATTTCTGGCAGGAATCGAGCCCGTTCATGCTTGAAGGGCTGCTGATGTTCGCCGGCATCGCGGCCGTCGTGTTTTGGCGCACCCGTATTTACCGCTCGCTGTGGCGCTATGTGTCGCTGCGCGATGTGATCGAGTTGATCAAGGCGGCCAGTCTGGTTGTTTTGATTTTTCTGCCCGCCTTGTTCGCGATCACGCGGCTCGAAGCCTTCCCGCGCTCAAGCCTGATCATCATTTGGATTTTGCTTCTGGTGCTCTTGATCGGGCCGCGTGTTGCCTATCGCGCCTATGTCGAGCGCGGCATGTCGGGCCTTCTCGAACGCAATGAGGGAAAGCGCGTGCCGGTGCTGCTGGTTGGCGCCGGGGCGGCGGCCGATGAATTCATCCGCTCGACCACAAGCGGCGCCTCGAGCGGTTATCGCGTGGTCGGGCTTCTGGATGAGGACGTGGGCAAGCTGGGGCTGCATATTCGCGGCGTGAAGGTGTTCGGCACGATCGACAATCTGCCCGACGCCTTGCGCAAGCTGAGGCGACAGGGTTTGCGGCCGCAACGATTGATCCTCGCCGATGAACGTGTCGCGCCTGTGCGCGTGCGCGCGATGCTTGAAGCCGCCGATGGCTTCGGCTTGAGCTTTACCCGCCTGCCGCGCCTGACCGATTTTAGAACCGATCAGGCGCACGGGATCGAGATCAAGCCGATCGCGATCGAAGATTTGTTGGGCCGGCCGCAGACCGTGCTCGACCGCGCCGGCATGAAGGCCTTGATCCAAAACAAGCGCGTGTGCGTGACCGGTTCCGGCGGCACGATCGGCGCCGAACTCGTGCGCCAGATCGCCTCTCATGGTCCGGCGCGGCTCGTGTTGATCGATCATTCGGAATTCAACCTCTATTCGATTGACGCCGAATTGCAGACGAGTCATCCGACGCTGCCGCGCGCCGCCTTGATCGCCGATGTGCGCGAACGCGCGCGGCTCGACGCCATCTTTGCCCGCGAACGGCTCGACCTCGTGTTCCATGCCGCCGCGCTCAAGCACGTGCCGATTGTCGAGGACAACCCGAATGAGGGCGTGCTGACCAATGTGATCGGCACCAAGAACGTGGCCGATGCCTGCGTCGAGGCCGGCATTAGTGCCATGGTGTTGATCTCGACCGACAAGGCGGTCGACCCCTTGAGCGTGATGGGCGCGACCAAGCGCATCGCCGAATCCTATTGCCAGGCCAAGGGGGCTGACCGCGACGCGCGCCGGCGCACGCACTTCGTGACCGTGCGCTTCGGCAATGTGCTGGGTTCGTCAGGCTCGGTGGTGCCCTTGTTCCAACGCCAGATCGCGGCGGGTGGGCCGTTGACCGTGACGCACCCCGACGTCACGCGCTTTTTCATGACCACGCGCGAGGCGGTTGAGCTCGTGCTACAGGCCTCGGCGCTTGGTGCGCAGGAAGACGAGCCGTCGATTTTCGTGCTCGACATGGGCACGCCGATTAAGATTACTGATCTTGCGCGCCAGATGATCCGCCTCGCGGGGCGCCAGCCGGAACGCGACATCAAGATTCAATTCACCGGGCTTCGGGCCGGCGAAAAGCTGCACGAGGCCTTGTTTCACGACAGCGAGCGACAAAGCGAGGCCGGCCTTCCCGGCTTGTATCGCGCGATTTCTCGCCCGCTCGATGCGGCGCTGGTGGCGCGCCAGGTTGACGAGCTCGGCGCCGCCGCGCGCGCAGGGCTAACCCCGCGCACGCTCGCCTTGATCAGCGCGCTGGTGCCCGAATATCGCGCGGATGAAACGACCAAGCAGGCGGCGCACTAATGCCGCTCGACAAAGCCTCACCCATCGCCCGCGCGTTGATCTCGGTTTCCGACAAAAGCGGGCTCACCGCGTTCGCGCGGTTTTTGAGCCAGCAGGGCGTCGAGATTTTGTCGACCGGCGGCACGGCGAAGGCGCTGCAGGCCGAGGGGCTGAAGGTGATCGACGTGTCGGCGCACACCGGCTTCCCCGAAATCATGGATGGGCGGGTGAAAACGCTCCACCCGATGATCCATGGCGGGATTCTGGCCGAGCGGGCCAAGGCGACGCACCAGGCGGCGATGAAGGCTCATGGCATTCAGCCGATCGATCTCGTGGTGGTGAACCTCTATCCGTTCGAGGAAACGGTGGCGAAGGGCGCGGCGTTCGACGATTGCATCGAGAACATCGATATTGGCGGGCCGGCGCTGATTCGGGCCGCAGCCAAGAACCATGGCGATGTGACGATCGTGGTCGAGCCCGAGGATTATGAAGCCGTGATGGCCGAGATGACGGCCCATGGCGGCGCGACCACCTTGGATTTGCGGCGCCGGCTCGCCGCGCGCGCACTCGCCCGCACCGCGAGCTATGACGCGGCGATCGCGCGCTGGTTTGCGGGCGTGATCGATGAGCCCTTCCCCAAGCGCTTCGCGATCGGCGCCACGCTCAAACAAACGCTCCGCTATGGCGAAAACCCGCATCAGAAGGCGGCGTTTTATGCGAGCGGTGAGACGCGGCCCGGTGTCGCCACGGCGATGCAAATCCAGGGCAAGGAGCTCAGCTACAACAATCTGAACGATACCAATGCCGCGTTCGAGCTGGTCGCCGAGTTCGATCAGCCGGCGATCGCGATCATCAAGCACGCCAATCCGTGTGGCGTCGCGCTTGGGACAACACTCGTCGAGGCCTATAGGAAGGCGCTCGCCTGTGATCCGGTCAGCGCCTTTGGTGGCATCGTCGCGTCGAACCGCCCGCTCGATGGCGCGGTCGCGCGCGAGATCGCCAAATTATTCGTCGAGGTGATCGTGGCGCCCGATGCCGATGCCGAGGCCCGCGCCGCACTCGCCGCCAAAACCAATCTACGCCTGTTATTGACCGGCGGCCTGCCCGACCCCGCCGCGCGCGGGCTTGAGCTCCGCGCTCTCGCCGGCGGCTTCTTGGTGCAAGAGCGCGATGGCGGGCGCATCGGGCTTGGCGACCTCAAGGTCGTGACCAAGCGAAAGCCGAGCGAGCGCGAGCTGGCCGATCTATTGTTTGCCTTCCGCGTCGCCAAGCACGTCAAATCGAACGCAATCGTCTATGCCAAGGATGGTGCGACTGTTGGCATTGGCGCGGGCCAAATGAGCCGGGTCGATTCATCCCGCATCGCGGCGCACAAAGCGAGCGAAGCGGCGAAAACGCAGGGCTTGCCTCAATCGCTCGCGGTCGGCGCGGTGGTGGCGTCGGACGCCTTTTTTCCGTTCGCGGATGGCCTATTGGCGGCGGCGGAGGCTGGGGCCACGGCGGTGATTCAACCCGGCGGCTCGATGCGCGATGAAGAGGTGATCGCGGCGGCTGACGATAAAGGCCTCGCCATGGTGTTCACCGGGATGCGCCACTTCCGGCACTGATATGGTTCCGCGCTGATACACGCCGATTCAATTAAGTTTGAAACACCCCCCACCCCGGCCACGCATGCGTTGCCGCCTCCCCCTCAAGGGGGGGAGGGAAAAGAAGCAAGAACGGTCGAGGCCTCCCATATTTCACCTCCCCCTCGATGGGGGAGGTCGGCGCGAAGCGCCGGGTGGGGGTGGGATAAATGGTTCTTCAAAAATTGAACCCGCACTCGCGGGACATACTCACGCGCCGATGAATCACGACTCGACTTTCTTGGGCTTCGGGATTGCGAGTTTCTTTTTGACGCCGTCGGCAAAGTCCTTCGCTTCCTTCTCGAAATCCTCGCCGCCGCTTTCGAGATATTCCTTGGCGAAGCCGTCGACGCCAAGCGCCTCATATTGCAAAACATGAACCAGCTCATGGGCCCATGTTGACCGACTGGTCTCGGCATTGACCTTGTCGCGGAACACGATGACATCGTTCAGCGTCATCGCCTCGACATCGGGGTTGAGCATCACGAGATCGGTCAGCCCGCCGACTTCATCGAGCGTGACCCAGCGCACGCGCTCGAAGAGCCATGGCGTGGTTGGAAAAAACGGTTTGAGTTCCGCTGCGATTGCGGGCGGCATGGGCCGACCTGCGGGTTTCGCGCGGCCATAAGCGGTCTTGATCGCATCGGCGAGGCTTGAGGCCACCACCTGTTTGCCTTCAGGCAAGGCTTGGGACAGGGTTTCGAGGAGCTTTGAGAGATCCTTGAGCGCCTCTTCAGCCTGGCCGACCACATCGTCCTCGGCGGCCTGAAGGCTTGTCGTGCCCGAACCGACGGCAACCAACGCGACCGTCGCCATGGCCGCGAGCAAATTCCGACCCATTCGCTTCGTCATGATCCTAACCCTTTGCCACCCGACCGCGCCCACACAATGTGGGCAAAGATTATGGCGGAAATAGGCTCAGCTGACGAGCAGCGCGCGGACCTGGCGGTTGGCGACCGCGAGCTTGGCCAAATCGAACGGCGCGTCGCGCCTGAGTTCATCCAGGGTTTCAAGCGCGCGGGTCATGCGCGCCTTGTTGGCGTCATACCATTGCTCAAGCCGTTGGTCCGGGCCTTGGCCGGAGGCGGTATCCTTGAGCACGGCGAGCGCCAAAGCGCGTTGCTGGCTGTACAGATCATCGATGATGGCGTGGACCGCCCGATATTGCCAATGGCTGCCGGCGGCGAGCGCGGCGGCGTGATCGCGCAACCACTTGATGCTGAGCCGTTCCCCGAGCGCGAAATAGACACGCGCGGCCTCAAGCGTGGGCGCGTTCGCCGCGACCGCGACTTCGACCACGTCGCAGGCCGGCAGGAGCGCATCGATCGCGGCGACCCGTTTGGCTAAGCGCTCAGGGATCCCGGCGCCCATCAATGACGCGGCGCGCTCTTGCACCGGCGCCGCCGCTTCGGGCCCAAGCAGCGTGTCGATATGGGCGGAGATTTCCTTGGTGGCGGGGGCGAATTTCTCGACCGCCGAACCAATCGCAAAACCGGGCGGCAAGAAGCGCAGGAACCATAGCGTGCCGTGCTCAAGAAGCCGGCCGAGTTCGGTCACGAGTTCGGTCTGAAGCTTGGCCGGCACTTTAGCGTCGAGCGAATCGATGAGATCCCAATCTTCCCGCAAGGCATAGATTTGGCGCGACGCGGCATAAGCGCGCACGATATCGCCCGATTGCGTGCCGGTTTCCTCAACCAGATCGACCAGGAAATGCGGCCCGGCGCGGTTGACCAGCGAATTGGAGATCATGGTGCCGATGATTTCGCGACGCAGGCGATGCTTCGGGAGCGCGGCCGCACAGGGCTCATGCAGGCGCGTCGGAAAATAGCGTACCAGATCGGTCGCAAAATACGGGTCATCGAGGACGGGGTCCTCATGGAGGGCCTGATAAACCGCAGTCTTGGCATAAGACAGCAAGATCGCGATTTCGGGCCGCGTTAGGCCTTTGTGCGCCTGGGCGCGCGCGGCGATGTCGTCTTCGCTGGGCAGGAATTCGACTTCGCGGGCCAATAGGCCGCGCCGCTCAAGCCCGCGCATGAGGCGGGCATGGGCCTCGAGATAGTGAGGCGCGCGGGATTGCTCGACCGTGATGGTTTGGGTTTGGCGATAATTGCTGCGCAGCACTAGCGCCGCGACATCATCCGTCATCTCAGCGAGCAGTTGATTGCGCTGTTTCACGGTCATGTCGCCATCGGCCACCATCGAATCCAAGAGGATCTTGATGTTGACCTCGTGATCCGAGCAATCAACGCCACCGGAATTGTCGATCGCATCGGTATTGAGCGCGCCGCCTTTCAAGGCAAACTCGATACGGCCGCGTTGCGTCATGCCAAGGTTTGCGCCTTCCGCGACGATTTTGGCGCGAATCATTTTGCCATCGATACGCGTTGCATCATTGGCGCGGTCATTGGCGTCGGCATCGGTCTCGGCGCTCGATTTGACGTAGCAGCCTATGCCACCAAAAAACAGCAAGTCGACCTCGGCGCGGAGCAGCACTTTGATCAACTCGTTTGGCGTGATCGTTTCGCGCTCGATGCCAAAGACCGCCCGCGCTTGGGGGGAGAGTTTGAGCGTTTTGGCGCTGCGTTCGAATATGTCAGCGCCCTCGGACATGACCGCGCGGTCATAATCGCTCCAATTCGAGCGCGGCAAATCGAACAGCCGCTTGCGTTCGGCGTAGCTCTTCTCGGGATCGGGATTGGGATCGATAAAAATGTGGCGGTGATTGAACGCGCCGAGCAACCTCATGGTGTGCGATTGCAGCGCGCCATTGCCAAACACATCGCCCGACATATCGCCAACGCCGATGCAGGTGAAGGCTTCCGTCGCGATGTCACGATCGAGCTCGCGGAAATGGCGCTTGACCGATTCCCAGGCGCCGCGTGCGGTAATCGCCATTTTTTTGTGGTCGTAGCCGGTGCCGCCGCCCGAGGCAAAGGCATCGCCAAGCCAGAAGCCGTATTCGGCCGAGAGCGCGTTCGCGATGTCGGAGAAGGTCGCGGTGCCCTTATCGGCCGCGACGACCAAATAGGGGTCGTCGCCATCGTGGCGCACCACCTGCTTGGGCGGCACGATCGAATCCTTGACGCGATTGTCGGTCAAATCCAAGAGACCGCGAATGAGCGTTTGATAGCAGGCGATGCCTTCGTCCTGGATCGCCTCGCGACTGCCATCGACCGGCGGGCGCTTGACGATGAACCCGCCTTTCGCGCCAACTGGCACGATGACCGCGTTCTTGACCATTTGCGCTTTCATCAGCGCTAGAACTTCGGTGCGGAAGTCCTCGCGCCGATCGGACCAGCGAATGCCGCCGCGCGCGACTTTGCCGCCGCGTAAATGGATTCCTTCCATACGCGGCGAATAGACAAAAATTTCGTAAAACGGGCGAGGCAGAGGCAGGCCGTCAAGCGCGCCCGAATCGAGCTTGAACGTTAGATAAGGCTTCGGTGTGCCGTCGGGCATGGTCTGAAAGAAGTTGGTTCGGAGCGTCGATTCGATAACATTGAGAAAGCGACGAAGAATTCGATCCTCATCGACGCTTTCTACCGCATCAAGCGTCTTTAGAATTTCGGCATGAAGCGCGGGAACTTCGTCTTTGGCCGCGACGCGCGCGGGATCGAACCGCGCGACAAAATAGCGCGCGAGCAAGCCGGCGAGGCCGGCATGACGTGCTAGCGTTTCTTCCTTATAGGTTTGGCTGAATGGGATTCGGGCCTGACGCAGATATTTGGCAACAGCGCGCAACACGACGACCTCGCGCCACGATAGGCGCGCCTTGAGGACCAGGCGGTTGAAGCCGTCGTCCTCCGCTTCACCACCCCAGATTTTTTCAAAGGCTTCGTGGAATGACTCGCGCATCGCTTCGACATCGATCTCGAGGTCATCGGCCGTCTTCATGGTCAGGTCATGAATCCAAACATTGTCGGGCGCGCCGGGGTTCTCGGCTTCGAAGCGAATGTGGTGCGGTCGCTCGGTCAGCACCTTGAGGCCCATGTTCTCGAGCGGCGGCAAGAGTTCGGAGAGGGGGACCGGCGTGTTGGCGTGATAAATTTTAAGGCCAAGCGAGCCGGATTCACCATCGCCCCGCCGATAGAGTCGCATCGCGAATTTGTTGGACCGGCAAGCCTCATCGATCTGGTCGATATCCGCCACGGCAAATTCCGGCGCGAACTCCTCGACATAGCCAGCTGGAAAGCTCTTGCCATAGCGGCGGAACAGCGCAGTGCCGCGTTCCTCACCATGATGCGCAATCAGCGCGGCCGACAAATGATCGGGCCATGAGCGGATGATCTCGCCGATACGGGTTTCGAGATCGGCGATGTCATAGGGCCGAAGGCGGCCGGGCGTGGTGTCGATCTGAAAATGGATGCGGGCCAGCGGATCGTCAGACACTTGGGCAATGTGCGTCGAGCGAAGGCCGCCCATAGCATTCAGAAGCAAGGCTTCGATACGAAGGCCACTATCGGTGCTATAGCGTTCGCGCGGGAGATAGACCAACGCCGAAATGAAGCGCTCGAATGAATCATGTCGCACGAAAAGCCCGACACGCCGACGTTCCTCGACCGCCAGAATGCCAAGGCAGATATCCAGCAACTCGTCGAGATCGATTTGAAACAATTCGTCGCGCGGGTAAGTTTCAAGAATGTGCTGAAGCGCTTTGTAATCGTGGCCATTGAGCGTTAGGCCGGCGCGATCGAGCACGCGCTTCATTTTGCGCCGCAGGAGCGGCATATCGAGCGGGCTTCGACTATAGGCGGTCGACGTGAATAGCCCGATGAAGCGCCATTCGCCGATCACGCGCCCGGCGGGCTCGAAAATCTTGACCCCGATCACGTCGAGCGGCACAGCGCGATGAATGGTCGAGCGCATAGCCGCTTTGGTGATCAGAAGAAGATTCGGCGCGCGGACGAAATCGGCGACTTCGGGCGGCAAGCCTTGCCGGCCGGTCTCAAGGCCCATGGGGCGTACCGTCGGGTCGCGCAGCAGGCCAAGGCCAGATTCCTCGATCAGCTCATATTGAACGGAATCATCTTGCCCGGTGATGACCCTGTATTCGCGGAAGCCGAAATAGGTGAAATGGTTGTCGGCCATCCACCGCAGAAACGCCATGGCTTCCTGGCGATCTTCCTCAAGGATGGGAAGCGTCGAGCGCTCGATATTCGCGATCACCTCGGCGGTCTTGCTGAGCATGGGGCGCCAATCGCGCACCGCAAGCCTGACATCGGCCAATACCCGCTCAATCCCGCGTGCGATGCTGGCGAGCGTTTCGGGTGAACTCTTGAGATCGGTTTGGAACAGAATAAATGACTCGGCCTTGAGGCCCGCGCCGCCGGGATCACCGATCGACGTGATGATCCCTTGAGAGTCACGCGCGACTCCGATCACGGGATGTACGACCTGATGAACTTGAAGGCCTTCGCCGACCAAATAGGCGCTGGTCGAATCGACCAGAAACGGCATGTCGTCATTGACCATCGCGATCACCGTGTAATCGCTATGCCAGCCATCGCGCTCGAGCGCAGGGTTGTAGACCCGCACAATCGGCGCGCCGGGTGGACGGCGATGGGCCAGTCGCCAATGCGACAGGGCGGCGCCGTAAAGGTCCTCCTCATTGCGGTTGGCCAAATCTGACGCCTGCACGCCGGCGTAATAGCGCGAGGCAAAGGCCTCGAACATTTCACCATCGGCGCCGGCCATACGCCGCCGCGCCAAGGCCGCTATTTTCGAGATCTGCTCGGCCTTCAGTTCTTTTTGCCTAGCGCTCACAACGCGACTCTCCTTCGGTCGGGCGTGCACCTGATGATCGGGTCGAATTGAATCGGCCGCCAGCGCACCGCCCTCAAGCGATTGATTGTTGGGCTTCGACGCTAAGAATTCGTTGCGGCGCCTCGGCTCCTCCGAGGCGCGGGAACGCCCCTGCACGCGTGTGGGTGATTAAGTCTCGTTAACCATATAGACTCTACAATCAATGGGTAAATTTGTTGGCGGCGGCGGCGGCCGATCCGGCGCGAGTGGGCAGGCCCTCTTTGGGGCGCCGGGTTGTCACAAAGGAGCGAGCGATGGCGGTTTCGGCGGGCGATTATCTCGAAAACTTTATGAATGGGCTGAAGCGGCGAAACTCGGGCGAAACCGAGTTTCACCAAGCGGTCTATGAGGTGGCCTCGACGCTGGTGCCCTATATCGTGACCAAGCCTAAATACATGGAGGCGCAAGTCCTTGAGCGGCTGACCGAGCCGGACCGGGTGGTGATCTTCCGGGTGAGCTGGGAGGACGATAAACAGAAGATCCGGCACAATCGCGGCTATCGCGTGCAGTGCTCCAACGCCATTGGGCCCTATAAGGGCGGTATTCGATTCCACCCCTCGGTCACACTGTCGGTGCTCAAATTTCTGGCCTTCGAGCAGACCTTCAAGAATTCGCTGACTGGCCTGCCCATGGGCGGCGGCAAGGGCGGCGCCGACTTCAACCCGAAGGGCAAGTCGGACCATGAGGTGATGCGCTTCTGCCAACCGTTCATGACCGAGCTGCACCGCTATATCGGCGACGATGTCGATGTGCCGGCCGGCGATATCGGCGTCGGCGGGCGCGAGATCGGTTACATGTTCGGCCAATATAAGCGGCTCACGACGCGTTTCACCGGCGTCTTGACCGGCAAGGGCCTCGAATATGGCGGCAGCAAAATTCGCACCGAGGCGACCGGCTATGGCGTGGTCTATTTCGCCGAGAACATGATGAAGCACGCCGGCATGAGCTTTGACGGCAAGACCGTGTTGGTGTCTGGCTCAGGCAATGTCGCGACCTATGCGGTCGAACGCGCGACGCAATTGGGCGCCAAGGTCGTGACCATGTCCGACTCCTCGGGCTACATCTATGACAAGGAAGGCATCAATGCCGAAACGCTCGCATGGGTGCAGGAGCTGAAAGAAGTGCGGCGTGGCCGCATCGAGGAGTATGTCAAACAATTCAAGGGCGCCGAATTTCATGAAGGGCGGCCATGGGCCGTGCCATGCGATGTGGCGCTTCCATGCGCGACACAGAACGAGATCAACGGCGCCGAAGCGAAAATTCTGCTCAAGAACGGCCTGAAGGTGATTTCCGAAGGCGCCAACATGCCGAGCGACCAGGACGCCATCAACGCCTATATCGACGCCAAGATTCTCTTTGGCCCGAGCAAGGCGGCGAATGCCGGCGGTGTTTCGGTCTCGGGCATGGAGATGAGCCAGAACAGCGCGCGTCTTTCCTGGTCAGAGGCTGATTTACACAAACTTCTGGCCGACACGATGACCGGCATCCATGAGCGTTGCGTCGCCTTTGGCGGCGAAGGCGGCGGCTATGTCAATTATATGAAGGGCGCCAATATCGCCGGTTTCGTGAAGGTGGCGGACGCCATGCTGGCCTTTGGCGTCGGCTGATTTTTCACGCGGCGGCGTTTTCCCGAGGGGTCGACGACGCCCGTGATCATGGTCTTCGGTTCGCTCAACGCCGATCTTGTTTTCCGTGCCGCGCATTTGCCGCGGCCGGGCGAGACCGTGATCGGCCGCTCCTTCGCCATGGGCGCGGGCGGCAAGGGCCTCAATCAAGCGGTCGCCGCCGCGCGCGCGCAACATGGTGGTGCCGCGCCGGTGCGCTTCGCCGGCGCGCTCGGCAATGATCAATTCGCCGGTCTGTTGAAAGAAACTCTTTCGGACGCCGGCATCGACACCCACGTGCTCGCGACCGTCGACCAACCGAGTGGCTGTGCCGGCATCGTGGTGGACGATGCGGGCGAGAACGCGATTGTGGTGGCGAGCGGCGCAAACGCGAACGCTCATGCCAATCAAATACCGGCCGATTGGCTAACGCCCGATGCGACGCTCGTGCTGCAAATGGAAACGCCGGTGGCGGAGATCACCGCCCTCCTCTATCGCGCCAAGCATGCGGGTGCGCGGAGCGTGCTGAATCTTGCGCCGGCACTCAGACTGCCCGAGGAAGCGCTCAAGGCGGTGAGCCTTCTCGTCGTGAACGAGATTGAGCTCGCCATGGTGGCGGCGCAACTCGATCTGCCCAAGGACGCGCCCGAACCGGCCGCTCGATCGGTGGCAAAATGGCTCGGCGTTCATCTCGTAGTGAGTCTCGGGCCCGAGGGTGCCTTCGCGGTCGCGGGCCCGCTGGCGTGGCGGATCGGTGTGCTGCCGATTACGCCGGTCGATAGCACCGGCGCGGGCGATGCGTTTGTCGGTGCGCTCAGCGTGGCGCTCGATGAAGGCCGCACCTTGCCTGACGCGCTGCGTTTCGCCTCAATCGCGGGCGGGCTGACCTGCCTGAAGCCCGGCGCGGCCAGCGCCATGCCAATGCGCGCCGAGATCGAGGCGAGCCTCGGCGATCTACCGGAGGCAGAGCCGGTCTAGGCGGATTGGGGTTTGCCGTAGGTCTCGAATTTTTTCAGCACGCGCGCCATTTCCGCTTTTGAGAGAACCACGGGCTTGCCGATTTGCAAAGCGCGCCAATACATCGCGGCCAGCGTTTCAACTTCAATGGCGAGCCTCAGCGTATCCTTCAGCGATTCACCGATCACGATCATGCCGTGATTGGCGAGCAGACAGGCCTTGCGCCCTTTGAGCGCCACTAAAGCATGGCGCGACAAGGTCGCTGTGCCGAAGGTGGCGTAGCGCGCGCAGCGAATATCATCGCCACCTGCGACCGCGATCATGTAATGAAACGCCGGGATGCCGCGATGAAGGCAGGCCAGCGTGGTGGCGAACATCGAATGCGCGTGCAGAACCGCGTTCACCTCGGGCCGGGCCTGCAAAATATCTCGATGAAAGTGCCATTCGCTGGAGGGCGCCAATTGGCCGCGCGCTTGGCCAGCCCAATCGAGCCGCACCATATCGGCGGGGCGAAGCTCGTCCTTGGACACACCGCTCGGCGTGATCAAGAGCCCGCCCGCCACGCGCACGCTGAGATTGCCTGACGTGCCCTGATTGAGCCCGCGCGCGTTCATGCACCGCGCGGTCGCGCTCAGCGCGCGCCGCTCGCGCGCGTGATCAGACGCGACTATGGTCTCTGTTCGGAAACAAATTGCTGAGCCCGGCTTTCGACGCCGCGCACACGCCACGCTCGGTGATCAAGCCCGTGACCAGACGCGCGGGTGTTACATCGAAGCCGAAATTCGCCGCGCGCGCGCCTTTTGGCGTCACCGCGACATTGACCAGACGACCCGCTTCGTCCTGACCCGCGATGGTGAGCACTTCGGCTTCGGCCCGCTCCTCGATCGGAATGTCGCGCACGCCATCCTCAATCGACCAATCGATCGTGGTCGAGGGCAGCGCGACATAAAACGGCACGGCGTTGTCATAAGCGGCGAGCGCCTTCAAATAGGTGCCGATCTTGTTGGCGACATCGCCGCGCGCGGTGACGCGATCGGTGCCGACGATGCAAAGATCGACTTGGCCGTGCTGCATCAAATGACCGCCGGCATTATCGACAATCACGGTGTGCGAAACGCCATGCTTGCCAAGTTCCCATGCGGTCAGCCCAGCGCCTTGATTGCGCGGACGGGTTTCATCGACCCAGACATGCAAATCGATGCCCGCATCATGCGCCATATAGATCGGCGCGAGCGCGGTGCCCCAATCGACGGTCGCGAGCCAACCGGCATTGCAATGGGTGAGCAAATTGACGGTTGCCTTGCGTTTTTCTTTGGCCTTGGCCTCGATGACCGCAAGACCATAACGCCCGATCGCCTCGTTAATCGCGACATCTTCGTTACAGATTTTCGCGGCCTCGTCATAGGCGGCGGCGGCACGCGCTTGCGGGCCCAAGGGCGCCAAGACCGCGCGCATGCGCTCGATCGCCCAGCGCAAATTCACCGCGGTCGGCCGCGTTGCCGAAAGCATCGTGCAGGCCGTGGCAAGCGCGCCATCGGAGGCATCGACGCGAAGCGCGAGCGCCAGGCCATAGGCGGCCACCGCGCCGATCAAGGGCGCGCCGCGCACTTGCATGGAGCGGATCGCGTGCGCTGCTTCGTCCAAGCGCGTCAGGCGCAATGTGGTGAAGCCATGGGGCAATTTGGTTTGGTCGATCACGCCGACCGACCAGCCATCTGGCTCCAGCCAGATCGAACGAAAGGAGACGCCGTCAACGCGCATGGCTTGAATGTTCCGTCATTTGACCTCTCCCTCGGCCGGGCGCACTCTGCCATGCAAGCGCGCGCCGGACCAGCCGAGGCGCTGCGTGGCCATGCCGAAGGGGAGGCGATCGCAATGATCACGCTCTGCAGTTTGCGCGGGCCCGGAACGCTGCCGAGCGAAAGTCCGTTCTGTTTCAAACTGGAAAACTATCTGAAACTGACCAAGCGGGACTACCGCGTGGTCTTCCCGACTCTGCCGACCAAGGCGCCCAAGGGCAAATTTCCGTTCATCGAAGACAATGGCCGCATGATCGGCGATTCCGGGTTCATCATCGATTATTTGAAGGCGACCTATGGCGACTCGCTCGACGACGGCATGAGCCCGGTCGAGCAGGCGACCGCCCTCGCCTTCCGCCGCCTGTTCGAGGAGAACCTCTATTGGTCCATGTTCTATGGCCGTTGGTTCGACGACGCCAATTGGCCGGCGACACGGCGCAAGACCTTCGCCCACCTGCCCCTGCCGCTCCGGCTGTTTATTCCGGCGCTCGTGCACCGCTCGTTGTGGAAACAGGTGCAGGGCCACGGCATGGGCCGCCATGCGCCGGCGGAGATTTATAAGATCGGGCTCGATGATCTGCGCGCCGTTTCGGCCTTTCTTGGCGACAAGCCCTATTTCATGGGCGACCGGCCACGCTCGATCGACGCCACCGCCCACGCCTTCTTGGCCCTCATAAGCTTCAGGCCGGTGATCTTGCCGACCCGCGCCGAGATCGACAAATTGACCAATCTCAAGGCCTATGCCGCGCGCATGCATCAGGCGCTATTCGGCGTGGCGCCGAGCGCCTAAGGCCGCAAGGGCGCGTCCGGCGCAGCGCTTGCGCACCGCGTCGTCGACCCTGAATTTCGGCTAGAATTGGAGCGGGCGATGAGATTCGAACTCACGACCCCAACCTTGGCAAGGTTGTGCTCTACCCCTGAGCTACGCCCGCGTCCATGGAGTGCGACGGATATAAGCCGAAGCCTCGAAGCGTGCAAGTCTGCCGTGGCAAGATGACCCAAGGATTAAGAAGATAAGGTAAGGGACGCCCCGTGACCGCCAGCCGTGCCGATTTGTTCGAGAAACTCCGCTCGCTCGGGATCGAGACGACGACCTATGAGCACCCGCCGGTCTTCACGGTCGAGGAGGCCAAGGCCCATTGTGCCCATTTGCCGGGCGGGCATTGCAAAAGCCTCTTCCTCAAAGACAAGAAGGATCGGCTCTATTTGCTGGTCGCGCTCGATTCACGCCCGATCGAGCTGAACGCCATTTCCAAGACCATCGGTGCTGCGCGGCTTTCCTTCGGCCGGCCCGATTTGTTGCTCGAGGTGCTCGGCGTGACCCCGGGCTCGGTGACGCCCTTTGCCCTGATCAACGACCGCGAGCACCGCGTGAGCGTGATTTTGGATGAGGGCATGATGCAAGAGGCGGTGCTCAACTACCACCCGCTGACCAATGAGGCGACCACCGCCATCCTTCCTATCGATTTACGCCGCTTTATCGCGGCCTGCGGCCATCAGCCGACCGAGCTTGCGCTCTGATCTAGGCCCTAAAACCGCGCCGTGCTCTTGTCAGCCGGGTGCCGACCTGCCATGTAATTGCCATAATACTTAAGAGCCTGACTGGGGACTAGAACCGGCATGGAAGCGCTAATTGGGCAAGGCAGCGGCGCGGCCGCGCCCGCCACTGTGATTAAAGACACCACGACGCAAACCTTCGCGGCTGACGTGCTTCAGGGCTCGATGGACGCGCCGGTGATCGTCGATTTTTGGGCGCCGTGGTGTGGGCCCTGCAAGCAGCTCACGCCGATCCTTGAAAAGGTGGTCAAGGCGGCCGGCGGCAAGGTGCGCCTGGTCAAACTCAATATCGACGACAACCCTGAAATCGCCCAGGAACTGCGCATTCAATCGATCCCGGCGGTCTTCGCGTTTCATCGCGGCCAGCCGGTTGACGGCTTTGTCGGCGCGCTGCCCGAGAGCCAGGTTAAATCCTTCATCGAGCGGTTGATCGGCCCGGTCGGCCCGAGCCCGGTCGAGCAGGCACTCGAACAAGCCAAGATCGCGCTCGATGCCGGCGATTTTCAGGCCGCGGGCAATCTTTATTCGCAAATCCTGCGCCATGCGCCGGGCGAGCCCCAGGCGATTGGCGGCCTCGCGCGCTGCTTCGTGGCCTTGGGCAAGACCAAGGAGGCCAAGGAGCTGCTGGCGACGGTCGATCCGAAAGACGCCAACAACCCGGCGGTCAAAAGCGCCACGGCCGCGCTCGCTTTGGCCGAGCAAACGACCGCCGCCAATGGCGCCGCTGCGTCGGGGACCGCCGAGCTTGAGGCCAAACTCGCCGCCAACCCGGCCGACCATCAGGCGCGCTTCGATCTCGCCATGGCCTATTACGCCGCCGGGCGTAATGACGAGGCGGTCGATGCACTGATCGCCATTATTCGGCGTGAGCGCAAATGGAACGAAGAGGCCGCGCGTTTGCAGCTGCTCAAATTGTTCGAGGCGCTTGGCCCGACCAACCCCGCCACCGCCGCCGGGAGACGCAAGCTCTCCTCCGTGCTGTTCTCCTAAACCGGGTGGGCGCAATGAAAATGGGATCCCCCTATCGTTGCGTCGAGGATCTGCCGAAGGTCATTCCGATTTTTCCGCTGCCGGGCGTGCTGCTTTTGCCGCGCGGCAAATTGCCACTCAATATTTTCGAGCCGCGCTATTTGGAGATGACGCAGGAAGCGATCGGCTCGCACCGCTTGATCGGCATGGTGCAGCCGGTCGACCCCGAGGCCTCGCCGGCACAACCCGAGGTCTATCGCGTTGGCTGCGCCGGGCGCATCACCACCTTCGCCGAAACCGATGACGGCAGATTCTTGATTACGTTGGTTGGCCTTGCGCGGTTCGAGATCGAGCGCGAACTGCCGATGGAGGGGCGCCTGCATCGGCGCGTCGAGGCGAACTTCACGCGCTTCGCCGATGATTTGTGCGAGCCGCCAGCCGTCAAGTTTGACCGTAACCGGCTGATCCCCGCACTCAAGGATTATTTTCAGGTTCACGGGCTGACCGCCGATTGGCAGAGCATCGAGCGCGCGCCGGACAATCATCTGCTCACCTGCTTGGCCATGATTTGCCCGTTCCGGCCGAATGAAAAACAGGCGCTGCTCGAATACCCCGATGATGAGGCGCGCGCCAAGGCGGTGATCTCGCTCCTTGAAATGGCCGCGCTCGAAGCGCGCGTCGCGCCGCCTGCCTCGCTTCGCCAGTGACGGATTGAGGAGCGCGCCATGCCCGACCTTCGCCCGCGTGTCGATCCGCGTCTGTTGGAAATTTTGGTCTGCCCGCTGACCAAGGAGACGCTGCGTTATGATTCCGAGCGTCAGGAATTGATCAGCGAGAAAGCGCGCCTCGCCTACCCCATTCGCGATGGCATTCCGATCATGCTGGTCGAGGAAGCCCGCTCGCTCGACGAGCCCGAAAATCAGCGCGCATGAGCCGCTACGACACCGCGCATTGGCCGCTTGAGATTCGCTATCGGCGCGCCGAGAAGTGCCTTGAGGTCGAATTCGACGACGGCAAAAATTTTGTGCTGTCGGCCGAATTGCTACGCGTCGAGAGCCCATCAGCCGAAGTGATGGGCCATGGCGAGGGCAAAACCATCGTGGCCGGGCGACGCCATGTCGGCATCGCCGAAATCGAGGCGGTGGGCAATTACGCGGTGCGCCTGGTGTTCGACGACACGCACAGCACCGGCATTTATTCCTGGGCCTATTTGCGTCAGCTCGGCGAAAACAAAGACAAGCTCTGGGCCGATTATCTCGCCGCGCTCGACACGAAAGGCTTGAGGCGCGAGGCGTAGGGAGAACGAGCCATGCACGTTTATCGACCGGGTGGGCGCGAGCGCGGCTTGACCGCCTATGACGAGACGTTAGAGCAAAGTTTTCCCGGACTCGTCGTGCTCGAGGGCAGCCCCAAGCAATCGGGGCGCGAGGATTTCGCCTCGCCCGACGGCAGTTTCTCGGCCGGCCTTTGGGAATGCACGAAGGGTCGCTTCCGCCTCACCTATCCAATGGACGAGATCGCCACGCTCATCAAAGGCAAGCTCGTCATCACCGATGAGAAGGGCCGCAAGACCACGCTTGAAGCCGGCGATAGTTTTTTCGTCGCCCAGGGCGAGACGTTGGAATGGAACGTGATCGAGACGGTACGGAAAAGTTATTTCCTTTATATGCCCAAGACAGCCAGCGCCAAGGCCGCGGCGGAGTAGTTTCATCCCGTATTCGTCATTGCCGGGCGAAGACCCGGCAATCCAGTGCCTGCAACGATGCATTTTCCTTGAGAAAACCTGGATGCGCGGATCAAGTCCGCGCATGACGGAGAAAAAGTTCGCCCGGTGGCGGCGAGCGGACGGAAGCGCACCGCGCGCGTTTACAACTTCTCGCCTCTTGCCAGCCTCGGCAATTCGCCGACCGTGCCCATGGCGTGGCGCATAAAGAGCCGCTTCAGCGGTTTGAGTTGATTGACCAGGCCAAGCCCCAGATCGCGCGCTAGCACGACCGGCGCCACATCGTTCGAGAACAAGCGGTTCAAGCCATCGGTCACCGCGATCAGCGCCTGCGCATCGAAGCGCCGCGCACGCTCATAGCGGCTCAGCAGATCGCCCGTGCCGATATCGAGCCCGAGCCGGTGGTGATCGACGATCAGCTCGGCCAACACGGCGACATCGCGAAGCCCGAGATTGAAGCCTTGCCCCGCGATGGGATGAATGGCGTGCGCCGAATCGCCGATGAGCGCGAGTCGCCCGGCGTGATAGCGCGTGGCGTGGCTGAGCGATAGCGGATAGCTCCAGCGCGGGCCGACGACTTGAAGCGCGCCCAGAAAATCGCCAAAGCGCCGTGCCATCTCATGATGGAATTCGCGGTCGGGCAGTGCGAGCAGACCGGGCGCGAGATCCTCCCGCTCGGTCCACACCAAAGACGAGCGATTGCCGCGCATGGGCAGAATCGCGAACGGCCCGGCCGGCAAGAAGCGCTCATGCGCGATGCCGCGATGCGGCCGTTCATGCTCGACCGTGCACACAAGGCCGGTTTGCTTATAGCGCCAGGCGGTGATGCCAATGCCGGCATCGGCGCGGAGTTTTGATTCGCGGCCTTCGGCGACCACGGCGAGGCTTGCTTTGATCGCGCGGCCATCGCTCAGCGTCGCGATGATCGCGCCCAGTTGGGGCGTCAGGCTTTGAACACGGACCGGCGCGATATGACGAAGCGTCGGGCACGCGGCGGCCTCATCGAGCAGGCCTGCGCGGGTGTCGCGATTTTCGACGATGTAGCCCAAGGGATCGGGCCCGACGTCTTTGTGGTCGTAATGCAAGAAGAGCGGCGCCTCGCCATCGGTGACGCGGATTTCATTGATCGGCTCGGCGGCGGGCGCGAGGCGCGGCCAGAGCCCAATGCCGTCGAGCACGCGCCTCGAGCCGAGCGCGATCGAGGAGACCCGCCCGTCAAAGCCGGCATCGCGGCGTATGGCCGGCGCCTCGGCATCGACCACGGCGATTTCAAGCCCGGCACCGGCCAGCGCCAGGCCAAGCGACATGCCGACCAGCCCACCGCCGGCGATGACCACGTCGACCCGCTCGGGCGGGGTTTCCTCGGCTCCCATCATCTGTCTAGTATCGCCGCGCGCGATCGAATGACAACGACATAGGCATGGCGATGAGCAAGGAATGGCACGAACAGAGCGCGCTCGAGCTTGGCGCGGGGATCGGCAATGGCGCGATCGACCCGGTTGAGCTGACCGAGCATTTCCTCACCCGCATCGCCGCCCATGACCCGACGCATTTGACCTATTTGCGCACGACGCCCGTGCGGGCGCGCGCCGAGGCGCTCGCGGCGCAGAAGCGCGCAAAAGAAAAACTCCGCCTCTCGCCCTTGGATGGCGTGCCGATTTCATGGAAGGATTTGTTCGACACGGCGGGCGATGTGACATCGCATGGCTCGCTCACGCTGAAGGAGCGCGTGTCGCCGGCCGACGCGGCCTTGGTTTCGCGCGCCACGCGCGCCGGGTTGATTTGCCTCGGCAAAACCAACCAAACCGAATTCGCCTATTCGATCCTCGGGCTCAACCCAACACTCGGCACACCGCCCAATGCGTGCGACAAAAAAATAGACCGTGTGCCGGGCGGCTCGTCATCGGGCGCGGCGACATCGGTCGCGGGCGGGCTCGCGGCCGGCGCGATAGGCTCCGATACCGGCGGCTCGGTGCGCGCGCCGGCAAGCTGGAACGGCCTTGTGGGCCTGAAAACAACCTTCGGCCGTCTGCCACTTGATGGCGCGCTGGCGCTCTCGCCCAGCATGGATAGCGCCGGGCCCTTGACGCGCGACGTCGCCGATGCCGCGGCGCTGTTCGCCATTCTCGATGGCCGCTTCGGAATTGGTAGCGCGCAGCCGCCTGATTTGGCGGGCGCTTCACTGGGTGAGGTGGCGCTCCTAAAACCATCGCGCGGGATTTTGTGGAGCGCGCTCGATGACGGCATTGGCGGGGTGGTTGAAGCCGCGCTGGCCAAGCTCGCCAAGGCAGGCGCGAAACTGAGCGACGGCGAAGCGCCCGAGTTCGACGCCGCCCATGACGCCCTCGTGCAATACGGGCCCTATCACGCCGCTGAGGCCTATGCGATTTGGAAGGATGTGATCGAGGCGCGGCCTAATTTGATGTTTGGCCCGATCCTCGAGCGCATGCGCCAGGGCGCGACCTTCAACGCCGCCTCGGTGGAAACATTGAAGGGTATTTTGGCAAAGCTCGCGCTGGCGCTGACGGCGCGCATCAAGGCCGAGGGCGCGATCGTGGCGCCCACCATGGCACTGAGCCCACCGCCAATCGCCGGGCTCGATACCGACATGGAGGCCTATTCAACCGCCAATCTGAAAGGCCTCCGTAATACAAGGCTGGTCAATTTTTTCGGTCTCTCGGCGATCACCGTGCCGGTTGGGACCGACCGCAATGGCCTGCCGGTCGGCCTCTCGGTGATCGGCGCGGCGGGGTGGGATGAGCGGCTGTTGCGCATGGCCAAAGCGATCGAGAGCGCGCTCAGCCCTTGATCAGTCTCTAGGCATCGGGCCGCCGGTCTGCCCAATTCGGCGGCAGGCATAGGATGGCGGGTGTTCGTGCGGCCAATTCTCAACGAGAGAGCCGGCGCGCTCACGCCCCACCATCGTCATGGCCCGCTTCAGGCGGCCCATCCAGAAAAACGAGCCGGCTGAACGACTTACTGGATGGCCCGGTCGAGCCGGGCCATGACGGCATAAAAATCGTGCGCGCCTATCAGGTTGAGCTCGATACGCGCGGCGCGGCCATCGGACCTTGGCACGGTTCTTGAAGTTCAGTCTCCCTATTGCGGCCAAACCGTCTGGGCGCCCCTTCCCCCTTGCCCAGGGCGGACCCCGCGAAGGGAGACCGAACAATGCGCGCTATTCCCCTCACCTCGCTCTTTCGAGCCTTGCCGTTTTTCGCGCTGCCTCTTTTGCTTGGCATGGGCGGCCTGCGCGCGGAGGATTTGGTCGCGGCTGAAGCGCCGCCAGCGCCCACCCTTGATACCGGCGATACGGCGTGGATGATCGTGGCGACCGCGCTCGTGCTGATGATGGCGATCCCGGGCGTCGCGCTCTTCTATGGCGGCATGGTGCGCAAGAAGAACGTGCTCTCGATCGCGATGCAGAGCTTCGCGATTACCTGCGTCGTCACGGTGCTTTGGTTTGTCTGCGGTTATTCGCTGGCCTTCACACCGGGTGGTGCCCTGTTCGGCAGCCTGGATAAAGCCTTTTTGATGGGTGTTAGACCGGAATCCCTGTTCGGCACGGTGCCGGAGACGGTGTTCATCTGCTTCCAGCTCACCTTCGCGATCATCACCGTGGCGCTGATCACAGGCTCGGTGGCCGAGCGCATGAAGTTTGGCCCGCTGTTGATTTTCTCGAGTGTGTGGCTGCTCGCGGTTTATGTGCCGATCGCGCATATGGTTTGGGGCGGCGGATTTTTGGGCGGCGCGGGCGTGCTCGATTTCGCCGGCGGCACGGTGGTGCATATCAGCTCGGGCGTCGCGGGGCTGGTCGCGGCATTGATCCTCGGCCGACGCATCGGCTATCGCCGCGAGAATATGCAACCGCATAATTTGGTGCTGTCGCTGATCGGCGCGAGCCTTCTTTGGGTTGGCTGGTTTGGCTTCAATGCCGGTTCGGCGGTGGGCTCAAACGGGCTGGCCGGGCTCGCCATGTTGGTCACGCAAATCGCGGCGGCGATGGGCGCGCTCGCCTGGATGGCCGGCGAATGGGCGCATCGGGGCAAACCGAGCGTGCTTGGCGCGATCTCGGGCGCGGTCGCGGGCCTGGTTGCGATCACGCCGGCGTCGGGCTTCGTCGGCCCGGCCGCGGCACTGGCGATCGGCGCCGCTGGCGGCTTTGTTTGTTACCTCGCGACCAACGGCATCAAACGCCGGCTGGGCTATGACGACAGCCTCGATGTGTTCGGCGTGCACGGCATTGGCGGCATTGCCGGCGCGGTGTTGACCGGCGTATTCGCAACCGCCGGCTTTGGCGGCAAATCGGGCGCGGTTGATGGCGAAGGCGGTCAGATCTTGACCCAGCTCTATGGTATCGCCGTGACGGTGGCTTGGAGCGGCGGCGTGACCGCGCTGGTCCTCTTTGGGCTCAAGGCCACCATCGGCATCAGGGTCGACGAAGAATCAGAGCGCGAGGGCCTCGACATCCGCGCTCATGGCGAATCGGTCGCTTGAGGCGGGCGTGATCGGTGGCGGCCGCATGCGTAGGGGTCTCCTCTCTCCACGCGTGCGGCCGTTGCGGCTTTTTCACAAGAGGTTAACAACCCCGTCCACCTATTCCGGCGGTCCTTGACATTCGTGCATAATTGTACGAATTCTCTGCTGTGAAGGCTAATGAACTTATCCGCCATTTGCGCCGTCTTGCCCGGCGGAATGGTCTCGATTTTGACTCTGGAGCCGGGCAAGGGCTCTCACCTGAACGTCACGCTGGGTGGGCGCCGCACCACCATCGCGATGCATCCCGGCGATATAAGGCGCGGCACGTTCCGGGCGATCTTGAAACAACTCGGTATTAGTGAAAAAGACCTGTAGGAGCAAAAGTCGCGATGCGCTTTGCCTATCCCTATTCCCTTAGCCGCGATGGCGACGGGTATCTGATCCGTTTCCCTGACGTACCGGAGATCACTTCTTGGATCGCGGCCGATGCGAGCGTGGCGGAGCGGCATGCCCAGATCGCCGACGCGCTCGCCTCAGGGCTCGCGTTTTATGCCAAGGCGCGCGAGCCCTTCCCCAAGGCGTCGAAGCCGAAGCGCGGACAAAAGCTCGCGACGCCCGATGCGCTCAGTTGCGCCAAGCTTGCCCTCGCCGCCGCCATGCGCGAGCAAGGCGTGACCAATGTCGCGCTGGCGAAGCGGTTGGGTGTAACCGAGGCCATCGTGCGCCGGTTGATCAATGTCGCGCATCGCTCTCACATCGGCGAAATCGAGCGTGCTCTGGCGCTTTTGGGCCGCGAACTTGAGGTCGTGGAACGGGCGGCTTAAGCGCCGGGCATTGATGATCGAGCCGCGCGTGATGGCCTCTATTGCCCACGCATGCGACCGTCGCGGCTTTCGTTCTATTTCAATTTGATATCGAAGTGCTTGCGCACCGGTTCGATGATCTCCCAGGTGCCTTTGAAGGTCGGCTCGACCACAAACGCATCGCCCGCGCCGACCATGATCGGCTTGCCGCCATCCGGCGTGATCTTGATCTTGCCGGCCATCAGATGGACGAACTCATAGCCCTTATAGGTGGCGTGATAGGTGCCGGGGGTCGCCTCCCAGGTGCCCGAAATCATCGAGCCGTCGGCCGAGGTGTTTTGAATCCACGTTTTCATCGATGGCTTGCCGGAAACCGGGACCCAGCCCTCGAGATCCGCCGTGATCGGCTCGGACCCAGGCGCTGGCAATTTCGTGATGGCCTGCATGACGCAACCTCCCCTCTTGTTGGTTGAGTGCCACTACTGCATCGCAAATCGCCGGAAACGTCAAATTGCTTGGTGAATGGCAGGGGTCCTGCCGTATTTCAGCCAAGGCTCGTTTTTCGTTGCGCGGCGCCCTTTTCCTATCGCCTGCCCTCTATGCTATTGATAGGCAGTCGATTCGCGTTACGTTCTGAAAGAGGCGGCGCGGCGCCATAATGGCTCGCGCCCATCGCTCCGTCGATTGCAGCAGAGGCCTTCGGTTCCGTCATGGTCAGCCGCGTCGAAGGGGAGCATCGGCTCCCATTATTGCCTGCCAGCGTGTCGCGCTTCTTCGTTCGCCGGCTGCACGAGATTGCGGGCGCCGGCCTGATGGGGCTTGGCGTTTTGCTCGCCTTCTCGCTTTCAAGCCATGACCCGCGCGATGCCTCGTTCAGCGTGTCAACCGCCGCGCCGACCGACAATCTGCTCGGCCGCCCCGGCGCCTACATCGCCGATTTGGTGCTTCATGGGATCGGGCTCGCGGCGGCGCTCGCCGTCTTGATGGCGCTCGCCTGGGGCTGGGCCTTTGTCAGCCATCGGGGCTTAAGCCGACGGCCGCTTCGCCTCGGCCTCGCGCCTGTGGTCATTTTGCTCGGGGCGATCGGCTTCAAGGGCCTGGGCCAGCCCGCCTTCTGGCCGCTTGAAATCGGGCTGGGCGGCGCGCTCGGCGACATTGTGGGCGGCCCGCTCGCACAATTGATCGACACTGTCGGCGCGCCGGCGTTCGTTTTGACGCTAGGGGCTTTCGCCCTTGCGCTGATCGCGCTTGTGGTTTCGCTCGGGCTGACCTGGGCCGAGTGGCGCGTGCTCTATCGCACGGCGCGCTTGGCCTTTGGCTATGTCGTGCTCGCGCCGCTGGGCTTTGGTTTGAGGTTGATCAGGCGGCGGCTCAATTTGCCGGTTGCGGTGCCCCGGCGCGAGCCAGCGGCGAATCTGTTCGATCACGCGGCACGCCTGAGACCGGCCGCGCCGGAGCAAGACGAAGAAGAGGAAGAGGCCGAGGCTGAGGCCCAAATAGCGCCGGCGAAATCCACGGGGCGGATTAGCGAGCGCGTCGAGGCACCGATCAAAAAGCCCAAGACCTCGCGCCGCGCCGCTGCCGACCGGCAGGCCACGCTCGAACTCGCTTCGGGCGAGGAATATGAACTGCCCTCATTGTCCTTGTTGGTCGACGCGCCGCCACCGAAACGCTCGGCCGCGCTCGATGAAGCCGCGATCGAGCAAAACGCGCGGCTCTTGGAATCCGTGCTGCAGGATTTCGGCGTCAATGGTCAGATCATCAAGGTGCGTCCTGGCCCGGTGGTGACGCTCTATGAATTGGCGCCGGAAGCGGGCACGCGCACTTCACGCGTGATCGGCTTGGCCGATGACATCGCGCGTTCGATGAGCGCGGTCTCGGTGCGCGTCGCGACCGTGCCGGGACGCAATGTGATCGGCATCGAATTGCCCAACCCGCAACGCGAAACGGTTTATCTGCGCGAGTTGTTGTCGAGCGATGCCTATGAAAGCACCGCGGTGAGCCTGACGCTGGCGCTGGGTAAGGATATCGCGGGCAATCCGGTGATCGCCGATCTAGCGCGCATGCCGCATTTGCTGGTCGCCGGTACGACCGGCTCGGGCAAATCGGTCGCAATCAATTCGATGATCCTGTCGCTGCTTTATCGGCTGCCGCCCGATCAATGCAAGATGATCATGATCGACCCGAAGATGTTGGAGCTTTCGGTCTATGACGACATTCCGCATCTGATCGCGCCTGTCGTCACCGAGCCGGGCAAGGCGGTGGTCGCGCTCAAATGGGCCGTGCGTGAAATGGAAACGCGTTATCAATCCATGTCGCGGCTCGGCGTGCGTAATATCGCGGGCTACAACAAGCGGCTCGAAGAGGCCCGGAAATCGGGCGAGAAGCTGACCCGCCGCGTGCAAACCGGCATCGATTCGGAGACCGGCGAGCCAAGTTTTGTCGAACAAGAACTCGGCCTGGACCCGTTGCCCTATATCGTGATCGTGGTCGATGAAATGGCCGATCTCATGCTGGTCGCCGGCAAGGAAATCGAAACCGCCGTGCAGCGCCTGGCGCAGATGGCGCGCGCGGCTGGATTGCATTTGATCATGGCGACGCAACGCCCCTCGGTCGACGTGATCACCGGCACGATCAAAGCCAATTTCCCGACCCGCATCAGTTTCCAGGTGACCTCGAAGATCGACAGCCGCACGGTGCTCGGCGAGCAAGGCGCCGAGCAACTGCTTGGCCAAGGCGACATGCTTTATATGGAGGGCGGCGGGCGCATCATGCGCGTGCACGGGCCCTATGTGAGCGATGCCGAGGTCGAGCGCGTGACCGAGGCGTTGCGCGCCAAGGGCCGCCCGTCTTATATCGAGGAAGTGCTCGAAGATCCCGAAGGCGGCGCGGGCTCGGGCGCCGACGCCTTGGGCGATGACCCGCTTTATGATCAGGCGCTGGCGCTGGTTGCGCGTGAACGCAAGGCCTCGACCAGTTTCATCCAGCGCCATTTACAGATCGGCTATAACCGCGCCGCGCGCATTATCGAGCGCATGGAGATCGAAGGCGTGGTGACGCGGGCCAATCATGTTGGCAAGCGCGAGGTTCTGGTCGGCGATCATTCGCGTTGAGCTGGTGCTTGTGTCGACATGGTGCCGTTACGCCGATCGACGGAAAATGGCGCGTCTTACGTTATACGTCACAGAGGATTTCGTGAACACGCTCCGAGCCTTGGTTATCGTTCTCGTCACGCTTGGGCTCGGTCTCAGCGTAGCCTTGCCGCGTGCGGAAAGCGCCGAGCAAGCGATCGATGCGCCGCTCAACAAGGAGCAAACTCTCGCGCTCGGGGTGGCCGAGGCCTATCTCAACAGTGTGCGTTCCTTGCGCGCTCGGTTTATTCAAATCGCGCCTGATGGCAGCGTGGCGAAGGGCAAGTTTTATTTGCGCCGGCCCGGGCGGCTGCGCTTCGAATATGACCCGCCGGTGCCAATCTTGATCGTGGGCGATGGCTTTCTCTTGCACTATCAGGACAGTGAGCTCGGCCAAGTGAATGATTGGCCGATTTTCGATACACCGATTGGCTCGTTGAGCCGCGATGAAGTTGGTTTTGGCAAAGACCTCGCGGTGACCGCGGTAACGCGCGACGAGGGTCGAACGATCGTGACGGTGACAAGGCGCGAGGATCCGGGCGAGGGATCGGTGTCGCTTTATTTTACCAGTAACCCAACTCAGCTCGTGCAATGGCGCGTGAAAGATGCGCAAGGGCAGACCACCACGGTTGCGCTCGAAGACCTTGAAATAAACGTCCATCTATCGGCCAAATTGTTCGATTGGGCGCCGAAGAGCGGCATACAACGTTAAGATCTGCTGGTTATCGTTTCTAGGGCCACCGCGAGCGTGAGCGCATGACCATCCGCTACCCCCTGCCCCTCATCGCAATTCCGGCCGATGTGCGCGAGGTCGGCATTCACCCATTCCATATCGTCGGCGAGAAATACATTTTGGGCGTGACCAAGGGCGCCGAGGCTTTGCCGGTTCTGCTGCCCTCGCTCGGCGATGAATTGGATCGCAAGGATTTGATCGAACGGATTGACGGTATTCTCTTCACTGGGAGTCCTTCAAACGTTGAACCGCATCATTATGAAGGCCCGTCGAGCCGGCCGGGCACCATGCACGATCCGCAGCGTGATTCGACGACGCTGCCTTTGATCCGCGAGGCGATCGAGGCCGGTGTGCCTATCCTTTGCATTTGTCGCGGCATTCAGGAACTGAACGTCGCTTTAGGTGGCACGCTGCATCAGCACGTTGAGGAAGTGCCGGGCTTGATGAATCACCGCGCCGATCTTTCGAAATCGCGCGAGGTGCAGTATGCGCCGGCGCACAAAGTGACGCTCGAACCGGGGGGCGAGCTGGCCGAGCTTTGGCCCGAGCCCGAGGTGATGGTCAATTCTCTCCACGGCCAGGGCATCGATCGTTTGGCGCCAGGCCTCGCGATCGAAGCGCGCGCGCCGGATGGCTTGATCGAGGCCGTCCACGTGATCGACGCGCCGGCCTTTGCTATCGGTGTGCAATGGCACCCCGAGTGGAAAGTGACCGAGAACGCTTTTTCGATGGCGCTGTTCGGGGCGTTTGGCGAGGCCGCGCGTGCACGCGCCGCACGGCGTCAGGCTAACCATCCCTCCCCTGCCCGCCGCCGCCTTTTACAAGCGCGGCGCGCACGGTCATGATGGTTAGCGAGTGAGTCTTCGCGCGTCGAATGTCGGAGATGATGCATGAGCGAGCGCGCCAACCCGAAGGCCGAGACGCTGCGCTGGCAGGAACTTGACCACCACCATCATCTCCACCCCTTCACCGACTACAAAGACCTGCTCGGCAAAGCGAGCCGCATCATCGTCAAGGCCGAAGGCGTCTATTTATGGGATTCGGAGGGCGAGCGGCTGCTCGACGGCATGGCCGGGCTTTGGTGCGTCAATCTCGGTTATGGCCGGAAAGAGCTCGCCGAGGCGGCTTATAAGCAGATGCTTGAGCTGCCCTATTACAACACATTCTTCCAAACCTCGACGCCGCCGCCGATTGAGCTCGCCAAGGCGATCGCCGAGGTCGCCCCGCCCGGGCTCGACCATGTGTTTTTCGCAAATTCGGGGTCGGAGGCGAACGACTCGATTGTCAAGATCGTGCGCTATTTCTGGAAGCTTCAGGGCAAGCCCGACAAGTCGATCCTGATTTCGCGCGATTTTGGCTATCACGGCGTGACCATGGCGGCGGCCAGTCTTTCAGGCCTGAAGCCGATGCATCCGCAATTCGGCCTCCCCCTCCCCGGGTTCGAGCATATCGAGACCGCCTATTGGTGGCGCCAGGGTGGCGATATGGAGCCGGAGGCCTATGGCCTGAAGGCCGCGCAGGCGCTCGAGGCCAAAATCCTCGCGCTCGGGCCGGAGCGGGTTGGCGCCTTTATCGGTGAGCCGGTCCATGGCGCCGGCGGGCTGATCGTGCCGCCAATGAGCTATTGGCCGGAGATTGCCCGGATATGCCGGAAATATGACGTGTTGCTGATTTCCGACGAGGTGATTTGCGGCTTCGGGCGTACTGGCGCTTGGTTTGGCTGCCAGACCTTTGGCTTCACGCCCGACATCATGACCATCGCCAAGGGCCTCTCCTCGGGCTATGTGCCGATCTCGGGCGTGGTGCTCGGCCCGCGCGTGGCGGACGCGCTCAATAATGCGGGCGAAGAGTTCGTCCACGGCTTCACCTATTCAGGTCACCCTGTGGCCTGCGCGGTGGCGCTCGAAAACATTCGACTCATGCGCGCGGAGCGCGTGGTTGAGCGCGTCCACGATACGATCGGGCCCTATTTCCAACGCCAATTTGCCGCGCTGGCCGATCACCCTCTGGTCGGCGAAGTGCGCGGCAAGGGGTTGCTGTGCGGCATCGAGCTGACGGCCGATAAGAAAACTCGGCGCGGCTTTCAGCCCGAGGGCAAGGTCGGCCTCGCCTGCCGCAATCATTGTTTCCGCAATGGGCTCATCATGCGGGCCTCGCGCGATGTCATGCTCGCCTCGCCGCCGCTCATCATCAAGGAGAGCGAGGTGGACGAGATGGTGACCAAATTCCGCCTCTGTCTCGATTTGACCCTGAAGGACCTGAAGGGCCTCGGCCTCACCTCGGTTTAGCCGACGCGGCGGCGGTCAGCGACCGCCCTTCCCTTTTATACCAAGTCGCGTTGATCGTGACCGATTAGCGCGACGCCCTCAGGCGCCGGGCGCGCGCGTCGTGCGCTTTGGGCGCGCACCAAAGTACGCGACGCGCTTGGCTTTCGCTGCAAATGCGGCGCGGCGCGGTTGCGCCGGCCAAGTCTCGATGGGTCAGGCTCATCGAGACTTGGCATTACTCTTTTACAATTCGTATGGGTGGATCGGCAGGCCCCGATGGTGGTCGCCTGTGGCGGCTCGGGCACAGCGTAGCATTTTATATGCATAAACTGCATGGCTGGCCTTCCGTTTTATCTATTGTGCACCGCACAAAATGCTATATATCAATGGCATCAGGCGCGGCAATGAATCATCTGTCATGCAATTTTAACAGAACGTTCATAATTGCCAAGCTAATTGATAGAAAGGACGTGTCATGTTTACGTTGAAGGTTCTCAATGTGGTTCGGCGCTGGCGGGAACAGGGCCGGTTGTTGAACGAGCTGCAGTCGATGGATGATCGCCAGCTCGCCGATATCGGGCTTAGCCGTGGCGAAATTCAATCGGTTGCTTCCGGCAAGTTCGAGCGCAAGGCCGCAGCCTAAGGCCAATTTCTATCGTCTCGATGATCCAACGCGATCATCGAGACGGCCACAGGCGGCGTTGTCTGCGCCCTAGGCTGGTGTGAGGGCGCTCACAAACAGACTGTGACAACCCTCACCAGACGGCTCCACCGGCTCAATTGACCGGTCCCACGGCCGGTCGATCTATTTGAAATAACAGGATTTTTTCTCCTCTCATGATTGTGAGCCAGCGTGCGCGTTGCGTCACGGCTATGTGATTGGCAAGCATGAGGCGGGGTGCACATTTCCAAAGGCATGGAGGCGAGCGGCCTGCCGGCGTTCAGCCGGGGCGCGCTCAGCCAGATGGGAATGGGAGGAATTGTCCGATGCTTGGCTGGTTGACCAGCAAGTTTGCCACTTGGCGCCTTCGCGCCGGGCAGAAACACGCTCTGGTCGCGATCGATGGCCGCACCTTGGCCGATCTTGGGTTGAACCGGGTTGCCGTCAACGCGGCCCGGGGCGGCCCCGTCGGGCTTTTGGTTCAGCAGACTTTCGACTGAAACTCTCAACGGTTTTCTTAGGAGATCGGGCGGGGCAGGGCAGGCACCTGTCCCGCCTGTTTTGTTTCGCCCGCTTTGCCGGGAGCGGCTATATCTCCTGGGCCCCCTAGGCCAAAGAGGTTCTCGCCCATGCGCCTGACGACCTGGAATGTGAATTCCGTACGCCTGCGCGTCGAGCATTTGCCGGCGCTCATCACGGCGACGGGGGCCGACGTCTTCTGCTTCCAAGAGACCAAGGTGGTGGACGACGGTTTTCCGCGTGAGGCGTTTGCGCGCCTCGGCTATGAGCACCAGGCGATTGCCGGCCAAAAAAATCACCATGGCGTCGCGATTCTCTCGCGCCTGCCGTTCGCGAAGCAGGAGGCGCGCGGCTGGTGCGGCAAGGACGATAAGCGCCACGCCTCGATCACGCTGGAGAACGGGATCGAGATTCATAATTTCTATGTCCCGGCTGGCGGCGATATTCCGGATCCCGAGGCGAACGAGAAATTCGCCCACAAACTCGCTTTCCTGCGCGAGGCCGCGGATTGGTTTGGCGCGCTGAAAACGCGCAAGGCGCTGCTTGTTTTAGTGGGCGACCTCAATGTCGCGCCGCTGGAGACCGATGTTTGGTCGCACAAGCAATTGCTCGCTGTGGTCAGCCATACGCCGATCGAGGTTGAGCTCCTGGGCAAATGGATGGCCTCCTATAAATTCGTCGATGCGGTGCGGCATTTCGTGCCGCCCGAAGAACGGCTCTATTCCTGGTGGAGCTATCGCGCGGCCGATTGGGCTAAATCCGATCGCGGCCGGCGGCTCGACCATATTTGGGTCTCGCCAGTGCTGAAGGAGCGCCTGCGCGCGGCGCATGTGTTTAAGCCGGCGCGCGACTGGAAGCCGCCTTCCGATCATGTGCCGGTGACGGTCGAGATCAGTGTTTAGAGCGAGTAGGGCGGGGTGATTGTCTCGATGCCGTCATGATCCTAAGATTGCAGCACGATTGGATTTTTGGGTATTGAAATGATGGACGCGAGCACGACGCGGCGCCGTCTGGCCGCGATTTTGAGCGCCGATGTCGCCGGCTATAGCCGGATGATGGGCGAGGACGAGGAGGGCACGCTCAAAACCTTGAACGCGTGTCGCTCTTCCATCGAAGGCTGCGTCTCAAACAATAATGGGCGCGTGGTGAGCACGGCGGGCGATAGCGTGCTGGCCGAATTTCCTTCGACCATCGATGCCGTAAAGTGTGCGCTCGATATGCAAGATGGCATCGCGGCGTGCAATGTCGACCTGCCCCCCGGAACGCCGGATGGAATTTCGCATGGGGGTGAACCTTGGCGACGTGATCGTCGAGGGTGGCGACATATTCGGCGACGGCGTCAATATTGCGGCCCGGCTGCAAGGATCAGCCGAACCGGGCACGATCGTGGTGGCTGGCGCGGTTTATGATCAAGTGCGTCAAAAACTACCCGTCGCGTTTGTCGACCTCGGTGCGCAGCGCTTCAAGAACATCGCCGAGCCGGTGCGGACCTATCGTCTTGAACGCTCGTCGGGACCAAAGACCACCGCCAAGGCGCCGGCCACGAAAGCAGACCCAAAGGTTGTGGCGATCTCAGACAAACCTTCGATCGCCGTGCTGCCGTTCCAAAATATGAGCGGTGATGCCGAGCAGGAATATTTCGTCGACGGCATTGTGGAAGACGTCATCACCGAATTGTCGCGCTATCCCGATCTGTTCGTCATCGCGCGCAATTCGACCTTCATCTACAAGGGCCGCGCGGTCGATATCAAGCAGGTCGGGCGCGAGCTCGGCGTCGCGTATGTCGTCGAGGGCAGCGCGCGCAAGTCCGGCAATCGGGTGCGCATCACGGTCCAGCTGATCGACGCCGGAAAGGGCCATCATCTGTGGGCCGAACGCTTCGAGCGTGACTTGGCCGACGTCTTCGCTGTGCAGGACGAGATCACGCAAATGATCGTCGCGGCCTTGCCGGGCCGGGTCGAGGCCGCGCAAACGGAGGTGGCCAAGCGCAAACCGCCGCAGGAAATGGCGGCCTATGATTATTTGCTGCGCGCCAAGGACTATCACCACAAGCGCTCGAAGACGGACAACGACAAAGCGATGGAGATGATCGAGAGAGCGATCGAGCGCGACCCGGACTATGCCGAGGCGCACGCCTGGCGAGCCTGCATTCTTGGCCAGTCATGGGCGCAAGGCTATGGTGTCTCGACCAAAGACCTTGCTGATGAATCCGAACGCATGGTGCGGACGCTCGAAGCGCTCGGCGCGAATGACTTCGAGTGCCACCGCCTGCTCGCGGCGCTCAACCTCTATTTTTTCCGTAACCTCGAGCGCGCCCAATTTCATCAGGAACAGGCCTATGCCTTGGTCCCAAACGATCCGCGCGTGCTGTCGCAACAGGGCGAACTGCTGACCTGGCTTGGTCGGCCGCTCGAGGCGATCGAGTGGGTCGAGCACGCGCTCCGGCTCGATCCTTCCGAGGCCAATCGGCGCGCCGGCTATTTGGCGCAAGCCCAATTCTGCGCGCGCGACTATGAGCGCGCCATTCAAACCTATCGGCGGGTCTCGCCGCTGCGCGCCCCGCATCATGTCTTTATCGCGGCCAGCCATGCCATGCTCGGACGAGCCGCGGACGCCGACACTCATGTGCGTGAGGCCATCCGGCTCAACGCGAAGCTCACGGTGCGGGACATGCTGACCAACGCACCGTTCGCGAATCCGGCGGACGCCGATCATCTGCGCGATGCTTGTTTGAAAGCGGGACTTCCTTCGGGCGAAGCCTAAGAAATGCGGTAGATAAAATACCGCCCCGGTTCGACGCCGCCGGGCAGTGCCGCCGCGACGAACGATGGATGATCGAGCGCTTGGTCGCTCACCGCGACCGCGCCCTTGGCAAGAATTGGCAACAGC
Source organism: Rhizobium sp. Q54 (assembly GCA_945902735.1). Lineage (GTDB taxonomy): Bacteria > Pseudomonadota > Alphaproteobacteria > UBA828 > UBA828 > SHWC01. The sequence goes on along the minus strand of CAMDNF010000003.1, from coordinate 19,275 downwards.
ATCGGTGCGATCGAGGCGGCAAGGGCTCGGTCGCGCTCGGGCCGGCCACTGCCGAAATCGCAATGCACAAGCGCGGCCGGTGCGCCGATACGGGTGAGGGCGGCTGGCACGCTATCGCGAAAATCGCCCAATACGAGGTGTGCGGGATCGGGCGCGCTAGCGGGATCGGCCGCGAGCCGGCGGTCGAACGCGAAAATTTCACGGTGCGGAAAGAGGGCCCGCAAATGATCGAAGGTGCGGCCATTGCCGAGCCCAAGCTCGACGATCGGTCCTTCGATGGCGGCGATCAATGTGGCGGCGTGATCGAGGCAGTCGCGTTGCGCCGTGATGCGGCGGAGAAAACTATCAAGCCGACTCACGTCGATCCGTTCATGTCGGATTGACGGAAGAGAGGCGCTTGATCTCGCCGACCGCTTGCTGGAGCTTTTGATTGGTGCGCTCAAGCCGCCCCGCGAGCTCGCGCATCAGCTCAACCGAGATTTGCGGGAATTGTTGAACGAGTTGGAAGAACACGTCTTTCGCGATGCGCAGCGTGACAACTTCCGATTTGGCTTTGACGGTCGCGGTACGCGGCACATCACACAGGATCGCGATTTCGCCGACAAAATCGTTCTTCTTGACCGTGGCAACGGTGAGCGATCCGCTCGGCGTGTTGATGATTACGTCGGCTTCACCCTGAACGATGATATAGGCCGCATCGCCCTGGTCGCCCTGGCTGAACAACACATCGCCCGCGTGATAGGTCAGGCGTTCGGCGGTGAACGCCAAGAGCTTAAGCTTCGAGGAATCGATGTTGCGGAACAGCGGAATGTTGCGCAGCAGATCGACATCTTCCTGCAAAATCATGAGGTCACCTCATGGTCCTTTGACCCGCCCGCCCAATTCATCCAGACCTCTATCCTCTATAATGGGCCGGTGACCCGGCCTGGGAAAGCCGAATCCACCTAGTTTTCCGCCATTGAGAGTTCTCGGAAGGCCGGCCCCTCTTTGTCGACCTCCTCGAACAGGCCCTGCTCGACCACCGAGCCATTCCGCATCACCAGCACTCGATCGAAGCTTTTGGCAAAGCTCGCCCGCTGGAGCGACCAGACCAGGCCGCGGCCCTTGAAGGCTTGACGGAGGTTCTGCATCACCCGGCCCTGCGAAGCGCTATCGAGCGCGCTTGTGGCTTCGGAGATGAACAGAACATCGGGCTGTTTGATCACGTTACGGGCGATGGCGATTTTTTGGCGCTGCGCGACCGAAAGCCGCGAGCCGCCGATACCGGCCTCTGCCTCAAGCCCGACCGACATCACGACGTCCTTGAGTTCATGGCTGGCGATCACCTCTGAAATCAACGCGCCAACTTTGTCCTGCGCATCGGCAACGCCATAGGCGACCTTGCCGAACAGGATATTGTCCTGCACGGTCGCGGCCGCGTTGTAGTGCTCGGCATCGAAGAATTCGACCGCGCGGGCCAGCGCCTCAGGTAATTCATCATGGAACATACGGCGCGCGACAAGGACGCGCGGCTGAAACGCCTCATCGATTAGGCCGAGGCGATGACGCGCCGGCACCAATTTGAAGGGCAGCGACAATAGGCGGGTACGGTCGGGGCCTTTGATCTCTTTCAGCTTGTCGCGCTCAACCCGGCCGAGCAGCGCCTGGTAATCGGGCAGATCGTCGGCGCTGATGAAACTGAAGCGCTGGAATAGCTCATGATCGCTCGGCAGATCGGCAAACAATTCGATCATCGTCGCGGCAAGTTGATGACCCTTGGTCAAAATATCATCGGTCAATCCGCATTTATCGAGCACCTGGAGAACGAAGGGGTGCTCGGCCAGGCGATCCATATCGAAGGTTTTGCCGACCGTATTGCCGAAGATAAGATTCTCGGCCAGCGTGGCATTGGTGCAGTAGCGCTCGCGATCGAAGCGTTCGACCAAATTCGTATAGGCCGGTTCATGAATGCGCTCGCTCAGCGCACGGCGGGCCTCGAGTATTTTTGCTGCGGCCGCAGGCTGCTTGACGGGATCCAGCGCGCCGCGCAAACCGAATTGATAAATGTCATCGGCGAGGTCGGCGATTTGGGCGGCTTGGAGTGCGGCCCCGGTCGCGCCCGCGCTATCGGATGCGCCCGCGGCATTGTAATCGACCCAATCGGCCAAAATGTCGTAGCGGGAATTGCCGGCGACAACGGCTTCGCTCAGCCAACGCTTGCGTTCGGCGGGATCGGCGATCTCGGGCGGCGGATCGGAAATGGGGCGGTGCTTTAGACCGTAGAGAATATTGTTCCGCAAGGACGCGGAGAAACAATACGCATTCTGGCTCACGAAACCGATGCGGCGCCCGGTTATGGCTTCGGGCAAGGGGCCGAGTTCGGTGCCGCCGGCCGCGACACGCCCACTTGTGGGCTCAATCAAGCGCGCCAGAACGAGCAGAAGTTCCTCTTTGCCGCTGCCCGCGCTGCCAACCACCGCGACGTGCTCGTCGAGTTTGAAGCGCACGCTGACGCCGCTCACGATCGAAACCTGGTCTTCATCTTGCAGCGAAACATTGGCGGCCTGTAATTCGCCTTTCAGGGGCGGAATGATCTCGGGCTCACTCAGCTGCTTTTCCTCATTCATCATGCCAGGCGGTTCGAACTGCCCGATCACCTGCTCGTATTTGATTCGTACGTCCTGAAACTGCTGATAGAAATTGAGCAGTTCCTTCCAAGGCGGCGAGAGGTCCTTATAGGCCGCGAGCACCGCGACCAGCGAGCCAAGCGAGAGATCGCCCTTGATCACCAAATAGCCGCCCACCGTGAAAAAGAAAAACGGCGTCAGCTGTGCGATGAAGTTGTTCAAAAATTTGATGAAGAATTTTTTGTTGTAGATCTGAAAGCGGATGTTGAACACCTCGCCGAGGCGTTCGGAAAATTCGGAAAAATGATAGTGCGCGGTGTTATGCGCGTGAATTTCTTGCACGCCCTGCACCGTTTCGGTCATCCGCTCGGCAAGACCGCGCACCTCTTTGACGCGCAGCTTGGAGAGTTGATTGACCTTCTTCTGCAGTTTCGGAATGACATAGGCCTGCATGGGATAGAGCGCGACCGCGGCCGCGCCCATGTAAGGATCTTGCGAGAAAATGTAGAAAATAGCGGTGAGGAGCAGGCCGCCTTGGAGCGCCGGCAGCGCGAAGGCATCGCCAATGAAGCCGCCCAAGGGTTCGACCTCGGAGGTGATCATCGGGACCAGCTCGCCGGTCGAGATCTTTCGGAAATGCGGCAGGGGAAAGCGCATGATCCGCGCATAGAGCATATAGCGGATACGGCGCAGCATCCGCTCGCCAAGGCGACCTTTGTAGATGTTGATATACATCTTGAAGCCGCCATTGACGAGCTCGAGCGCCAGAAAAAGCGCGCAGAGCGCGAAGAGCAGCGGCAGCTGGTCGAGCGCGATGATGTCGAAGCCGAGCACAGAGAGATAGCGCGGGAACTCATCGCCCGCGGTCATCGGGTCGTCGACTTTCAGCGCGGCGTTAACGATTTTTTTTCGGGATGTCGAGTGAGGAGTAATAGAAAGGCAATGCCGCCGCGGTCACACAGATGATGTAGATCTGCTGCCTGCGGGTGTATTTGAAGATGAACTTGAAGAGATTTTTTCCATGACCCGGCAGACGGTCGCGCCCACGTATGTCGCCGCGCCACACTAATTCACCGGGCTTCGGTCGTAAACCATCGTGTTTCCTTGGGAAATCGGTGTCCGTGGGCCCTTCATCATCCGCCCGGCCTATGGCATAATGCGTCGCCCGAACCCGCCGCCCGACAATGGGTGGATCGGCAAAATAAAATGGACAGGCCTCGGGGGCCGCGATGGATAGTAAAATGCGCACGGGTCCACGAATCCTGATCTATAGCCACGATACGTTCGGCCTCGGCCATTTGTGCCGCTGCCGCGCGATCGCACACTCGTTGGTCGAAGAAAATCGCGATCTTTCGGTTCTGATTCTATCGGGCTCGCCGATCATCGGCAGTTTCGACCTTCGTGGCCGGGTCGATTTCGTCCGCGTGCCGGGCGTGATCAAACTGCGCAATGGCGAATACACGCCGCTCAACCTTCATATCGATATCGAGGAGACGATCAACCTTCGCGCCTCGATCATCAAACACACCGCTGACATTTTCGACCCAGACCTTTTCTTGGTCGACAAGGAGCCTTTGGGCTTGCGCGGCGAAGTGGCGGAAACGCTCCATATGCTGCGCGAGCGTGGCACGCCGCTTGTGCTGGGCCTACGCGATGTGATGGACGAGCCTTCCTTGCTCGAACCCGAATGGCAACGCAAAAACGTGCTGCCCGCGCTCAAAAATCTTTATGACGACATCTGGGTTTATGGCCTGCCGCAAATTTGCGATCCGCTGGCGGAGATTTCGCTGCCCAAAGCGGTGCGCGAGAAAATTACCTTCACGGGTTATTTGCGGCGCGCCGAAACATCATCGGTTGCCAAGTTGAAGGATCTGCCGATCCGCGCGCCCTATGTTTTGGTCACCCCCGGTGGCGGCGGCGATGGTGAGGCCTTGATCGATTGGGTGCTTAAGGCCTATGAGTACGATCCTGATCTGCCCTATCCCGCGCTGCTCGTGCTTGGGCCCTTCATGCATTCGGAAAAGCAGGGCGAGTTTCTCAAACGCGCCAGCAAACTTTCCAAAGTGCACATGATCACCTTCGATGCCCATATGGAAACACTCATGGCGCGCGCGCTCGGCGTGGTCGCGATGGGCGGCTACAACACGTTTTGCGAAATTCTGTCGTTCGACAAGCGCGCGATCATCGTGCCGCGCCGCGTGCCACGCATGGAGCAATATATCCGTGCCGCACGCGCGCAGAAGCTTGGCCTCATTGCCATGCTGCTCGAGGACGAGCGGCGCGACCCGCGCGCCATGGCGACCGCGATCCGGCGCCTGCCGAGCCAACGTCTGCCGTCGGCCGTGGTGGTGCCGGGCTTGCTCGACGGGCTCGATAGCGTCAACAAGCTGGTTCGCCAGAAGCTCGAAAAGCGCCGCGCCGCGCCGCGCCTGCGAGTCGTCGCGCGACAGACCTGAACGAGCCCCGTCGGCATCGTGGATAAGGCGGTCGCGTTTATTCTCAAGGGCTATCCTCGCCTCTCCGAGACCTTCATCGCGCAAGAAATCAGGGCGCTTGAAGGACGCGGGCTCAAGCTCAGGCTCTATTCATTGCGCCACCCGACCGAGCGAGTTCGTCACCCGATCCACGATGAGATCGCGGCGCCCATCACCTATTTGCCCGAATATTTGCACCAAGAACCGTCACGCGTGTTTGCCGCATGGCGGCGGGCTCGGCAAAAGCCGGGCTATAAATTAGCGCGGCTTCTGTGGCTCAAGGATTTGATGCGGGATTTGAGCCGCAACCGCATTCGCCGGTTCGGCCAGGCGCTCGTGCTCGCCGATGAATTGGCCGATGACGTGATACGGCTGCACGCCCATTTCCTCCACACGCCTTCATCGGTCGCGCGCTATGCCGCAGCGCTGCGCAGGTTGAAATTCAGCGTTTCGGCGCACGCCAAAGATATTTGGACAACGCCCGCGTGGGAAAAGCGCGAGAAGCTCGAGGCGTGCGACTTCGCGGTGACGTGCACACGCGCGAATCTCGACCATTTGAACGGGCTCGCGCCCGATGGCCGTGTCTCACTCATTTATCATGGTCTCGATCTCGAGCGCTTTCCGCCGCCGCCCGCTCATGCGGCGACGCGCGATGGCAGCCAAATGGGCGCGCCGGTGATCATTCTTTCGGTCGGGCGGGCGGTAGAAAAAAAAGGTTATGACGATCTGCTCGACGCGCTCGCGCTTCTACCGCGAAGCCTCGCCTGGCGCTTCGTGCATATCGGCGGTGGCCCGTTATTGCCGGATTTACGTGACAAAGCCGCGACGCTCAATCTCGCGGCGCATATTGAATGGCACGGTGCGCAGCCGCAGACCTTCGTGCTCGAGGCGCTACGGAGCGCGGATTTTTTCGTGCTGGCGAGCCGGCGCGCCACAAGCGGCGATCAGGACGGGCTGCCGAATGTTCTGCTCGAAGCCTTGAGCCAAGCGCGCGCGGTGGTGGCGACCTTGTTCGCCGCGGTGCCCGAATTGATCACCGATGGCGAGACCGGGCTTCTGGTGCCGCCCGCCGATCCCAAAGCACTGGCGGCGGCGCTTGAGCGGATGATTCGCGACCCCACTTTACGCGAGCGGCTTGGCGCGGCGGGCTTTGAACATGTGCGCCGGCACTTCTCGCTTGAGGCGTGCATCGCGCCGCTCGCCGCGCGCTTCGGGCTGTCATGAACATCGCGTTCTATGCACCGATGAAACCGCCGACCCACAAGGCGCCGTCGGGCGATCGGCGCGTGGCGCGGCTCTTGATGCGGGCGCTTGAAGGGGCCGGCCATGAGGTCGAATTGGCCTCGCGGTTTCGCGCCTATGAGGGCGAGGGCGATCGTCGAAGGCAGATGGCGCTCAAATCAAGTGGCTTGCGCGCCGCGCGCCGATTGATCGCCAAATACAAAACGCGGAGGCCGGCAGAACGACCGCGCCTCTGGTTCACCTATCACCTCTACCACAAGGCGCCCGATTGGATTGGGCCCGAGGTCGCAGAGGCGCTCGGCATTCCCTATGTGGTCGCCGAGGCCTCGTTCGCTCGCAAGCAGACGCATGGGCCTTATGCACTCAACAACGAGGCTGCCGCGGGCGCAATCGGTCGCGCGGCGGCGGTGATTTCCTTCACGCCGGAAGACGAGACCGGGCTCGCGCCGCTGGGTTTGGTGCCGAGCCGGTTACACCGCCTGCCGCCGTTCCTCGACCCCGAGCCCTATCAAACAGCGCGCGAGGCGCGGTGGGACCATCGCGCGCGGCTCGCGGCCAGCCTCGATCTTGACCCCGCGCAACCATGGTTGCTCGCCGTTGGCATGATGCGGCCGGGCGATAAGCTGGCGTCCTATCGCCTGCTAGGGCGCGCGCTCGAGCTGATCGGGCGGCCTCGATTTGCGTTGATCGTGGTTGGCGATGGCGAGGCGCGTGGCGCGGTTGAACAGGCGCTGGCGCCGCTTGGTCCTGAGCGCGTTCGCTATGCCGGGATGCGGGCAGAAGATGATTTACCCGATTTCTACGCGGTGGCGGATCTTATGGTGTGGCCCGCGGTGAATGAGGCCTATGGCATGGCGTTGCTCGAAGCGCAGGCGGCTGGATTGGCGGTCGTGGCGGGGCACGAGCGCGGGGTTTCGGAAATCATCGTCGATGGCGTGACCGGCGCATTGGTCGAGGCGCGCAATCCCATGAGCTTTGCCGAGGCCGTGGTCAGATTGCTTGACGACGACGCACGCCGCGCGGCCTTTGGCCAAGCCGCTTATGACCGTGTCGCCACGCGCCATAGCCTAAAGACCGCGAGTGCCGCGCTTGGTACGCTTTTACGTTCCGTGGTCTCGGCATGACGAACCTCGTGGTCATTCGTCATGGCCCGACACGCTGGAACGCCGAAGGGCGAATCCAGGGCGGCACCGATGTGGCGTTGAGTCTTGAGGGAATTGCCGAGGTGCGCCGTTGGCGCGTGCCGGCGGCGTTCGACTCCTATCGCTGGTTCTCAAGCCCGCTGTTGCGCGCGGTGCAAACCGCGCAGCTTTTGGGCGCGCGCGGGATTGCTTTCGAGCCGGTGCTCGGTGAAATGCGCTGGGGCCAGTGGGAGGGACAGCGGCTTGAGGACGTTCGCCGCTTAGACCCAAACGGCACGGCCGATATCGAGGCGCGTGGGCTCGACTTCGCGCCACCGGGCGGCGAAAGCCCGCGCTTGGTGCAAAGGCGCCTCGCGCCCTTTTTGGCCCAGCGCGCGACGGACGGTGTGCCCACCATCGCGATCACGCATAAGGGCGTGATCCGTGCGCTCTATGCGTTGGCGGTGAATTGGCCGATGGTGGGCAAGCCACCGGATCGGCTTGATTGGAGTGCCGCGCATCATTTCAAATTGGCGCCAGATGGCACGCCCTCTATTGAGAAAATGAATATTCCGCTGCGTTCCTCCGATGATGACGCGCTATGCCCGCCACGCCTGTTCTGATTTACGTTCAACATTTACTCGGTATCGGGCATTTGAAGCGCGCGGCCGCGATTGCGCGCGCATTGGCCGCCCGTGAACTCGAGGTCGTGCTGGTGTCAGGCGGTATGGCGGAACCGATCGCGCTCGATGGCGTGCGCTTGGTGCAGCTTGAACCGGTGCGGGCGGCTGATGCGCGCTTTTCACATCTCGTCGACGCGAGCGGCCAGGCGATCGATGATGAATTCAAGACCCGCCGTCGGGCGCATTTGCTTGAAGTTTTTCACACGCTACGCCCGCGCGTGCTGATCACCGAAATGTTTCCCTTCGGTCGCCGTCAATTGCGCTTCGAGTTGATGCCGCTACTCGAGGCAACGCGCCTTGTGGTTCCGCGCCCGATCATCATCAGCTCGGTGCGCGACATATTGGTCGAGAAGGGTAGAGCCGATCGCACGCACGAGATGGCACAGCTCGCCCGCGATTATTATGACCGGGTTTTGGTGCATGGCGATGAGCGCTTGGTGCCGTTTGGCGCGAGTTTTCCCCTGGCCAACGAGATTGCCGATTTGATCGTCCATACCGGCTATGTGGCAAGCGGATCGGACGCGATCGCCCCGCCTGGCGTGGGTGGGGGCGAGATCATCATATCGGCGGGCGGTGGCGCGGTCGGCGGGCGCTTGATCGAGGCCGCGCTTGGGGCTCATGACATCAACAATGAACAAATCCGCGCCATGCCATGGCGCGTGCTGGTTGGGGCGGGGATCGACGAAGCGGTCATGGCGGCTTGGCAGGCAAGGGCCAGCGTGGGCATGACCGTTGAACGCGTGCGCGCGGATTTCCCCTCGCTGCTCGGGCGGGCGGCGCTCTCGGTCTCGCAAGCGGGCTATAATACCGTCATGGATATTCTCAGTGCCGAGGTCCGCAGCGTGTTGGTGCCCTTCGCAGCCGGGCAAGAGACCGAGCAATCGGTGCGCGCCATGGCGCTTGCGCGCGAGGGGCGCGCCATCGTGGTGCCCGAGATCGAGCTCAGCGCCGAACGCCTTGCCGAAGCGATCACGCGCGCGCTCGGCCGGCCACGGCCTGGTCCGTGTTCCTATAGGCTCGATGGCGCGCCGGAGACAGCGCGTTTGATCGGCCACATGATTCGACCATGACGAATTTCGCCGCGCTCGATGCCGAACTTGCTCTGTGGGCTAAGGCTGGTCGTCGCGCGACCTTCTGGTGGCGCGATGACGATGCCGCCATTGATTCGCCGGCCTTGGCGCGGCTTTTGGCGCTGGCCGCGACGCATAAAGCGCCGCTGGCGCTCGCGGTCATCCCGCTTAAGCTTGACCGGAGCGCCGCGGCGCGCATCGAAGCCGCGCAAGCGGTGGCGGTTCTGCAGCATGGTCTCCGTCACGAAAACCGCGCCGTGACGACCGAAAAGAAATGCGAGTTTCCGTCCCGCTTTCCGCTCGACGCGATGTTGGCCGAACTTGATCAAGGGCGCGCCCATTTGCAGGCGGCCTTGAATGGCCGGGCCTTGCCGGTTCTTGTGCCGCCGTGGAACCGGCTGGCCCCGGCGCTGATCCCGGTGCTGGCATCGATCGGCCTGCACGGCCTCTCGACCTATGGCGCGCGGGAATCGGCAACGGCGGCTCCGGGGCTCGTTCAAGTCAATTGCCATGTCGATGTGATCGATTGGAAGGTCACGCGCGGCTTCATTGGCGAACAAGCCGCGATCGAGCTTCTTTGCGCGCATCTAAGGGCGCGGCGGGAGGGCGGCGGCGACGCCGAGGAGCCGACCGGCGTTCTGACCCATCACGCCGCCCATGATGAGGCGACTTGGCGGTTTCTCGACACCTTGCTGGCGCGCTTGGTTGGCCACAAGGCGGCGCACTTGCTGCCGGCATCGGCCTTGTTTTTGTCACACTGACATGACCGAAGCCGCGCCCCATTCGCATCGTTATCCGCTTCGCACCCTGATCGGCGATTATGGTCGGGCCGGCGTGGGCCTGTTCTTCACGGTCGGGCCTTTTGCCGTCACGTCGCCGTTGCCGGTGGTCAGCGGAATTTTGGCGGCGTTCGCGGCGCTCTTCTTTGCCTATGGCGCGCGAACGGTCATTCGTCACTGTACGGTGATCCGCCTATCGGCTAAGGGTATGGAGGCGTCAGGACCGCTCGGGGCGCACCTTGGCTGGGACGAGATGCGCGGGTTGTCGCTACGCTATTTTTCCACGCGCCGCGACCGCACGGGCGGGTGGATGCAGCTTAGGGTAAAGGGGGCGCGAGGTTCGGTGCGTATCGATTCCACGATCGACGAATTCGACATCATACTTGAACGCGCGGCACGTGCGGCGCGCGCGTGCGGTGTTGCGCTCGATTCGAGCACGGTCGAAAATTTGCGGCTGCGTGGCGTTAGAATGAACCTTGATGATGACAAGGTCGGCGGGCCGTGACCGCGCTGTTGGAAGTCAAGAATCTCCGGGTTCAATTCAAGCTCGCCGAAGGCATTATCGAGGCGGTCGATGGGGTGTCGTTCCGTGTGCCGCAGCGCGGCACCGTGGCCTTGGTCGGGGAATCGGGCTCGGGCAAATCTGTGGTCTCGCAGAGCATCATGCGCATTCTGCCGCGAGCGGCTGAAATCTCGGGTGGCGAAATCCTGTTCCACGATCCGGCGAAGGCGGGCGCGCCGCCGATCGACCTTGTGAAGCTCGATGCCGATGGCAAAGCGGCGCGCATAATTCGCGGCGGCCGTATCTCGATCATCTTTCAGGAACCGATGACATCGCTCTCGCCGGTGCACACGGTGGGCAATCAGATTGGCGAGGCCTTCGGCCTCCATTGCAACGCGTCCAAAAAAGACGTGATCAGCGCGACGCGCGAAATGTTGCGCTTGGTCGGCTTTCCCGACCCGGAGCGCGCGCTTAAGACCTATCCATTCGAGTTATCGGGCGGTTTGCGTCAACGTGCCATGATCGCGATGGCCCTGATCTGCCGGCCCGCGCTACTGATCGCCGATGAGCCGACCACCGCGCTCGACGTTACCATCCAGGCGCAGATTTTGAAATTGATGAAGGATCTTCAGGCCGAGCTCGGCATGGCGATTCTGATCATCACGCACGACCTTGGCGTGGTTGCCAATATGGCCGATGAAGTTGTGGTGATGTACCAAGGCAAAGTAATGGGAGGCCGGCACCGTCGACGACCTTTATGGCGATGCCCAACACCCCTATTTGAAGGCGTTGCTGCGCGCGGTGCCGCGCTTCGATATGGAGCCGGGCGAGCGGTTGGTGCCGATCCGCGAGATCAAGGCCGAGACCGGCAATTTTATCACCAATAAAGACCCCTGGCCGCCGGGCCTGGATGCGACGGTGCCATTGCTTTCGGTACGCGATTTGACCAAGTCGTTCACGATTCGGAAATCGGGGTTGTTCGGCTCGAAGGCGTTGGGCGCGGTGAATGCGGTTGATCGCGTGAGCTTCGATGTGATGCGCGGCGAATGCCTCGGCCTGGTCGGCGAATCGGGCTGCGGCAAGACCACGCTATCGAAATTGATCCTGCGTGCCATCAGCGCGAATTCAGGCTCGATCACCTTCAACGATCGCGGCAAGTCGGTTGATGTGCGGGCGCTGACGAACAAACAGCTCATTCCGTTTCGCCGCCGCATCCAATTTATTTTTCAGGATCCGTTCTCTTCGCTCAATCCACGCATGCCGGTGTTCGACATCATTGCCGAACCGTTGATCATCCATAACATCGCGAAGCCAGCGGAGCGGCGCGAGATCGTGCAGGAGCTCATGCGGTTGGTCGGGCTCGATCCGCGTTATTTGCGGCGATATCCGCATAGTTTTTCAGGCGGTCAGCGCCAGCGCATCGGCATTGCGCGCGCGCTTGCGTTGAAGCCCGATTTGTTGATCTGCGACGAGCCGGTGTCGGCGCTCGACGTTTCGATTCAAGCGCAGGTGTTGAACCTTTTGAAGGACCTGCAAGAAAAACTTGGGCTGACCTATATTTTCGTCTCGCATAATTTGGCGGTGGTCGATTATGTGGCGCATCGGATCGCGGTGATGTGCGCCGGCCGTGTGGTTGAAATCGCACCGCGCGAGCGGCTGTTCAAGAACCCGGTGCATCCTTATACGCGCGCACTGGTCGCCGCCGTGCCCGAGCCGAGCCTGGATGCGAAGCTGGACCTGACCGCGCTGATGGCGGGCAAGGCCTCTATCCCCTCGGCGTGGCCCGAGCCGTTCACGATCGATGACGCCACGATTCCTGCGCTGGTCGAGATCGAACCCGGGCACTTCGTGCGCGCCGGGCCAGGGCTTGTGGCTTCGGCGGCCTGACGTTTCGAGGTCGAACGGTGTGTCTGTTGGATTTGAGAGTAGGGGCGATGAACGTGACAAAAGGAAAAATATCGGCCGGTTTTGCTATGGGGCTGCTGGCCCTTTTTATCGGCTTTGGCTCAACACAAGCGATGGCCGTCGAGATTGGGCCGGTTCAACCGCAACCCGAAGCGGATGCCCTCGTGCCTGGCCTTGCGGTCGATTATATTTATGGCGATTACCACGACATCGACGAGCTCTATCAGCTCATGGCCACGGGCACCGCCCCAGGCGTCGGGTCGCCATTGCCGGCTCTCAATTACAGGACGTCTGAAGGCAAAAACGTGTTGACGACAAAATTTCAACGTTTTGTCGGCGCCCATATTAACGGATTCATCAAATTTCCTGCGGAGGGTGCCTATAGCCTGCTCGTGACCTCGAACGATGGCGTGCGATTCCAGCTTGGTGGGCAGATGATTTGGGAAGATCCCGACATTCATCCCGACCGTGAATCGGACCCGATCGAGGTGAACGTGGTCGCGCCCGGCTGGGTGGCGCTCGATGTTGGCTATTTTCAACGCAAAGGCTCGAGCGCGTTGATCCTGAAATGGAAGGCCCCGGGCGCCGCGGACTATGTGGTGGTGCCGGCCGAGGCCTATGCCCATAACGGCGCTAAGTGAACGGTCAGACCTGATAAAGCTGATAGTCGCCGGGGGCGATGCCCTCGGGCGGTGGCAAAGCGGACCAATTGACCGTGGTAAGCGCGCGATCGGTCGCGACCAGGGCGCCTGGCGCCAAAAGTGGCGCCAACGCGGGGCCGAGCCAGCGCGCGAGCTCGGCATCGCGCACGCGGTCAGGGCTGCCGATATCGGCATGAACGAGCACAGCCTTGGGCCAGCCTTCGTGGGTGAAGGCGGGCAGCGTGTCGTGGAAATCGCCGAGCCGTATATGGGCGGCATCGGGGATCGAAGCCGGGTGCGCCGCGATTTCGCGATCAAACACAAAAATATCGCGCGCGGGGAAGCGCTCGCGCAAATGGTCAAAGGTCCGGCCATTGCCGAGCCCAAGCTCGAGGACGATGCCGGGGCGTTCGCCGATCAGCGTTGCGGCGTGATCAAGACAGGCACGCTGCGCCGCAACACGACGAATAAACGCGTCGAGGCGCGAGGGGCGACGCAAAACAGCCGATTGGCCATGCAATGGCTCGGTCATGTGGCGAATGTCACTTTTGGCACGAAATCGGTCATGCGATAGTCTTTGAATCGGGGCCCGCTTCAAGCTCATCGCCATACCGTGCGGAAGAAACCAGGCGCTTTGCAACGGTTATTTGCCGTCCTCCTTTTGATCGGCCTTGCGGTCGGCGCGAATTTCGCGCGGCCCGCTGGCGCTGCGGAGCCGCCTTCGCTTGAGGCGGCGGTCAAGGCGGGCGAGTTGCCGCCGCTTGCCGAGCGTTTGCCCGCGACGCCGCTGGTGACCGATGTCAAGGCCATGGGGCGGGAGCCCGGGCGCTATGGCGGGGAATGGCGAACGCTGATTTTCAGCGCCAAGGACGTGAAGCTGTTGACGGTTTATGGCTATTCGCGGCTTGTCGCCTACAACGAGAAATACGAGCTCGTTCCCGACATTCTGGAAAGCTACACGGTGGACGAGGGGCGCATCTTCACCTTCAAGCTGCGCAAGGGCCACAAATGGTCGGACGGTCATCCCTTCACGACCGAGGATTTTCGCTATTACTGGGAGGATGTCGCCAATCACGAAGAGCTCTCGCCATCGGGCCCGCCGCACGAACATGTGATTGAGGGTGAACAGGCAAAGGTCGAGATTATCGACGAGCTGACCATTCGCTATAGCTGGTCGTACCCCAACCCGTTTTTCCTGCCCGCGCTCGCCGGCCCCGCGCCGCTCTACATCTATCGGCCGGCGCACTATTTGAGAAAATTCCACCAGAAATATCTCGTTCCGGAAGCGAGCGAAGGGGATGACGGCCAAAAGAAAAAACGCAAAGGCAATCGCAATTGGGCCGCGACACACAACAATCTCGACAACATGTACAAGGCCGACAATCCCGAATTGCCTGCGCTTGAGCCTTGGGTGAACGTGACCAAACCGCCGGCCACGCGATATGTCGCCAAGCGCAATCCCTATTTCCATCGCGTGGACGAGAACGGCAATCAACTGCCCTATATCGACCAGATCACCATGACGATCGCCGATTCGAAATTGATTCCCGCCAAGGTGGGCTCGGGCGAGGCCGACCTACAGGCGCGTGCGTTGAATTTTTCCGACTACACGTTTCTCAAGGAAGGTGAGAAGCGCAATGATTACACGGTCAGACTGTGGCAGACGTCGAGCGGCTCGCACCTTGCGCTCTATCCGAATTTGACGATTTCCGATGAGGGGTGACGCAAGATTTTTCGCGATGTGCGCTTCCGGCGCGCGTTGTCGCTTGGCATCAATCGCCACCAAATCAATCAAGTGCTCTATTACGGCCTCGGCGTCGAGGGCGGCAATTCGGTGCTGCCGGAAAGCGTGATGTACGATGACACGGCCTATCGCTGCTGGTGCAAATATAATCCCGAGCAAGCGAATAAATTGCTCGACGAGATGGGGCTGACCCAGCGCGATGGCAATATTCGATTGCTGCCCGATGGGCGCAAGCTAGAGATCATCGTCGAGACGGCCGGTGAAGAGACCGAGCAAACCGACGTGCTTGAGCTGGTGCGCGATGATTGGGCGGCGCTCGGCATCAAGCTTTATTCGAAACCCTCGCAACGCGAGGTGTTTCGCAATCGTATTTTCGCTGGCGAAACGCAGATGTCGATCTGGGCGGGGCTCGAGAACGGCTTGCCGACGCCCGATATGAACCCGGCCGAATTGGCGCCGACCATGCAAACCAGCCTCGAATGGTCGCAATGGGGTCAGCATTACGAGACCATGGGGCAATCCGGCGAAGCGCCCGATGTGCCGGAAGCGATCGAGCTTTTGGCCTTGCACGAGCAGTGGCTCACCTCGACCACCGTGGAAAAGCGCTATAAAATCTGGCACCGCATGCTTGAGCTCTATTCCGACAATGTGTTTGTGATCGGGCTGATCGCCGGCGTGTTGCAACCCGTCGCCATCAGCAACAAGCTACGCAACGTGCCTGAAAAAGCGATCTATAGCTGGGATCCCGGCGCGCATTTCGGCATGTACCGGCCCGACATTTTCTGGTTCGACTCGTCGAACCAAACGGCTGCCGAGTAGGGAGAACACCACGCATGTTCACCTACACGGCACGGCGCGTGCTGATCATGATCCCGACCTTGATCGCGATCAGCATCATCACCTTCATCATCATCCAATTGCCGCCGGGCGATTATCTCAGCACCTATATCGCCGAGCTACAGGCGCAGGGCGAGGGTGCGAACTTCGAGAAAATCGCTTTTCTGCGCGAGCAATATGGCCTCGAACGGCCGATGATCGAGCAATATGGCCTATGGGTGTTCGGCTTGTTGCAAGGCGATATGGGCTATTCGTTCGAATATAATCTGCCGGTCAATGACGTGGTCGGCGACCGCCTGTTCCTTACTTTCGTGGTTTCGTTCGTCACCATCATCTTCACCTGGGTGGTGTCGTTCCCGATCGGCGTATATTCGGCGACCCATCAATATAGCTGGTCCGATCACGGCCTGACGCTGTTGGGCTTTCTCGGCCTGGCGACGCCCAACTTCCTGCTCGCGCTGGTGCTGCTTTATGTCGCGAACGTGGCGTTTGGCACCTCGATCGGCGGGTTGATGGATCCTGAATATCTCGAGGCCGAGTGGAGCTGGGGCAAGTTTTCCTCGGTGCTCGCGCATCTTTGGGTGCCGGTGATCGTGATCGGCTTATCGGGCACCGCCGGCATGATCCGCCGCTTGCGCGCCAATCTGTTGGATGAGTTGCAGCGGCAATATGTGGTGACCGGGCGCGCCAAGGGCATGTCGCCATTCAGGCTCTTGGTGAAATATCCGCTCCGCATGGCGCTTAACCCCTTCATCGCCGATATCGGCTCGATTCTGCCGCAGGTGATTTCGGGCGCCGCGATCGTTTCAGTCGTGCTGTCGCTGCCGACCACGGGGCCGATGCTGCTCGATTCCTTGCGCACACAGGATATGTATCTCGCCGGTTCATTCCTGATGTTCATGGCGTTCATGACGGTGGTTGGCGTGTTCGTTTCCGATATCGCGCTCGCCATGCTTGACCCGCGCATCCGCCTGACCGGCGGCGTAACACGATGACCGATAACACGTCGCCCACGCCGGGCGCGGACCGGCCCGCGCACTTCGTTTCGAAGGACCCGTTCAACCCCTATTCGGTCGAGGTGTTGACGCCGGAGCAGGAGCGCTTCTTCCTCGCGTCGCAATGGCGGATGATGTGGTGGAAACTGAGGCGCCACAAAATCGCGGTGGCCTCAGGCATTTTTCTGATCATTCTTTACGTCACGATATTGTTCTCTGAGTTTTTGGCGCCCTACAATCTGCAAAGCCGGGACGTCGACCACATCTACGCGCCGCCACAGGCGGTGCAGCTCTTCAATGACGGCGAGTTCGTCAGACCATTTGTCTATGGTTACAAATACCGGCTCGACATGGAGAACTTGCAGCGCATCTATGAACGCGACCCGACCAAGGTCCAGTCCGTTCGATGGTTCTGCCTCGGCGATCAATATCGTTTCTGGGGCATGGTGGAGATGCGCTTCCATCTATTTTGCCCGGCCGAAGGCGGCACGTTGTTCTTGCTGGGTACCGATCGGCTTAGCCGCGATATTCTGTCGCGCATCATCTATGGCGCGCGCATTTCACTCACCGTTGGTCTGTTTGGCATCATCATTAGTTTTATGCTCGGTCTCGTTCTGGGCGGCATATCGGGCTATTACGGCGGTTGGATCGACAATGTCATCCAGCGCTTGATCGAAATCATCCGCTCCTTCCCCGAATTGCCGTTGTGGATGGCGCTCTCCGCTGCGCTCCCGGTGACGTGGAGCCCGATCGTGATTTATTTCGGCATCACGATCATCCTTGGTCTATTGGATTGGACCGGGCTCGCGCGCGCGGTGCGCTCAAAACTGCTTGCCTTGCGCGAAGAGGATTTCGCGACCGCGGCGATGCTGATGGGCGCGAAACCCAAACGTATTATTGGGCGACATTTGATCCCGAGCTTCATGAGCCATTTGATCGCATCGGCGACGCTCTCGATCCCTTCGATGATATTGGGCGAGACGGCGCTATCGTTCCTCGGGCTAGGCTTGCGCCCGCCGATCACGAGCTGGGGCGTGCTCTTGAACGAGGCACAAAACATCAACGCGGTCGCGCTTTATCCCTGGCTCATGCTGCCGGTCGTGCCAGTCATTCTCGTGGTGCTCGCCTTCAACTTCCTTGGCGATGGCCTGCGCGATGCGGCCGATCCGTATAAATAATCAGATCCGGCGTAGCCAGAGGCTCGATTCATAGGCGCCTTCGGGTATTGAGAGGCGCGCGATCACACCGCCGGTCAGGGCCTCGCTCAGGCGCGTCGCCACATAGCGGCTCGCGAACAACAGCTCGATCCGATCGCCGAGCAATAAGGGTGCGAGGCCTTGTTGTTCGTTATAGCGCCGCCACGCCCATTCCGGCGGATAGTCATCGGGCAGAAATATATCGTGCACATGGACAAGCACGCCGAGACGCAGCGACGGGATGATGCGGTTCAGCACGATGTCGACGTCGCTGCCCGGCATCAGCACATGGCTCGAATCGACGAATAGAATGTCGCTGGCGTGGAGCTCACCAAAAGGGGCGAGGCCGGCTTCTTGCAGGGTCGATTTGATTAAAGTAACGCCGGCTAGTCCCGCAATGTCGGCGCGGGGCGCGGGGTCGATCGCGGTGAGCGCACAATCGAGCCCGCCATCGCGCGCGGCGCGGGCCAGAAAGCGCGTCGAGTGGCCCGAGCCAATTTCAACAATGCAACGCGGGCGATATTTGCGCACCATCGCATAGGCCATGGCCGCGTCGAGCCGGGGGAACCAATCCTGCTCGAAGCGCGGTGCGGGCGGTGCCTCACGCCCGAGCGCGAGCAACGCATCGGCATGTTGATCGATGAGCCCAAGGGCCGAGCGAAATTCCGGCTCATGGCGGTGCATCAGGATTTCAAGCGCGGCGTAGGGGCTATGCCAGGCCGCTTGATCGAGGGTCGCGGCATAGCGATAGGGAATGAAGACTCCCTGGGAATCGAGACCCAGTGCCGTGGCGACGCCGCGCCAGACATCTTTGAACCGGCGCGCGCCGCTCCGCTGGTTCAAGGCGTCAACACCATGCCTTCGCGGGCGACGATGGAGCCCGGTCGCATGGCCTGAACCTCCTCCGCGATGCGATCCATGATCGTATCGTCGTGGCTCGGGTCGTGGTGGAACACGACATAGGTTTTGACCCGCGCTGCCGCGCACAGCCGCGCACCCTCCTGCCAGGTCGAGTGCCCCCAACCGGCATGGCTGGGATATTCGTCGTCGGAATAGGTGGCGTCATAGATCATCACATCGGCGCCTTCGATCAGGCGAAGAATGTTGGCGTCGAGCACGCCGGGCTGGTGCTCCGTGTCGGTCAGGTAGCAGACGGCGCGGCCCGCGAACTCAACCCGATAGCCGACCGCGCGATTGGGATGCACGAGCGAGGCGGTGCGGATGGTGATGCCCGGTCGCGGCGTGAGGGTATTGCCGATTTGAAAATCGTGAAAGCTGAGATCGGCGGCGAGCGTTTTTCGGTTCACCGGATTGAGCGGATCGTCGATCAGCCCAAGCATAATGTGCTCGATTTTTTCGCCGCCTTCCAAATGGCCCGCATGGAGAAGAAAGCGATTGCGCCGTCGCAGCAGTGGCGTGAAATGCGGCCAACCCCAGACATGGTCATAATGGGTGTGCGTGAGGAAGATATCGGCGTCGA
>CAMDNF010000002.1:0-75593 GCA_945902735.1 Rhizobium sp. Q54 | reverse complement strand
GAGGCGAGCGCGCGAGCCGCCAAGCGCCGGCACTTCGATCGTGCCGCCAAGCGCGGCCGTCGTCATCGGGATCGGCACGCGGCAATAAACGTTCAGCGCATCGCGCTTGAAGAATTGGTGCGGCGTGACGGTCAGAAAAATATAGAGATCGCCGGATGGTGCACCGCGTGCGCCCGCTTCGCCCTCATCGGCTAGACGAATGCGCGTGCCGCTTTCGACGCCCGCCGGTATATCGACCGAGAGATGCTTTTCCTTTTGGACGCGGCCTTGGCCCCGGCACACCTCGCACGGGTTGGAAATGATCTCGCCCGCGCCTTGGCAGGTTGGGCAAGTGCGCTCGATCGTGAAGAAGCCCTGTTGCGCGCGCACCTTGCCGGCGCCGCCGCACGTGCCGCAGGTGATCGGCTTGGCGCCGGCTTTGGCGCCGGTGCCGCGACAGGGCTCGCACGCCGCCGAGGCTGGCACACGAATACGTACCTTTTTGCCGGCAAACGCTTCTTCGAGCGAAATTTCGAGGTTGTAACGAAGATCGGCGCCGCGCGCCGGGCCGCGCCGCCCGCCGCGCCGCTGCCCCATGAACTCGCCGAACAGATCGTCGAACACATCGGCAAAGCTCGAGCGGAAATCGCCGCTGGCGCCAGCACCGCCAGAGGCACCGGCTTCGAACGCGGCATGGCCCATTTGGTCGTATTGCGCACGCTTGTCCTTGTCGGACAACACGGCATAGGCCTCGTTATATTCCTTGAAGCGCTGCTCGGCCGCTTTGTCACCCGGATTGCGGTCCGGGTGATGCTGCATGGCGAGTTTGCGAAACGCCTTCTTGATGTCGTCGAGATTGGCTTCGCGCGAAACGCCGAGCCGTTCGTAATAATCCTTGCTCGCCATGAACCCGCGTCTCCGACCCTTGAGGTCTTGGAATCAGGCCGCGCCGCAGCGCGCACGCAAGAAAGCGCAACGCGACACGGTCAAATGAAGCCCGGTATCAATCAAAGGAATGGCGGCCCGATTAGCGCGCGCCTTTTTTCTTCTCGTCGTCCTTGACCTCTTCAAACTGGGCGTCGACAACGCCTTCCTCAGGCGCGTTCCCGCTCGGCTCATGCATGTCAGAACCGTTGGCGCCGCCCGAATCGCTTGCGCCGCCACCAGCCGCTTCCGCCTGACTCGCCTTATAGACCGCCTCGCCAAGCTTCATCGAGGATTGGCCGAGTTGCTCGGTCTTGCTCTTGATCGCCTCGACGTTTTCGCCCTTCATCGCATCGCGCAGCGCCTGAATATCGCCCTCGATCTGGCCACGCTCGGCGGCGCCGATCTTGTCGCCATGCTCCTTCAAATTGCGTTCGGACGAATGAGCCAACCCTTCGCCATGATTGCGCGCTTCAACCAGCTCTTTCCGCTTCTTGTCTTCCTCGGCATGCGCCTCGGCATCCTTGACCATGCGCTTGATATCATCGTCCGACAGGCCGCCCGAGGCCTGAATGCGGATTTGTTGTTCCTTGGCGGTTGCCTTGTCGCGCGCCGATACGCTGACAATGCCATTGGCATCGATATCGAACGTCACTTCGATCTGCGGCATGCCGCGCGGCGATGGTGGAATGCCGAGCAAATCGAATTGGCCGAGCAGTTTGTTGTCGCTCGCCATTTCGCGCTCGCCTTGGAACACGCGGATCGTCACCGCGGTTTGACCATCTTCGGCGGTTGAGAAAACCTGGCTTTTCTTGGTCGGGATCGTGGTGTTGCGTTCGATCAAGCGTGTGAACACCCCGCCCAGGGTTTCAATTCCGAGCGAAAGCGGCGTGACGTCCAAGAGCAGCACGTCTTTGACATCGCCCTGCAACACGCCCGCCTGAATCGCCGCGCCGATCGCCACCACCTCATCGGCATTGACGCCCTTGTGCGGCTCGCGACCGAAGAACGTTTTCACGGTCTCGATGATTTTAGGCATGCGCGTCATGCCGCCGACCAGAATCACCTCGTCGATCTCACCGGCGGTCAGGCCGGCATCCTTCAACGCCGCGCGGCAGGGGTCGATGGTTTTTTGAATCAGATCATCGACCAGCGCCTCGAGCTTGGCGCGCGTCAGCTTCATATTCAGGTGCTTCGGCCCAGATTGATCGGCCGTGATGAACGGCAGATTGATCTCGGTCTGCATCGCGCTGGAGAGTTCGATCTTGGCCTTTTCCGCTGATTCTTTCAGGCGTTGCAGCGCGAGCCGATCACCGCGCAAATCGATACCGGTTTCCTTCTTGAATTCTTCGGCGAGATAATTGAGCAGCCGCATATCGAAGTCTTCGCCGCCAAGGAACGTATCGCCATTGGTCGACTTCACCTCGAACACGCCATCGCCGATCTCAAGCACGGAGACGTCGAACGTGCCGCCGCCCAAATCATAAACCGCGACCGTACCGGTTTTCTTTTTATCCATGCCATAGGCAAGGGCCGCCGCGGTCGGCTCGTTGATGATGCGCACCACTTCGAGCCCGGCGATCTGCCCGGCATCCTTGGTTGCTTGGCGCTGCGCGTCGTTGAAATAGGCGGGCACGGTGATGACCGCTTTATCGACCGTTTCGCCGAGGAAAGCCTCCGCGGTTTCCTTCATCTTCATCAGCGTGAAGGCGGAGATTTGGCTCGGCGAATATTCCTGGCCACGCGCGGAGACCCAGGCATCGCCGTTCGAATTTTGCGCGATGCGATAGGGCACCATCTTGATGTCCTTCTGCGTCATCGGGTCCTTGAAGGTGCGCCCGATCAACCGCTTGATGGCAAAGATGGTGTTTTCCGGATTGGTCACCGCTTGGCGCTTGGCCGATTGGCCGACCAGCCGCTCGCCGTCTTGCGTGAAGGCGACGATCGAGGGTGTCGTTCGCATGCCCTCGGCATTTTCGATGACCCGCGCGGTCTTGCCTTCCATCACGGCAACGCAGGAATTCGTGGTGCCGAGATCAATACCGATAATCTTGCTCATCTGTTCCTACCTTCTAGCAGGCATGAGGCGGTCCAAACGGCACCGCCCGTGCCCCCATTTATTACCGCGCGCTTAACCACGCGGACCAAGTGTTCGAGCCGTTATATGGGAGCGGATTCGCCGCCCGCAAGGACAGACCGAGCGTAATCCGCCACACGCGTTGGAATTCGGCCACACGCGCCCCTAAACCTGGGTATCGATCCGGCCGCCGCGGCCCTCATCCGCCTCCGGTTCGCCGGACGGGGCCGCCTTTGCGACCGCGACCAGCGCCGGGCGAAGCAATCGGCCGGCGATGGTATAGCCGACTTGCAACACCTGAACGACCGTGCCCGGCGGATGATCTTGGCTCGGCACTTCGAGCATCGCCTGATGCAAATTGGCGTCAAATCGCTCACCGGCGGGGTCAACCCGCTTGATGCCCTGACGTTCGAGCACGGCCGCAAGCTCGCGCCCGGTAATTTCGACGCCCTGGTGCAGCGCGGCCAAGCGCTCGTCGGCGCCGAGCGCTTCGGCCGGCACACTCGACAAGGCCCGCGCCAGATTGTCCGCCACACCCAAAACCTCCCGCGAAAAGCCGGCGACCGCGAATTTAGAGGCGTCATCGACCTCTTTGCGAGCCCGCCGGCGGGTGTTTTCAAGCTCGGCCAGCGTGCGCAGCAGCTGATCCTTGAGAGTGGCGACTTCTTGCGCCAGGTCGGGTGTTCCCTCCCGCGCGTCGGATTGGGCACTTCGGTCGTCATTAGCGGGTGTTTCTTCACCGCCATTCGTTCGCGGATCGTCGATCATATCGTCCTCTGAAAGTCCATTTATCGGCTAAATCGGGGTCGGATCAGCGCAAAAGCCGGCCGATCACGGCGGCCGTGTGGCTAACCATGGGAATAATGCGGGCATAATTGAGGCGCGTCGGACCAATCACGCCGATTGCACCAACAAACCTTGTGCCATTGCCGCGCAAGGGCGCGACCACAAGCGAGCATTCGGTATTGCCGAAGAGCGTGCTCTCTGCCCCGATGAAGATCTTCACGCCCTCGGCCTCGCGCGCGCTCTCAAGCAGGGTGACCAGGCCGGCGCGCGATTCGAGCGTCTCATAGAGCGCCCGGATGCGCTCAAGGTCTTCGACCACGGTAATGTCGTCCAGCAGATTGGCCTCGCCGCGCACGATCAACGCGCCCGATCGATCCTGCCCCGACCAAGTCGCGATGCCGGCTTCGACGATCTTAGCCGCGAGCGAATCGAGTTGCGCCCGTTGGCCATCGAGGTCGCGGCGAATTTCACCGATCGCATCCACGAGCGTACGGCCGGCCAGCCGGGCATTGAGGAAATTGGTCGCCTCGACCAGATGCGATTGCGTCATGCCGGCCGGTACGTCGATCACCCGGTTTTCGACGATGCCGCTCTCCATCACCATCACGACGAGGGCGCGGCCCGGGCCGAGGCTGACAAATTCAACCTGGCGGAACGGCAAATCGGATTTCGGCGCCAAAACCAGGCTGGCGCAGCGCGAGAGGCCCGAAAGCGTCTCGCTCGCCTCGCTCAACAGCTCATCGAGCGTACGCCCGGCCGCCTGGCATTTGCCGTCGATGCTGGCGCGCTCGGAATCGGTCAGCGCGCCGAGCTCCAACAAGCCGTCGACGAACAGTCTGAGGCCAAGCTGGGTTGGCAGGCGCCCGGCCGAGGTGTGGGGCGCGAAAAGCAGCCCGGCATCCTCCAGATCCGCCATCACATTTCGGATCGTGGCCGGCGAAAGCGGTATGCTGAGCTTGCGGGCAAGCGTGCGCGAGCCCACCGGTTGGCCGGTTTCCATATAGGCTTCGACAAGCCGTCGAAGCACGTCGCGGGACCGATCGTTGAGGTCTTGGGCCATGGGTTTGGTGCTAAAATTCGCGCCAGATCAACGGCTCACGCCGCTGGTGGGGAATACCAATGGAATGTAGTGACGCCCCCCCTGGCACGTCAACGTTGCGGGCCGGCGGTTTGACGCGTAAGAGCGTGGCCGAACGAGCGAAAAGGGATAGAGCCATGCGACCTTCCGGCCGGCGCGACGACGAAATGCGCGCGATTAGCCTTGAAACCGGCGTCAATAAGCACGCCGAGGGCTCTTGCCTCGTCTCCTTTGGCGATACCAAGGTGCTCTGCACCGCGAGCGTTGAGGAGCGTGTCCCGCCCTTTTTGCGCAATACCGGGCGCGGTTGGGTCACCGCCGAATACGGCATGTTGCCGCGCTCGACCGGCTCACGCAGCGACCGCGAGGCCGCGCGCGGCCGCCAAGGCGGGCGCACACAGGAAATTCAACGCCTGATCGGCCGTTCGCTCCGCGCCGTGACCGACCTTTCAGTGCTGGGCGAACGCCAGATCATCCTCGATTGCGACGTGATCCAGGCCGATGGCGGCACACGCACGGCGGCGATCAGCGGCGCGTTCGTGGCCCTTCATCTCGCCACCGAGAAATTACTACAGAACGGCCAGATCGCCGCTTTGCCGTTCACCGACCAAGTGGCCGCGGTATCGTGCGGGTTGGTC
Source organism: Rhizobium sp. Q54 (assembly GCA_945902735.1). Taxonomy (GTDB): domain Bacteria; phylum Pseudomonadota; class Alphaproteobacteria; order UBA828; family UBA828; genus SHWC01. The sequence continues at coordinate 70,111 of CAMDNF010000002.1, read as the reverse complement.
GGCGGCGAGGCCGTGCTGGACCTCGACTACCAAGAGGATTCAACCGCCGAGGCCGATGCCAATTTCGTGCTGACCCGCGCGGGCGGAATTGTTGAAATCCAAGGCACGGCGGAGCGCGAACCGTTTTCCCAGGCCCAATTGCTCAACCTCATGAAACTCGCCCGCCACGGCATTACCGAGCTGACCGCCTTGCAGCGCAAGACGCTGAAGCTGGAACCGTAAGCGGGTAAGTCCGATGACTCCGGGTCAGTCCTGTCCCCCATCGTCATGGCCGGGCCCAGACCCGGCCATCCAGTCTTGTTGGACCTGGATGCCCGGGTCACGCCGGGCTCACGCACCGGCGGCCCGGGCATGACGAGCAAAGGGAACGAGCGCCGAGATGACGCGATGAAGTCCTCTCGGCCGGCCCGCCGGCTTGCAGGCTCCAAGCTCGTCATCGCGAGCCATAATCAGGGCAAGGTGCGCGAGATCGCGGCGCTGCTGGCGCCCTTTCGCGTCGAAATCGTCTCGGCCGCCGCGCTTGGTCTGCCCGAACCCGAGGAAACCGGCACGACCTTCATCGCCAATGCCGAGTTGAAGGCGCGCGCCGCGGCGATCGGCGCGAAGCTCCCCGCGTTGTCCGATGATTCAGGGTTGGTCGTGCCGGCATTGGACGGCGCGCCCGGGCTTTATTCCGCGCGCTGGGCTGGGCCGACCAAGGATTTCAACCTGGCGATGGCGCGCGTCGAACGCGAATTGAGGGCGCGCGGCCTTGCGCCGAGCGGGCAGAAGGCCCATTTCGTCTGTGCGCTGTCGCTCGCCTGGCCCGATGGTCATTGCGAGAGCTTCGAAGGCATCATCCAGGGCGGGCTGGTTTTCCCCCCGCGTGGCGACCGGGGTTTTGGTTATGACCCGATCTTCATCGCCGAGGACCACGCCATCACCTTTGGCGAAATGCACCCCGACGCGAAACACGCGATCAGCCATCGCGCGCGCGCCTTCGCCCTATTGATCGAGGCTTGTTTTGACGGCAAACCTTGAACCTTTGTCGCTCTATGTACACTGGCCGTTTTGCAAATCGAAGTGCCCCTATTGCGACTTCAACAGCCACGTGCGCGACACGGTCGATCAAACACGCTGGCGCAACGCGTTGCTCGCCGAGCTCGAGACAACCGCGCGATCGCTCGGTCCCCGCCGGCTTGAGACAATTTTTTTCGGCGGCGGCACGCCCTCGCTCATGCCGCCCGAAACCGTCGCCGCCTTGATCGATGCGGCACGCCATCGATTCATTCCCGCCGACGAACTTGAGATCACGCTCGAGGCCAACCCAACCTCGGTTGAAACCTCGCGCCTCGCCGCGTTTCGCGATGCCGGGGTCAATCGCGTCTCGCTCGGCGTGCAGGCGCTGAACGATGACGCGCTTCGCTTCCTCGGCCGCCAACATGGCGCGCGCGATGCGATTCAAGCGGTCGAGATTGCGCAATCCTTGTTCGAGCGCGTTTCGTTCGATTTGATTTATGCGCGGCCGGGCCAAAGCACCGCCGAATGGCGGGCGGAACTAACCCAAGCGTTATCGCTCGCGCGCGGCCACCTCTCGCTCTATCAGCTCACCATTGAGAAGGGCACACCCTTTCACGCGCTGGTGCGCGACGGCGCGTTCACCCCGCCTGATGACGACACCGCGTTCGATCTTTTTGAGCTGACGCAAACCCTGACCGAGGCCGCCGGGCTAAAGGCCTATGAGGTGTCGAACCACGCGGCGATCGGCCAGGAATCGCGCCATAACCTGGCCTATTGGCGCTATCACGATTACGCCGGCATCGGGCCCGGTGCCCATGGCCGTTTGGTGCGGCACGATGGACGCGCGGTCGCAACGCGCTGCCATGCCAAACCCGAAACTTGGCTTGAGACCGTCGAGCAAAAGGGCGAGGGCAGCGCCGAGGTGACCGAATTGACGCCGCGCGAACGGGCCGAGGAGATGTTGATGATGTCGCTTCGGTTGGAAGAAGGCCTCGATCTTAGAGCCTTCGCGCGACGGACCGGCATGACCCTTGACGAACTCTGCCCGCCATCGACGCGCGCGCCTCTGATCGAGGGTGATTTTCTGATCGAGAGCGATCAACGGTTGAGCACCACGCGACAGGGCCGCGCGGTCTTAAGCACCTTGACGGGAAAATTATTGGCCTGAGTTTGACTCGGGCGCCGCACCGCCCGCGGTCGCACTGCTCGGGAAGCGCGTTGGCGCCGGGCTTGCGACTTGAAGCGTACCGGCGGCGCCGATCTCGATCACCGCCAAGCCGCGTTCCGACGTGCCATTGGGCGAAAAGCGGAAGACACCCTCCGTGCCAAAGAAGCCGCGTTGATCGAGCAAAGACTTGGCGCTGAAATCCGCGCCCGATGGCGTTTGCGCCAACAATATGGCGAGCGCCGCCGCGTCATAGCCAAGCGAGGCGAGGCGATTCGGCTCATAGCCATAAACCGCCTTGAAGCGCTGACGGAAGGTCGCGCGCCCCTCGGGTTGCGCGCTTACATACCAGCCACCCAGCAAGGCCGGCTCGGTGTGCAGGCTTCGATCATCCCACAAACCAGTGCCGAGCAATTTCACGCGCGGCGCGGTCAAACCCTGAACCGCCAAGACCGGCAAAAGACGAAGCAGTCTGATCCCGGCATCCGGCAGAACGAGCGCATCGAACGGACCGCTTTCGGCCAGTGAACGCACGATCTGACTTATTTGCTCAGGCCCGACGGTCGGCGGATAGAACTGTACTGGGCCCATCACCGCACCCACGCGACTTACGGCCTCCTGCGTCAGCCCCGCGACCAGCCGGCCATAGCCATCATCGGGCGCCAACACGGCGAAACGCTTTAGGCCGCTCGCCTGCGCATGACCGATCAGGCGGGAAATTTGCTGGCTGGCCAAAGGCCCGAGCAAATAAACGCCGTCACGCGCCGCATTCGGGTTGTTGGAAAATGACACCACATTGATGCCGCGCGATTGGGCGACCGGCGCGACCGCCAACGCCTCTTCGCCAAAAAGCGGGCCAAGCACCAGGCTGGCGCCAGCCTCGATCACACGCGCGGCGGCGCTGGCGGCCCCATTGGCTGTGCCGCCCGTATCGACCGGCAAAAGCGTGAAGCGTTCATCGCTCGCATCGAACAACGCCAATTGCGCGGCATCGAGCAGCCCCCGACCCTCCGATTTGTGCTTGCCCGAAAGCGGCACGAGGAGGCCCACTTTGACCTCAGGCCGGACCGTTTCGACTGGCGGCAGGGCGGTTTCATCCGTCGGCGGCAGCGCCGCGACCGATTGTTCGACCACCGGCTCGCTGTTAAGGCTGGGGCTGCGCTCGATCACAGGTTCCGGCGTGGTCGCGCTCTCTTGTTGTTGGTTCGCGGGCGCTTGAGTTGGTAGGCTCGGCGGCGTGCACGCCGCGGCCAGGAGACCAAGCGCAAGCGCGATGACGACGCGGCGCTTTGGGCTCAACACGTGTACGATCGACAAGGTCTCGCGAGAATAAAACATGACAGGAATAATGGCTATGGGCTGCTTTTGATCGATGCCCCGAACGCGTGAGGACGACAATCAGCGTAGTGACGACGCGGGGGGAAGTAAACCCGGCGCGCGGCCAGGCCCTGGCCTTCACATCGTGGCAACGCCGATCGGCAATCTAGGCGATATCACGCTGAGGGCGATCGAAACCTTGAGCGGGGTCGATTTGATCGCGTGCGAGGACACCCGAACCACGAGCGTTTTGCTCGCCCGTCACGGCATTGCCACAAAAACCACGGCCTATCACGAACACAACGCCGAACGCGCCCGCCCGGGCCTGATCGAAAAAATGCGGGCCGGCGCGCGGATCGCCCTGGTTTCGGATGCCGGCACGCCCTTGATCGCCGACCCTGGCTATAAACTGGTCACGGCGGCGCTCGAAGCCGGCATTGCGGTTTCGACCTGCCCGGGCCCAAGCGCCGTGCTAGCCGCCCTGACACTCTCGGGCTTACCGAGCGATCGCTTTTTCTTTGCTGGTTTTTTGCCGGCGCGCGGCGCGGCCCGGCGGACCGCACTAACCGAGCTCGCCCCCATCAACGCCACGCTGATCGTCTATGAAGCGCCGCATCGTCTGGCCGAGAGCTTGGCCGACATGGCGACCGTGCTTGGGCCGCGCAGCGCCGCTGTCGCGCGGGAGCTGACCAAGCGCTTCGAAGAAGTGCAGCGCGACACACTCCCTGCGCTCGCCGCCCACTATGCCAAGGTGGGCGCGCCCAAGGGTGAGCTCGTCGTGGTGATCGGCCCGCCCGGCGAAACCAAATTTGCGATCTCGGACGAGGCAATCGAATCGCGGCTCCGCGACTTGCTCAAAAATTCCAGCGTGCGCGAGGCCGCGGCCGAGCTTGCCGCCGAAACCGGTTTGCCCCGCCGCGTGCTCTATGCCCGCGCGCTCAAATTTTCCCGAGACCCGGATGAAGAAAGCTAAACGCGTGCAAGCCGAGCGCTGGGGCGTGCGCGCCGAGGCGCTTGCCGCGCTCTGGCTGCAATCCTTTGGCTGGCGCGTGCTGGAGCGACGCTATCGTGTGAAAGCGGGTGAGATCGATTTGATCGCCTCGCGTGGCGCGACCCTGGCCATTATCGAGGTCAAAGCGCGCGTCGATTATGGGTCCGCGCTCGAATCGGTCGGCGCCGCCAAACAACGGCGGATCGAGCGCGCCACCGCGGCGTTCTTGTCGGCGCACCCCGAATGGAGCAAAGTTTCGCCACGATTCGACGTCATGGTCCTTCGCCCGTGGCGCCTGCCACGTCATCTCAAAGATGCCTGGCGCCCAGAGCGGCCCTAACGTCAACACGGAGCCAATTATGACCAATAGACGATTGCCCGCCCTTCAAAATCTTCCGCTCAATGTCGTCGCCATGCGACTGGCCGTGCCGCTTCTCCTTGTGGTGGCGCTCAGCGGCTGCGTTGTGGCTGCGGTTGGCGCGGCGGCAACCGGTGTCGCGGTGGTTGCGCAGGAACGTTCGGTCGGCGAGGCAGTCGATGATCTGACCATACGGACCACCTTGAACAAACTATTCCTCGATGAGAGTCTTGGCCTTTACAACGATATCAGCTTTAGCGTGGTCGAAGGCCGTGTGTTGTTGAAAGGTTCGGTCGAAAAACCCGAACATCGCATCACCGCAACCAAGCTCGCCTGGCGCGCCGCCGGCGTGCGCGAGGTGATCAACGAAATTCAGGTGACCGATCAAGGCGGCGTAGTCGATTATGCCAAGGACACCTGGATTTCCACGCAGCTCAAAACCAAAATGTTATTTGCGAAGGACGTGCAGTCAGTCAATTACAGCGTCGAGACCGTGAATGGCACGATCTACCTGATGGGCATCGCGCAAAATCAAAAAGAGATTGATCGCGTGATCGCGATCGCCCGCGAGGTGCCCAACGTCGTCGAAGTGGTTAGCCACGTCATCACCAAGAACGATCCATCGCGGGGAAAAAAACCGTGAGGGGTGTCGCCGCCATCGAGGCCGCGCTCACTGAAATTGGAAAATTGCCTGCCGATTCGATCGATCTCGCCGAAGCGGCGCTTCTCCTCGGCGCGCTCGACAAACCGTCGGTTGATCTCACACCCTATCGGGCTCATTTGGCGGTGTTGGTCGAGGCGGTCGCTGAATCGATCGGCACCGAGGCGGAACGCATTGATGCCCGCGCCCAAAGCATCAATGATGTGCTCTATCGCCGCTTTGGTTATGGCGGCGATACCGAATCCTATGACGACCCGGACAATGCCAATCTAATTCGCGTGATCGACCGCCGGGTCGGCCTGCCGGTGAGCCTCGGGATTCTCTATATTCACCTCGCCAATGCGCAAGGTTGGCCGATCGCCGGTCTCGCCTTTCCCGGCCATTTTTTGGTCAGGCTCGATTTCGAGGCGCGGCGTCTGATTATCGATCCGTTCCACGCAGGCCAACCGCTCGAGGCCGGTCATTTGCGCGATTTGTTGAAGCAATTTCAGGGTGCCGCGGCCGAGCTTGGGCCGAAGCACTATGCCGCGATAACCAACCGAGACATTCTGCTGCGCCTTCAGAACAACCTCAAAGCCCGCGCGCTACAAAACAACGATCCGCCGCGCGCCGCGACGATTTTGAAACGCATGACGATGATCGCGCCCGACACGCCCGAGACCTGGCGCGAGCTCGGCATGGTGGAAGCCCATGTCGGCAATATTCGTCACGCGATGACCGCGCTTGAAAAATTTCTCTCGCTCGCGCCGGAAACCAAAGAAGCCGAAAAGGCTGCGGCGCTCTTGAAGCGCCTGAAGGGGAGCCTGAATTGACATGAGCCTCGCAATTGCCATTCAGATGGACCCAATGGATTCCATCAACATCGACGGCGATTCGACTTTCGCGCTGGCGCTTGAAGCAACCGCGCGCGGCCATTTGCTGTACCACTATTTGCCAAGCGCGCTGGCGCTCCGGGAAGGCCGCGTCGTGGCCCGCGCTCACCCGCTCGAAGTGCGCCGCGTGAAGGGTGATCATTTCACGCTCGGCGCGCCCCGCGTGATCGAGCTCGAGACCTTCGATGTGATCCTGATGCGTCAGGACCCGCCTTTCGATATGGCCTATATCACCGCAACGCATTTGTTGGAGCACGTCAAACGCACGACGCTCGTGATCAACGATCCCGTGCATGTCAGGAACGCGCCCGAGAAGCTCTACGTCACCCATTTTTCCGACCTGATGCCGCCGACCTTGATCACCGCTGATCCATCGCTGATCCATGAATTCCGCGGCGTTCACAAGGACATTGTGGTCAAGCCCTTGTTCGGCAATGGTGGCGCCGGCGTGTTTCACATCATGCCCGATGATGAGAATCTGAACGCCTTGATCGAAATGTTCACCAGCCGCTCGCGCGAACCGATCATCGTGCAGCGTTATGTGCCGGCGGTGCGCCAGGGTGACAAGCGCATCATTCTGGTCGATGGCGAGCCGGTTGGCGCGGTCATGCGCGTGCCGCCGCCGGGCGAGGCGCGCGCCAATCTTCATGTCGGCGCCAGGGCCGAGCCCGCCAAGCTGACGCGGCGCGACCACGATATTTGCGCGGCGATCGGCCCGGCGCTGAAATCGCGTGGGCTTGTTTTCGTCGGCATCGACGTGATCGGCGATTATCTAACCGAGATCAACGTCACCTCGCCGACCGGCCTTCAGGAAATCTCGCGCTTCGATGGCACCAACCTCGCCGCCAAGGTGTGGGACGCGATCGAAAACCGGCGCAAGACGCAAAAGCGCGCGGGCGGCATTCGCGCATGACAACCACACCGGAACCCTCGGCGGCATTCGGCGGCGACGAGATCGCGCGCATCACCCAGGCCTATGGCCAGCCCGACGTGCACATCGCGCCTGATGGCAATGATGGCCTGATGATGCCGATTTTTCCCGGCGTCTTTGTGCGCCACCTCAGTTTCGACGTGCGCAACAACGCCTTCACCAACATCACCTATGTGCCGGACGGCGGCATGATCGGCCGTCATCGCCACCGGGGGCCGGTCGATGGGCTTGTGCTCGAGGGCAGTTGGCGCTATTTGGAATATGATTGGGTGGCACGGCCCGGCAGCTTCATTCATGAGAGCCCGGGCGTGATCCACACACTCGTGGCCGAGCCCGGCATGAAGACCTATTTCCGCATTCAGGGCGCGCTCGAATTCTTCGACGAGGCCGATAACCTCACGCTCGTGCTCGACGTCTTCTGGATGATCAACCACTACACGAGCTATTGCCGCGACCGGGGCCTCAAAATCAACCCGTCTTTGTTCGTTTAGGCGGCCAGGGCCCCGCCCCTACCCCTCGACGGGGCGGGGCCGGCGCGGCATGATGATGGCCACAGCAGGGAGCGAGCCATGCCCCGAAGCCTGGCGCCTCAAGCGATTGAGCGATATCGGCGCGACGGCGTGATCTTCCCGATCCGCGCGCTCGACGCGACCACGGCCTTGTCCTACCGCCAACACCTCGAAGCCTTCGAGGCGGCGCATGGCGGCGCGCTCAAGGGCGCCTATCGGTTCAAAAGTCATCTGCTCTTCAAATGGCTGGCCGACCTGATCCGCGCGCCCACTATCCTCGATATGGTTGAGGATTTGATCGGCCCCGACATTCTGTGTTGGAACACCAATTGGTTCATCAAGGAGCCGCGCTCGGCCAATTTCGTCTCATGGCACCAGGACAATAATTATTGGGGCCTCGACACCAAAAAGCTCGTGAGCGTGTGGATCGCCTTATCGCCGGCAACCGTGATGAGCGGCTGTATGCGGCTCGTGCCCGGCAGCCATGTCGGGCCGACTCTGCCGCACAAGGATACCTTTCATCAGGACAACATGCTGACGCGCGGCCAGGAGATCGCGGTGACGGTCGATGAAGCGAAGGCCGTCGATATCACGCTCGACACCGGCGAGGCGGCGTTGTTTGCCTTTGGCATCGCGCATAGCTCGCCGCCCAACCAGAGCGACGACCGGCGCATCGCGATCGTGCTGCGCTATATCCCGCCCGAGACGCGCCAGACCCTCTCCGCCTGGGATAGCGCGGCGCTGGTGCGTGGCCAAGACCGCTACAACCATGTCACGCACGAGCCGCTGCCTAAAGGCGATTTCGATGACGAGGCGGTGGCCTTTCATCGGCGCGCCGAAGAGCAGCAGCGCCAAATCTATTATCGCGACACGGGCGTGACCGCGCACCGCACCTGAGCGGCGCGCGCCGAATTTTGAGGCCGCCATGGTCGCGCATATCAACACCGTCGCCTTCATCGGCATCGAGGCCGAGCCGGTCGACGTGCAGGTCCACATCGGCGCCGGCATGCCGAATTTCAGGGTGGTCGGCCTGCCCGACAAGGCGGTGGGCGAATCGCGCGAACGCGTGCGCGCGGCGATTTCGGCGCTCGGGCTATCGCTCCCGACGCGGCGCATCACGGTCAACCTCGCACCAGCCGATATTTTGAAAGAGGGCAGCCATTACGACCTGCCAATCGCGCTTGGTCTTCTGGCCGCCATGGCCGTTTTGCCCGAAGAGGAAATCGCGGGCTATGCCGCGCTGGGTGAGCTGGGCCTGGACGGCGCGTTGATCCCGGTCGCCGGTGCATTGCCGGCGGCCATGGCCGCCCACGCCAAGGGACTGGGTCTGATCTGCCCGGCGGGCAATGGCGGCGAGGCGGCCTGGGCCGGCGGCGCCGAGGTGATCGCGGCGCCCTCGCTCCTAGCCCTGATCAATCATTTCAAGGGCACCCAGCTATTGGCCGCGCCCAAGCCGCTGCTCGCCGATGACGCGACGCGCTATCCGGATCTCGCCGATGTGAAGGGCCAGGAGAGCGCCAAGCGCGCGCTCGAAGTGGCCGCCGCCGGCGCGCATAACCTCTTGATGATCGGGCCGCCCGGTGCGGGTAAATCCATGTTGGCGCAACGCCTGCCAGGCCTCTTGCCGCCGCTTGATCCGACCGAGGCCCTGGAGGTGAGTTTGATCGCCTCGGTCGCCGGGCAATTGACCGATGGCAAGCTCACGCGCCGCCGGCCCTTTCGCGACCCGCATCATGGCATATCGATGCCGGCGATGGTCGGCGGCGGCTTGCGCGCGAAACCCGGCGAGGTGTCGCTCGCGCATAAGGGCGTGTTGTTTTTGGATGAGCTGCCCGAATTCCCGCGCCAGGTGTTGGACGCGCTGCGCCAGCCGATCGAGGCGGGGCGTGTTTCGATCGCACGCGCCAATGCGCACGTCACCTACCCCGCGCGGTTTCAATTGATCGCCGCGATGAACCCCTGCCGCTGCGGCTATTTGTCGGACCCCTCGCGCGCTTGCACGCGCGCACCCAAATGCGCGGGCGACTATCAAACCCGCATCTCGGGCCCGCTTTATGACCGCATCGACCAGCATGTCGAGGTTGGCGAGCTTTCAGCGAACGATCTCGCTCTGCCGCCACCGAAGGAAAATTCCGCCATGGTCGCCGCGCGCATCGCAAAAGCGCGCGAGGTGCAGGCCTCGCGCTTCAAATCGCTCGGCGCCTGGCCGCGCGTGCGCACCAATGCCGAGGCCGAGGGCGAATTGCTCGACCAGATCGCGCAGCCCGACGACAAGGGCAAGACGCTATTATCCGAGGCGGTCGAGCGCTTGAAACTTTCCGCGCGCGGCTATCACCGCGTGTTGCGCCTGGCCCGCACCCTGGCCGATCTGGAAGGCATGGATGGCCTTCGCCGCGTCCACATCGCCGAAGCGGTTTCCTATCGGCGCATCGAATTGCCGCGATGAATCCTGCCGCGCGGGCCGATCGCTCAAGCGTCGAAAATCGCCTCGGGCAGGAAGGCGCTGACCACGAAGTTCGGCCCGTCGACCACGTTCGAGATTTTGAGGTCGACCGCGACGCTGCAAATCACATAGGCCTGTTCTTTGGAATAGCCGCGCTCCTGCAACAGCGCGAGCATGGCGATGAGCGCATTGCGCGTGGCGAGACTGAGATCGCCATTGTGATTGACGCCATCATCGTCGATCGGCATGCCCATGGTCGCGGTGAAGCGCTCCGGCATGGCGAAGCGCGGCTCGGCGAAATAGCTGTCGCGCGCGAACATCGGCCATTTTATTTTGCGCCGCTCGGCCGCCCCCTGGTGCAGCTTGAACCGCACCACGCAGGTCGCCCCCATTTCGATCGCGCTCAAACAAACCTCGCCATCGCCCTGCGCGAAATGGCTATCGCCGGTCGAGAACAGCGCGCCCTCGACCGCGACCGGCAAAAAAAGCTTGGCGCCCTTGGTCAGCTGCTTGACGTCGAAATTGCCGCCATTCTCGCGCGGCGGCACGGTGCGGAGACCATGCGTCGCGATCGTCCCACCCGCCGGCACCGCAGCCTCGGGCTCGGGCGGGAAGGCGTGGCCACCGGCCTTGACCAGCGCCGCCTCGCGTTTGGTCCAGGCCGCCAGTTGGTCATGCGAAGGCGCAACGCCCGATATGCCCATGAACGGCGCGGCGGGAATGCGCACACCCGGAATTTGCGCCGAGATCGCGAAGCCGTCTTTCAGCGTCCAATGCACCAGAAAGCGCTCAGGAAACAAATCGGGCAAATAGCCCAGGCCCGGCACGATGACCGAGAAGCCGCGCGCCCGTGGGATGATGTCGAGAAACTCGATTTCCAACAGATCGCCGGGCTTGGCCCCCTTGATCGCGATCGGCCCGGTCAAGGGGTGCACCACGTTGGGTGAGAACTTGGTCATATCGGCCACCGTCGCGCCCGCCGGCAGATAGCCATCGCTCGAATCGCGGGTTTCGATACTGAGCTCCTCGCCCTCTGCAACCTCGAACAGCGGCGCGAGATCGGGGTGCCAGCGATTGTGCCCGGTCTCGGGCTGCTCGCAGAGATGACTAGCGCGGTCGATCTTGATGGTCTTCATGGCAGGCCTCTAATCCTATAGCGCCTGATAAAACACCAGCGCATCGACATAGCCATGACGGGGAGAGAGAAACGCGCCGGGCAAGAGCCCGACAATGGCAAAGCCGCAGGCCTGCCACAAATGCACGGCGGCCTCGTTGGTGCTGATCACGAAATTGAATTGCATCGCACGGTAACCGTGCGTTCTTGCGTGATCGAGCGAATGGAGGCACATGGCGCGCGCGACGCCAAGCCCGCGCGACGCTGGCAAGGTGACATAGCCGCAATTCGCCACATGGCTGCCGCCACCCCCGGTATTGCGCCGCAAATAATACGTGCCGAGAACGATGCCATCGACCTCGGCCACGAACATCTCATGACCCGGCTGGTGGAAATGCGCGAGCGCGGCGTCCCGCGTCATGTCGTGCGGCAGCGGATAGGTTTCGCCCTCGCGGATCATCGGTTCGATCACGCGCCAAACCGCTTCGTCGTCCGCGCGTGTGGCGGGGCGGATTTGCAGCTGCATTGCATTCATCGTTGTTCGTCACTTGTCTCGCAAGATACGCTAACTGGAGCAGCGGGGAGCATTCGCATCTTAGTGGAGCAATTAGATGGACGACGATGACGATCTGTACGAGGACGAAGATCTGGAATTTTTAACTTTGACTTCGTGGCGGCGAGAGGGATTATTTTCTAATATAAATTCCATCATATCAGCGCTCGATAAAACAAAAGCGAACACCTCAGAAATTAAGGGCGTATTCCGAGACCATTCTCCTAACGATTCAGAGTTTTTTGCATCGGGCGAAAGAGGTAAGCGCGAGTTCTTATTTGACGTTGTGTGGGCACGATCTAAAGGTGACATATTTCGTGATGTATTATTGATTTGTGAAATAGAGCTGGCGCGAAAAAAAGACGAAATAATGAAGGATTTTAATAAGCTTCTGATCGGCAAGGCGCCCCTCAAGTTTTTCGTATTTTCAGCGCCGGGATACGAATCTCATCACAAGACAACTTTAAAGTCAGGAGAGATTTTATACGAATTGGTCGAACACATAAAAAGATTCAGGAACACAGAGCCGGGGGAGTGCTACATTCTTTACGATATTGGGCAGCATGTATCTTGCATCGAATGCGTGTCTGACCATAGAAACCAATCCGACCATCTGATCGATTAGCGCGTCCAATCCTCGGCCTGCTCGAACGCATAAGCCGCGCGATAGATCGTCGGCTCGTCGAAATGCTTGGCGATCAGCATCACCCCGATCGGCAGACCGTCGCTCAGGCCGCACGGGATTGACATCGCCGGATGATGGCTCGCGTCGAACGGCGCTACGTTCAAGAGCATCTCATGCGCGCGGCGCACGATTTCGGTCGGGCCGGCATCAGCCGTCGGCAGCTTGGTTGCCTTCAAGGGCAGCGTCGGCATCAGCAACAGATCGCACTCGTTCAGCGCCGCATCATAGGCGCCGCGCAAACGGTCCCACAGATTCATCGCCTTGCCATAAAAATGCAGGCCATGGCGTTGTTTGATATAGGTGCCGAGCACGGTCATCATTTTGACCGTGTGGGGCAGCTCATCGCCGCGTTTGGGCCAATCGCGCATGCGCGCCATGAGACCGACCGCGTAGCGGTCGAGGCGGCTCGCGCCCTGGCCCTCGCCCCACATCGCGGTCGCCATGATTCCATCAAGCGCGACCGGCTGCCAAATATCGATGCCATTCCGATGCAGCGGAATTGAAATCTCATGCACATTGGCGCCGAGCTTGCGGAACAATTCTGCGGCGCGGCGCACGCTGTCATCGACATCGGGCTCCGAGGTCGGCCATCCGAAGCCCTCCTTCACGACGCCGATGCGCAAGCCCTTCACCCCACCATCGAGCATCGCGGCATAAGGATGCACGATCACATCGCGCTGGCGCGGGTCGATGCCATCGGGCCCCGCGATGGCCTCGAGCATCAGCGCATTGTCGCGCACGGTCGCTGTGATCGGCCCGGCATGATCGACCGTGATTTCCATCGGCATGATGCCGGTATAGGGCACGAGGCCGTAGGTCGGCTTCATGCCGCATACGCCGGAATAGGACGCCGGCATGCGGATCGAGCCACCCTGATCGCCGCCGAGCGCCATATCCACCTCGCCGAGCCCAACCAGCGTCGCGCAACCGGAGGACGAGCCGCCCGCCGAATAGCCGAATTTGCGCGGGTTATGCACGGGGCCGAAGGGGCTCGTGTGGCTCGCGCCGGAAAGGCCAAGCGCCTCGCACTCCGCCTTGCCCAAAATCGTCGCGCCGGCATCGAGCAGGCGCTCGACCACCGTCGCGTCATGGTCCGGCACGAAGCCTTCGAGCGGGCGCGCGCCATTCATCATCGGCACGCCGGCGAGCATCACGCTATCCTTCAACGCGACCGTCTTGCCCTTGAGCGGACCATTCGCCGCCCCTTCGACCCGCGCCTTCCAGGCCCAGGCGCCATATTTGTTCTCGGCCGCAGCTGGCCGGTGCCCTCGCCCGCGCGGGTATTTCACGCGCGGCGGATCCTCGGCCAGGCCATCGACGTAATTATAGCTCGCGATGTAAATCGGCATCAGGCCGCGATAGGCCGCGATCTCGTCGGCTGTCAGGTGAAAGCCGCATTGCGCGGCGATGTGTGCGATTTCCTCAGGCGTGGGCAACGCAACCTTCATGGCGGGTTTCCTTTTTGCGTCGCCTGTTTGAGCGCGCCTAGGCGCGTTCGTCAAATCGGATTAGCGCACCATCACCATGGGGCCGATCGGCCGACCGCCCAGAATATGGACATGGATGTGGGGCACTTCCTGGCCGCCATGACCGCCGATATTGAGGATCAGGCGATAGCCGTTTGGGGCGAGGCCCAATTGGCGCGCGATCTCGCCGACCGTTTTGAAAAAGCGCCCGACCTCCTCCGGCCCGGCAATGCGCGAAAAATCATCCATCGAGACAAAAGGCTGCTTCGGAATCACCAACACATGCACCGGCGCCTTGGGCGCGATGTCGTTGAAGGCGAGCACATGGTCATCCTCATAAACCTTCGTCGCCGGCAACTCCCCACGCAAAATGCGAGCGAAGATGTTGGTCGTGTCATAGCGCATCGGCACGCTCCCTCGAAAACGCTCGCCCGCCAGCGAAGGCGGCGAGGAACTAAGTATTCTTCCGGTTTTTCTTTTCCTCGATCCCGGACTGGCTTTTGCGTATCGCAAGCGCGGCGAACACCTCGGCCGGTTTGATGTCGCGCTCGGCCCAAAGCACGAGCAAATGGAACAACACGTCGGCGCTTTCGGCAATGAGTTCGGGCTTGCTCTGGCTGGTCGCGGCAATTACGGCCTCAACCGCCTCCTCGCCAAATTTCTTCGCGATATGGTCGCGCCCCTTGGCGAACAATTTGGCGGTGTATGAGGTGGCGGGGTCGCCGCCTCTGCGGCTTTCGATCACGGCATAAAGCTCGTCCAAAATCGCGGCGTTGGATTTTTCTCCAGCCATCGACCGTTCCTCTCTAGTGTTTGATCGGGCCGCGCAGCGAGGCCGTTTTGGCTTCTTCTCGCGCGGCACCGGCCTGATCGCCGAGCGCCGCCAAAGCCCGCGCGAGAAAACCATGACCGCTCGCGCTCGCGGGCTTCAAGGCGATCCGTTCATGGCCAAGCGCGCGCGCGAGCCGGTGTTGACCGCTTTTCAAGGCTGCGACGATCAGCGTTTGCGTCAACACATCGCGTTGCGCATGGCTGCCGCCGAAGCGATTGGCCTTCGAGCGAAGGCTCAACAATAGATCGACCGCTTTCGCATAATCGCCATGACCGAAGGCATGCATCGCCTGACACACAGGCAAGCCAATTTCACGCGTCATCATGGCATTGGTGCCAGACCATTCGCGCGCGAGGGTTTCTTGCGCGGCGAGCAATTTGGCGGCCTCGGCCGCGCGCCCGCTCGCGGTAAAGCACATCATCGCGTGCATGTCGTTGAAGGCGTAATAGGCATCATCGGTCAATGGCGAATAAAGCGTGGCAAGCTCGTCCCAGCGCGCGCCGCAATCGACATCGAGCAGATGGAGGCGCCACAAAAGCGCCGCGGCATCCAACATATCGAGCGCGATTTTGGAGTGGCCGCTCCGAATCGGCCCGTCATAGAGCGCCAGAACCTTCGCGATATCGCCGCGATCGAGATAATAGAGCGCCAAGTGCCACCAATTGTGGATTTGAAAAAAATTACCCGGCGCCCAATCCTTCTCCCGGCTTTCGAGCCAGGCAACGCCATCGGCGTGACGCGCCTGCATTTCGCACACATGGGCAAAAGCGTGGATGCCCCAGGCATCTTTCGGGTTGAGCGCGATGGCGCGCTTCGCCGCTTTCTCGGCCGCGCCATAATCGCCCATCTCTTCGAGGCCAAAGGCGTGCATGCTGAGGGCATAACCATAGCCCGGCACCCGATCGTCCCACAGCGGCAGCACGCGCGCGATGCGATCGCGCGAATTCAGCGCGTCGCCGACAAAAAAGTCACCGATATGCGCGATTTGCAGCGCCAATAGATCGCGCGGGTGGTCGATCAACACCTTTTCCAAAAGATTGGGCATCTCGTGATATTGGCCATCGAGCCAGGCGCGCACAGCGCGGATATGCCCGCGCTCGCGCGCATTGGCGTTGTTGTCGAGCGCCTCGGCGGCTTCGACCGTACGTCTCAATTCAGGTTCGGCGGCACGCTCGGTCGAGAGCGAGAGAATATGTGCCTTCAATATAGGCCCGAGCACAAAGGAAGGATCGGCCTCGATCACGCCATTGATGGTGGCGAGCGGATCACCGACATAGGCATTGAGCTCGGCCAAGGCTGTCTCAAAACCATCGAGCGCGGCGTGGTTGCTGCTACTGGTGGGTTCGCCGCGGGCATCGTTCAGCGCCATGATTGCCTCTCTCCGACAAAGACGTCTCAGCGTACCGGAATACCGGCGCGTTGCATGTGCTGTTTGGCTTGCTGAATCGAATACGTACCGAAGTGAAAGATCGACGCCGCCAACACCGCGGTGGCATGGCCGTCGCGAATACCGGCGATCATGTGATCGAGCGTGCCCACACCACCCGAGGCGATCACCGGCACGGGAACGGCATCGGCGATGCCGCGCGTGAGCGGAATGTCATAGCCTGCCTTGGTGCCGTCGCGGTCCATCGAAGTGATGAGGAGCTCGCCTGCCCCGGCCGCCACCATGCGGCGCGCCCAGTCGATCGCATCGAGCCCAGTCGCGTTGCGCCCGCCATGGGTGAAGATCTCGAAGCGTTCGCCCGCGCGCTTGGCATCAATCGCGACGACGATGCATTGGCTGCCGAATTTCTCGGCCACCTCCTTGACGAACTCAGGCCGGCGAACTGCCTCGGTGTTGATCGAAACCTTGTCGGCGCCGGCCAGCAATAATTTTCTCACATCCTCGATCACGCGCACGCCGCCGCCCACCGTCAACGGCATAAAGCACGCCTCGGCGGTGCGTTTGACCACGTCATAGAGAATATCGCGCGCCTCATGGCTTGCCGTGATGTCGAGGAAGCAGAGCTCGTCCGCGCCTTGCGCGTCATAAAGCGTGGCCTGCTCGACCGGATCGCCCGCGTCCTTCAAATCGACGAAGCGCACGCCTTTGACCACGCGGCCGGCATGAACATCCAAACAAGGAATGACGCGCATCTTCAACATGGCCGCGCCTAAGCCTTGCTCCCTCGGGGGGAGGGATGCTTGAGGATCCGCAACGCCTCTGCCGGGTCGATCCGCCTATCATAAAGCGCGCGGCCCGAGATCACGCCGATGATGCCGGTGGATTCCACTGCCTTGAGCCGGTGCAAATCACCGAGGCTGGAGAGCCCGCCCGACGCGATCACCGGCGTTTTGATCGCCCGCGCGAGTTCGGCGGTGGCCTCGACATTCAGGCCTTCGAGCGCGCCATCGCGTTCGATGTCGGTATAGATAACGGCCACGACGCCAGCATCTTCGAACGCCTTGGCGAGCTCAAGCGCGGTGATGGTTGAACTCTCTGCCCAGCCCCCGACCGCGACAAGCCCGGCGCGCGCATCGATCCCGACCGCGATCCGATCTGGAAACAAACGGCAGGCTTCGCGCACGAGGTCCGGATTCTTCACCGCCGCGGTGCCGAGAATGACGCGCGCCACGCCGTGTTCGAGCCAGGCTTCGATCGTCGCCAGATCGCGAATGCCACCACCGAGCTGAACCGGAATCTGAACGGCGCCCAGGACCGCCGCGACCGCCGGGCCGTTCAACGGCCGGCCCGCGAACGCACCATTGAGATCGACGATATGGAGCCATTCGAAGCCTTGGGCTTGAAAGTCGCTCGCCTGTTGCGCGGGGTCGTTGGAAAACACGGTCGCCTGCGCCATGTCGCCCTGCACCAGGCGCACACAGGCGTTGTCTTTCAAATCAATGGCGGGAAACAGGATCATCGCGCGACCACGTACCGTGTCAGAGGTCTTTTGAATAATAGAGGCCGGCGATCAACGCGCCGCCGACCTTGGCATATTGGGAATGCCGGCCCCAGCGTTTGAAGCTCATGCCCTCATAGAGCGTGATCGCGGCGCTTTGCGTTTCACGCACCGAGAGGTTCATCACTTCAAAGCCGCGTTCACGGGCGTCGGCGATGGCGGCCTCGAGCAAAGCGCGGGCCAAACCATGGCCGCGCGCCCAGGGCGCGACGAAATGCGTATCGACCAGGCAGGCATGCGCCCAGGCTTCTTTCTGACGCGGCGGGCTGACCAATTGGATCGAGCCGGCGACCACATCATCGAGCTTCGCCAAAAACAACGTGCGTTCGGGAATGATCAACACGCCGCGCCAATAGCGTTCGAAAATATCGCGCTCGGGCGCGCGCACCCAGCCAAAGCCCGCGCCATCCATGATCGCCGCGGCCGCCGCGTCGCAGAGGTCGCTAAGATCACGCCGATTGAGCGTCGTGACCTTCTCGACGCTTATTTTTGCCTTGGTTTCCTGTTCCGCCATCGATCCAACCCTCAGGCCTGCCAGGCCAAGAAATTCGCGATCAGTTTTAGTCCGAGCGCTTGGCTTTTCTCGGGGTGAAATTGTGTACCCACCATATTATCGCGTCCCACGATCGCCGTGACCGAACCGCCATAATCCACGTTCGCCAACGCGGCCGAGCCGGTCGTCATTGCGAGGTGATAGCTGTGCACGAAATAGGCGTGTTCACCACTCGCAATACCACGCAGCACCGGATGATTGGGCGCCGCGATCTTGAGATCGTTCCAACCCATATGCGGCACTTTGAGCGAGGCATCGCTGGGCTGGAGGTGGATCACCTCGCCATCGATCCAACCGAAGCCCTGATGCATGCCATGTTCGCGCCCGACGCGCGCCATCAATTGCATGCCAACGCAGATTCCGAGAAAAGGTTTGCCCTGGCGCGTCACGGCTTCGTCGAGCGCTTCCCACAGGCCGGGCAAGCGTTTGAGCCCGGCGCGACAATCGGCGAACGCGCCGACGCCGGGCAGCACGATATGGCTCGCGTTTTTCAAGGCCGCGGCATCGCCCGTCACCTCGATCGCGGCGTCACGCGCACTATCGCGCGCCGCGCGCTCAAACGCCTTCGCCGCCGACCGCAGATTGCCCGAGCCATAATCGATGATCGCGACCTTCATGACCAGAAACCCGGCGATGGGCCGAGATCGAACGGCGGCGATCGCCGTGTTGGTACATGCGGCGCTTCGGGCGGCATCGATGGCGGGCTGACCTGGCGCTCGACCAAGCGGATGAGCGCGTGCGCGCGATCCGCCCCGGCGATCACATCAATCAGCGTGAAACCACGCGCCTCGAGCGAAAGACGCCGCACATCATGGGCCGATACACCGCAGAGAATTTGCCCGCCCAGCACGGCCAGAACGCGCGCGAGCGGATCGAGGTCGAGCAGCTCAGGCACGCCAATCGTGACCGCCAGCAGGGCAAGTGTGCCGAGGGCGGCCGTCCACGCGCCGCAGCCAATCGCATGAAAGGGCGCAAAGAAAAACGCGAGCCAATCGAAGCCCTCGCGCACCAGCACAAGGTCGCGCGCTGAGGTGGCGTCAATGGGGCCTTCGGCACCCACGCCGCTGCTTCGGGCGAAGCTCGGGCGGTAGATCGCGTAAAGGCGCATGGACCTAGCTCTTGAGCGAGCCGGTCAGCGTGCCTTTGGTCGAGGGCACCGCGGCGAGCGCCCGCTGATCGAGCTCGGTTGCCTCGCGCAACGCGCGCGCCAGCCCCTTGAAGCAGGATTCGACGATGTGATGGGCATTCTCGCCATAGATATTTTCAATGTGGAGCGTGATGCCGGCGGCCTGTGCGAAAGCTTGGAACCATTCCTTGAACAGTTCCGTATCCATTTCGCCGAGCTTTGGCCGCTCGAACCGTACCTTCCAAATCAAATAGGGCCGGTTCGACACATCGAGCGAGACGCGCGAGCAGGTTTCATCCATCGGAATGATGGCCGCGCCATAGCGCCTGATGCCGCGCCGATCGCCGAGCGCCTGCGAGACCGCCTCGCCAATCGCGATGCCGGTATCTTCGGTCGTGTGGTGGAAATCGATGTGTAGATCGCCCTTCGCGCGACACACAAGGTCAATCAGGCTGTGGCGCGAGAGCTGCTCCAGCATGTGATCGAGAAAGCCGATGCCGGTCGAAATCTCATAACGGCCGGTGCCGTCGAGATCGAGCTCGACCGAAATATTGGTTTCCTTGGTGACCCGCTCGACGCGGGCCCGGCGTGATGTGACGGTCATGGCACAGGAATCGGTTGGCACCCGCTCGGATCGGGGCTTTAAAGAGGGCTCCTTGTACCAAGTCGCGCCCCGCCGCGCCACCCCCTCCGGCCCAGCGTCGCGGCCTTGGCCTTGAATGCGGCGGCCCGCCCCTCTACATCCTAGGGCCTCGCCCACCCCCGGGTGTCGCCCAGGAGTCGCCCAGGAGTCGCCATGTCGGAAAACCGCCCGCCCGTCGCCCACGGCACCACCATCCTCTCCATCCGCAAGGGCCGCGAGGTGGTGATCGCGGGCGATGGCCAGGTCACGCTCGGCACGATCGTGCTCAAATCGAACGCGCGGAAAGTGCGGCGCTTGGGCGATGGCTCGGTGATCGCGGGCTTTGCCGGCGCAACCGCCGATGCCTTCACCCTCTTCGAGCGGCTCGAGGCCAAGCTCGAACAATACCCGGCCCAACTCACCCGCGCCTGTGTCGAGCTCGCCAAGGATTGGCGCACGGATCGTTATCTGCGCCGGCTCGAAGCCATGATGGCGGTCGCCGATGAGGGCACCTCGCTCGTTCTGACCGGCATGGGCGACGTGCTGGAGCCCGAGGATGGCTTGATCGGCATTGGGTCGGGCGGCGCCTATGCGTTGGCCGCCGCGCGCGCCTTGATTGATATCGATTCGTTCGATGCCGAGACCATCGCCAAAAAGGCCATGGGCATCGCCGCCGATCTTTGCATCTACACCAATCGCTCGATCCTGATCGAGCGCCTGCCCAAATAGGACAAGCAAAAACCGTGAGTTCATTCAGCCCCCGCGAGATCGTTTCCGAGCTCGACCGCTTCATCGTTGGCCAGCGCGAGGCCAAACGCGCGGTCGCCATCGCGCTACGCAATCGCTGGCGCCGCCAGCAGCTCATGCCCGAATTGCGCGAAGAGGTGATGCCGAAAAATATTCTGATGATCGGGCCGACCGGCGTGGGCAAAACCGAAATCGCGCGGCGCCTCGCACGGCTCGCCCAGGCGCCGTTCATCAAGGTCGAGGCGACCAAATTCACCGAGGTTGGTTATGTCGGCCGCGATGTTGAGCAGATCGTGCGCGACCTTCTCGAAATCGGCATCCATATGCAGCGCGATTCGATGCGGAGGGAAGTGACCGCCAAGGCCGAGCTTGCCGCCGAGGAGCGCGTGCTTGACGTGCTGGTCGGCGAGGGCGCCAGCGCCGAGACCCGCACGAAATTCAGGAAACGCCTACGCGATGGCGAGTTCGCCGAAAAGGAGATCGAGCTTGAGGTCGGCGATAACACCGCACCGACTCTCCCCACCTTCGAAGTGCCCGGCATGCCGGGCGCGCAGATGGGCATGCTGAATCTGGGCGATATGCTCGGCAAAGCCTTTGGCGGGCGCACCAAAAAGAAAAAGCTCAGCGTCGCCGATTCCTATGAGCTGTTGATCGCCGAGGAGAGCGACAAGCTGTTGGACAATGAGCGCGTGGTGCGCGCGGCGATCGAGCGGGTCGAGAATCACGGCATCGTCTTCATCGATGAGATCGACAAGATTTGCGGCCGTGGCGGCGAGCATCGCATTGGCGGCGACGTTAGCCGCGAGGGCGTGCAGCGCGATCTGTTGCCCCTGATCGAAGGCACGCCGGTCTCGACCAAGCACGGCACGGTGAGAACCGATCATATTCTCTTCATCGCCTCGGGCGCGTTTCACCTCGCCAAGCCGTCCGACCTATTGCCGGAACTTCAAGGGCGCCTGCCCATCCGCGTGGAGCTGAAGGCGCTCAGCCGCGACGATCTGAAGCGCATTCTGACCGAGCCCGAGAATAGTTTGCTCAAGCAATATGTCGCCCTGATGAAGACCGAGGAGGTCACGCTCGACATCACGGCTGACGCGCTCGATACGATCGCCGACCTGGCCGCCGAGGTGAATCGCTCGGTCGAGAATATCGGCGCGCGACGGCTCCACACCGTGATGGAAAAACTGCTGGAAGACGTCAGTTTCGATGCCAGCGAGAAGAGCGGCACCATCGCGCTGATCGATGGCGCCTATGTGCGCGAGCATGTCGGCGCGCTCGCCAAGAACGCGGATTTGAGCAAGTTTATTTTGTAGAGGTCGGCCCTCTCTTCTTCGTTCTGCTTTTCGTCATTGCCAGGCTTGACCCACGGCTGTCCGGTTAAGCTCGCGCGACACATGTCTGATTTTGAAATTTTGGTGATCCGCTCGCCGGGGCAGGGCCTATCACCTATATCGCCTATAGGATCGGAGCCCCGTCATGGGCAAAAGGACCTCCATCGTGTTTGCGTTTGTCTTGGCGCTGGTGGGCTGTAGCTCGGCCTATGAGCAGCCGGCCTATACTGTGAGCCGCGCGTTCGAGGATTTCGAGCTGCGCGATTACGCGCCCTATGTCGCGGCCGAGACGGTGATGCAAGGCGACGTCGAGACTGCCAGCAATGCCGGGTTCCGTCGGTTGTTCGACTATATCAGCGGCAAGAATTCGGGCGCGCAGGAAATTTCGATGACCGCGCCGGTGACCACGACGCCACAGAAAATCGCCATGACCGCCCCGGTCACCCAACAGAACCGCGATGGCGGCATTGTGATGCAGTTCGTCATGCCCGGTTCATTCACGCTTTCCACATTGCCGAAGCCGGATGACCCCACCATCACGCTTCGGGCCATGCCGGCACAGCGCTTTGCCGCGATCCGTTATTCCGGCACATCGTCGCAGAGCCTCTATGAGGAGCAACTCGCCAAGCTCAGGGCGGCGATGGCGCGCGAAAATCTTGAAACGGTCGGAGAGCCCATCTGGGCGCGCTACGACCCGCCGTTTACGCCGTGGTTCCTGCGGCGCAATGAGATCATGCTTGAGCTTAAGGGCGGTTGACGCCCTACACTTCTTTCATTCTGAGCAATTTTATTTTGTAGACGTCCCCTTCCCTCATTCGTCATTGCCGGGCTCGACCCGGCAATCCAGGATTTCTGTTGGCCTGGATGCCCGGCTCAAGGCCGGGCATGACGGCTGAGAGTTTGGTTGGCTTGGTGCGCTACCGCTTCTTCCGGAGCAACACATAGAGCGCGCCTTGGCCGCCATGATTGGGCTCGGCCGGCGCGAAGCTCATCACGGCGTCGCATAAAGAAGCCTCGGCGAGCCAACGTGGCACGGCGCCGCGCAACACGCCGACGCCCGATTTGCCAACGCCCGTCACCACCAGCACGCAGCGTTTGCCGCGCTCCTGGCTTCCGGCGATGAAGCGGTTGAGCGCGTCATGCGCTTCGCGCTGAGTCATGCCGTGCAGATCGAGCTTGCCTTCGATCGCGATGTGGCCCCTTCGGAGTTTCGACGTAGTGCGTCGGTCAATACCGGACGCATTGGGCGGCGCGCTGATCACGACCGCCGGCGGCGGTGAGGGCGCACGAATTGGCGTTGCCGGCGCGAGATCGGGCTTGAGACGGGCGCGCGACGGTTTTGCCGGCGTGATTGATGGTGCCGGTGGTTTGGTCGCGACGCGCGTGGTGACGCGCTTCAGCGGCTCGACATTGGCCGCGATACGCTGCCAAAGCGCGCGGTCTTCATCACTGAGTTTCCGCTTCCCCATACACCATCAATCATCCACGATCACAATATGCAGCCGGCGCGGGCCGTGCGCGCCGAGCTCGATCTTTTGCTCGATGTCGCCGGTGCGCGATGGGCCGGTGATCAAATTCACCGTGCGCGGCATGGCGCCCTTGGCGCGCAACATATCGAATCCTTCTTCATAAGCGCCAACCATTTGCGCGGCGCGCAGCACGACCACATGCGTCTCGGGCATGAAATTGAGCGTGGTCGGGTGCTCAGGGCTTGATGCCATCATCAACGTGCCGGTTTCGGCAATGCCGCATACCGCGCCGGTGACGCCAACTTGATCCGCATCCAAGGGCTTGCCGCGGCGGATCGCGAGCATTTTCTGGCTCGACCAACCATAGCGATCAAGCGCGGGGTCTGGCGCCATGATCACATCGGCCGGCAGATTCTGGCCCTTCAAATAAGCGACCACCGCCTCGGGCACGTCGTCAGCCTTGGCGACGCGCGAGACGCTGGCCTTCACCGCCAGGGCCATGCGAATGAACAACGCGATTTGTTCCTCTCGCGGCAATTGCCCACGCGCGGGAATAAGATTTCGCGCGTGATTCTTCAGCCGCGCCTCGCATGAGGCGCGCGCCTCGCCCTTCAATTCGCCGCGCCCGAGCGCGCGTTGAATATTGCCGAGGATCGCCGCTCGACCGCTACTCATACTCACCCCCTGGCGCGCCGCCATTGCGCGCGAAATGTTGCGCCCTCGGGCGCCGGAAAATCACGCGTCGCGGTCCACCCCGCGCCGAGCGGCAGGCTGGCCAATCGTCCACGTTGCCCGCCCAATAGTTTGAGCGCGACAGCGGCAAACCGCGTCGCGAGCGCATAGAGCATCGGGCGTTTGGCCAAATAGGCCCACGCATTGATGCCTTTTCGCAATGTGGCCAGCGCCTCGGCGCGTTCGAATTCGCGCTCGCGCCAATCGCGCATGAGAGCCGGCAGCGGAATGCCCATCGGGCACACCGATTCGCAGCGCCCGCAAAAGGTCGAGGCATTGGGCAGCGGCCCCGCTTTGTCGAGGCCGACCATGGTGGGCGTCAGAACCGCGCCCATCGGCCCGGTATAGACCGCGCCATAAGCGTGCCCGCCGACTGATTTATAGACCGGGCAATGATTGAGGCACGCCGCGCACCTTATGCACCGCAACATCGCCTGTTGCTTGGTGCCCATCAGGGCGCTGCGACCATTATCGAGCAACACGACGTGGAATTCCTCCGGCCCGTCCAAATCGCCGGGCTGGCGCGCGCCGGTTGAAAACGTGTTGTAGACCGTGAATTCCTGGCCCGATGAGGTACGCGCCAAAATGCGCGCGACCGTTAGCGCGTCCTCAATGGTCGGCACGATTTTGTCGATGCTGGCCAGCACGATGTGTGTGTGCGGCAAGACTTGCGACAGATCGCCATTGCCCTCGTTCGTGATGATCATGCTTGAGCCGGTTTCTGCGATCAAAAAATTCGCGCCCGTGAGGCCGATATCGGCCTCGTGATAACGCGGGCGCAACATTTCTCGCGCCTCGGCGATCAGCGCCGGGATTTCGGTCTTGCGCGGGCGCTTGTGCCGCTCGGCAAACAGATCGGCAACATCTTCCTTGGTCAGATGGATCGCGGGCGCCGTGATATGGCTCGGCGTTTCGCCGCGCATCTGAATGATATATTCGCCGAGATCGGTTTCGATTGGGGTCAACCCGGCGGCCTCGAGATAGGCGTTGAGCCCGATCTCCTCGCCGACCATGGATTTGCCTTTGGCCATGGTCTTGGCGCCGCGCTTCTTGCAAATCGCGACGATCGCCTCGCGCGCTTCGCCCGCCGTCTGACACCAATGGACATGACCGCCCGAAGCCTCGACATTGTTCGCGAAGGCATCGAGATAGAAATCCAGGTTTTCGAGCGTATGATCCTTGAGCGCGATGGCCTGGCGCTTCAATTCATCATATTCCGGCAATTCACCAACCGCGCGGCCGCGAAAATCGACGAAATCACGCCGAATATTGTCGAGCGCGCGTTGCAGCTGCGGATTGGCCAGCGCCTTGACCGAATTGGCGCGGAAATTCTCGCTGGTCAATCCCGGCATCTCAGCCCCGTGCCTTCTTCCAGGCGGCGCGGAACGTTGCGCCTTCGGGCGCCGGAAAATCGCGCGTCGCGGTCCACCCCGAGGCCAGCGGCAGCGCGCTGAAGCGACCGGCGCCGCCAAAGACGCTCAACACACCAATGCCAAATTTGGTCGCGAGAGCATAGAGCGCCGGGCGCTTGGCGAGGAACGCCCAAGCATCGAGCCCGAGCCGAAAGCGCGGCGGCGAAAGTTTTTTCTCGTGCTCCTGCTCGCGCCATTGGCGCATCAATTTGGGCAGCGGAATACGCATCGGGCAGACCGATTCGCAGCGCCCGCAAAAGGTCGAGGCATTGGGCAAATGGCGCGCTTCTTCGAGGCCGATCAAATTGGGCGCGAGCGCGGCGCCGATCGGCCCCGGATAGACCCAGCCATAGGCATGGCCGCCGACCGCGGAATAGACCGGGCAATGGTTCATGCACGCCGCGCATTTGATACAGCGCAGCACCTCACGAAACTCGCCACCAAGAATCTTCGTGCGCCCATTGTCGAGCAGAATGACATGAAACGCCTCAGGCCCATCTTGATCGCCAATTTGTTTCGGCCCGGTCGCCAGCGTCGTATAGGTGCCGAATTCCTGGCCCGTGGCCGAGCGCGCGAGGAGCCGCAGCAGCGTCGCGGCGTCTTCGAGCGTCGGGACAACCTTCTCGACGGTCGCGAGCACAATATGAACCTTGGGCAGAATCTGCGTCAGCTCAGCATTACCCTCATTGGTCACGAGCACGATCGAGCCGGTTTCGGCGACCAGAAAATTCGCGCCCGTAATACCGGCGCCGGCCGCGAGATAACGCGGGCGCAAAAACTGCCGCGCCTCGGCCACCATGTCGCTCGCTTCGGTCAAATGCCGCGTCTTGTGATGCTCGAAGAAAAGATCGGAGACCTGCTCCTTGGTCTTGTGCACGGCGGGCGCCAAAATGTGGCTCGGCCGCTCATGTGCGAGTTGAATAATATATTCGCCGAGATCGGTTTCGACCGGCTCGATGTCATTGGCTTCGAGGAATTCGTTGAGGCCCAATTCCTCCGCCACCATCGAGTTCGATTTGGTCGCGGTCTTGGCGCCATGGGTGCGGAGGATTTCCAGAATCGCGCGGCGGCCATCATCGGGTGTCGGGCACCAATGCACCGTGCCGCCGGCCGCTTCGACCTTCTCGGCAAAGCGCCCCAAATAAAAATCGAGATGCGCGAGCGTGTGTTGTTTGATCGCGATGCCCTCATCGCGCAAATTTTCGAATTCCGGCAGTTTTTGAATCGCTTCGAGACGCTTCAGCGAAAAGCCGACTTTGAAACTGCTCAGCGATTTTTGCAGCTCGGTATCGGCGAGCGCGCGCTTCGCGGCTTCTTTGAAGTCGATGCTGTGCGGCTCCATGGCGGCGTGCGTGTATGGTCCTACACCAAATCTCGATGAGCCTGACTCATCGAGATTTGGCCGGCGCGACCGCGCCGCGCCGCTTATGCGGCGAATTAGGAACAACCGGCTCGCCGATCGCGGGACGGTCGCCCATGCCGGCCAGCACTTCGGCGACATGGCGCGCCTTGATCGGCCGGCCCTCGCGGCTCAAGCGCCCGGCCATGTTCATCAAACAGCCGAGATCACCCGCAAGCACCGTGCCGGCGCCGGTCGCGGCGATATCGGCGGTCTTGTCCGACACCATGCGAGTCGAGATTTCAGGATATTTGATACAAAACGTGCCGCCAAAGCCGCAGCAGATGTGCGCGCCGGGCAATTCTTTCAGCGCGAGGCCGGTGACGCTCGCCAGTAACTTACGCGGTTGGGCGTGAACGTTGAGCTCGCGCAGCCCTGAGCATGAATCATGGTAGGTGACCGCGCCATCGAAGCGCGCCTCGACCGTTTTCATGCCGCGCACATCGACCAGGAACGAGATCAGCTCATGGGTTTTGGCCGCGAGTTTCTCCGCGCGCGCGTGCCATGACGGCTCGTCGGAGAACAGATCGGGGTAATGCGCCTTGATCATGCCGCCGCAACTGCCGGACGGCGCGACCACATAGTCATAACCCTCGAACAGCGCGATAACCTGGCGGGCGATATCCTTCGTGTGCTGGCGCGCGCCCGAATTATAGGCCGGCTGGCCGCAGCAGGTTTGCGCCTCGGGCACCTCGACCGTGCAGCCGGCGCGCTCGATCAGCGTGACGGCGGCGAAACCGACGCTCGGGCGAAACAGATCCACGAGGCAGGTGACGAACAGCCCGACACGGGGCTTTTTCTCGGTCATGGCGTTGGCAATTCACTGGTGGGTGCGAAGGCCGAGACAATGGCCCGCGAGGGGACGGAAGGCAAGCTACTCGGCCGCCACCCCAACGCCCTTCGGCAGCAACACATAATACCGCCCCGGCGCGTTCATCACCCCCGCGTGCTCGCCGGCTTTATCGCCGGTGCCGAAGAAGATATCGCCACGCACCGGGCCCACAATCGCGCCGCCAGTATCTTGCGCGATCATCAGCCGCCGTAATTTGCCATCGGGCGCCTCGAGCGATGAGGTTTCGAGCCAGAGCGGCGCGCCGAACGGCATGAGCTTACGATCGACCGCGAGCGAGCGCCCGGCGGTGAGCGGAATACCTTGCGCGCCAATCGGCCCATCGCTCGCATTGAGCCCGTCCTGCCAGCGGAAAAACACATAGGACGGGTTCTTGTTCATCACCCCCGGCGCCTTGGCCGGGTGTTGCGCGAGCCAGGCGCGAATGGTCTGCATCGAGACCTTGCCCTTTTCGAGCGCGCCATCATCCAAAAGCACCTTGCCGACCGCGACATAGGGCCGGCCATTGGCCACCTCATAGCCGATCCGCCGCATCGACCCATCAGCCAGCGCGAGCCGGCCCGAACCCTGGATTTGCAAGAAAAACGCATCGACCGGATCATCGACCCAGGCGAGCACGGGCGCGCGGCCATCGAGCGCGCCGGCCTCGATCTCAGCCCGCGCCTCATAGGGCACAAGGCGATCCTGATCGACGCGCCCCGCGATGCGTTCGCCCTTCCAGGCGTCGCGAAACTGGCCGAGATCGACCGTCACCAGATCGCTCGGTCTGCCATGAAGCGGCACGCGAAAGCGCGCATCTTTTTTGAGCGCGGCCTTGAGCTCGGGCTCGTAATAGCCGGTGAAGAGACCCTCGGGCTTGTCATCGCCCCGCACCTCGAAGGGCGCGAAGCGTGCCTCGAAAAAGCCCCGTGCCGCGCCGTCGTCATTCTGTGCAATCTTGCGCGCTTCGGCACAAAGTGGTTTCCACGCCGCGATCGTGCCGGCGAAACCGCCCTCCGAGTCTTTCAGGGCCAAGCCGCCCATTGAGCGCTCATCGGGCAGCTTTTCAATCCGCACGCAGCTTTTCAAAAACGTGCCGAGCGCGGCGCTCTGCCGATCCTCCGCCCAGCCATCGAGATCGGCGAAGCTCGCGCGTGCCAAGGATAATTTGTGGACTGGTTTGGTCTCCGGCGGTTTTGGCACCACGCCGGGCGCACACGCGCCGACCAACAGCAAAGAACCGAGGGCCAAACTAAGCCCGAGGACACGCAAGGGCGCCCTCATGCCACCGCGCGGGTTTCGACCAGCGACCAATTGGGGTCGCGCGAGCGCGTGTTACGCGAGAAGGTCCACTCTTCGACCACCTCGACGGATTTATCGGGATCGCCCGAGATGACCTCGCCGGTCGCCGCGCGCGTCGCGCTGGTTTGCTGGCTCACAAACCGAACGATAACGAAGGCGGTACGACCAGTCATGCGCGCCGCGATGATCTCAGCCGATTTGATATCGTTGATCTTGGTGTCCTGGGTCTTGCCCGCGGCAAGGCGGGTGCGGACCTCAGCGGAGAAGCGATCATAGGCCTCATCGCCCAAAAGCGGCCGGAGCGTCGCGGTATCGCCTTTGGCGAAGGCCTCGACGATCATGCCATAGGCGGCACGGGCGCCTTGGGCAAAATCACGCGCATCGAAGCTCGGATCCGCCAGTTTGATTTGGGTGAAGCCGGCCCGAATATCCTGGCTGGCGCTGCCGGCCTTTGGGGTCTCATCTATGTCATTGGCCGGCTCTTCGTCCCGGCCAAAACCTCTAGGAGATTGATCGCGCTCGAGAATATCGTCGGGCGCGCCCGCTTGCTCGGCCCCGGTCCCGCGCCCGGGCAGGTGCACGACCTGGCCCGGCCGCTCGCGCTGGCCCTCGGGTGTCCGTGTGAAGATATCGGTCGGTTTCCGCTCATTGCCGGTGCGCCGGCCCAAAACCGCCCGCAGGCGCAGGATCACGAAAATCGCGATCAAGGCGAAAAATAGAATATCCCAGAACTGAAAACCGTCGGACATAGCCGCAATCCTTGAAGCAGCGCCGCTTTCCGACGCACAGTCTAACACTAGATAGCCCCTCCATTGGGGCATCGCAAGATGAGGGACTCGTGCCGCTACTCTTTCTGCTCTTTCCGGCGCTCGAAGTTTACCTTTACGTCCTTTTGGGCGGCTCGATTGGCGCCTGGTCGACCTTGGGCGCGGTTCTGGGCGCCATTGTGGCCGGCTCGGCGATCCTGAGATTTCAGGGTTTCGCGCTGCTATTGCGGGCCCGTTCATCGCTCCTTGAAGGCAAAGAGCCTGCTGGCCCGATCATCGAGGGCGTCGCGGTCTTGCTCGCGGGCCTTTTGTTGATCGCGCCCGGCATGATCACCGATGCGCTTGGGCTCTTATTGCTGGTGCCGCCGGTGCGCCGCGCGTTGATCGGCGTGGTCGCCAAATCCATCGCGGCGCGCCTTCGTCGCGGCGGCGCAAGCGCGGCGGCGAACAATACGACGACCATTGACGCGACCTTTTCCGAGGTGCCGCCCGAGCGCCCGCCGTCCATTGATTCAGGAGGCCCAACACCACCCGAAAGAAACTGAGCCAGCTTGCCGGGTGGGATGGCCCGTGTTAGCGGTTGCCCTTCGTTCCGATGGAGGACCGCCCAATGAGCGACAACGACGCACAGCCAAGTCCCGGCACAAGTTCGACGAATGGCACTAACACCGGCGGAGAGGTGCGCCCGCTCATCAATGTCGTGTCACAATATGTCAAAGACCTCTCGTTCGAGAACCCGAACGCGCCGGCGAGTCTGCAGCTCGCTTCGACACAACCCGAAATCAAGGTCAATGTCGCGGTCAATGCCGAGGCCTTAAAGGACGGCACGTACGAAGTCGTGCTGCATATTTCAGCCACGGCGCATTCAGGCGAGACGACCGCCTTCGTGACCGATCTTGTCTATGCCGGTCAATTCGCCATCACCAACGCGTCACGCGAAGTGTTGCCGGCGATCCTGTTGGTTGAGTGCCCGCGCATGTTGTTTCCCTTCGCCCGACGCGTGATCGCCGACGCGACGCGCGATGGCGGCTTCCCGCCCTTGTTACTGAGCCCGATCGATTTTATCTCGCTCTATCGCCAGCAACGCACCGCCGCTCAGGGCAAAGCACCGCAGAGTGCGCCACCAACCTAATTCTCTCGATCAAGTTTTCCAGATTGCGTTCTTGATGGTGCCAATGAAGGCGGCATGAGCCGCTTCTTCGTCGGCCGTTGGCGCGTGGGCACGCGGCGTGCGCGTGGCGGAGCGAACGCGCGCGGCCTCGGCGGCGGCGGCCATGGCGCGCGGGCCGCGATCGAGCGCGAGCGTCGCCTGCCGCCCGCCGAGCAAACTTAAATAGACATCCGCAAGCAGCCTCGCATCGAGCAACGCGCCATGAAGTTCCCGCCCGGCGTTATCGATCCCGAAGCGCCGGCACAGCGCATCGAGGCTCGCCGGCGCGCCCGCCGGGATTTTGCGCCGCGCCAGGCCGACCGTATCGAGCGCGCGTGTCATGGCGATCGGCGCCCGGCCAAGGCGCCCAAGCTCCATATTCAGAAAGCCAAGGTCGAATGACGCGTTGTGGATGACGAGCGGGGAATCGCGGACAAAACTCATCAACCCGTCGACGATCTCGGCGAATTTCGGTTTCTCGCGCAAGAAGGCGCTCGAGAGACCGTGCACGCGTTCAGCCTCGATCGGCATATCGCGCTCGGGATTGAGATATTGTTGATAGCTCGCGCCGGTCGGTACATGGTTGTCGAGCTCGATGCAGCCGATCTCGACAATGCGGTGGCCGGACGATGGATCGAGGCCGGTCGTTTCCGTATCGAGCACGATTTCACGCATGACGGTCAATCCAATCCTAAATCCTGACGGCGCGGCGCGACGCGTTTGACGATGCGGCGCACGGCGCGGAGAGAGTCACGCTTGCCGAGGCCGGTCGGCACGACAAAATCCGCGCGTCGGCGTTTTTCGCCATCGGCCAATTGCTGGCGCAGTATACCGTCGAACTTCGCCGCCGTCATGCCGGCGCGCTTCATCACGCGCGTGCGCTGAATCCGCATCGGCGCCGACACGACGACTGACGCGTCGATGCGCGTGCGATTGGATGATTTGAACAACAGAGGAATATCGAGCACGACGAGTTTCTTGCGGCTTCGCCGCGCGGCCGCGAGAAACGCTCTTTGTTCGCGGCGGACCAAGGGATGCACGATCGCCTCGAGCCGCCTCAACGCGGCCTCGTTCTTGAACACGATTTGCCCGAGCGCCCGTCGATCGACCGAGGGGCCGTCCGGCGTGTCGCGCCGCGTTGAGGGGAATGCCGCGATCACAGCATTGACCGCGGCGCCACCCGGCCCGAGCGCGCGATGTACCGCCTCATCGGCGTCCCACAGCGCAGCACCCATTTTGACGAACGCGCGCGCGGCCGTGCTTTTGCCCATGCCGATCGATCCGGTCAATCCAAGGACGACCATTTGGGTCACGCCTTGAGATCGTCGAGCACGAAGGCGCGCAACGCCGCCGTCACCTCGGGCTCGACGCCAAACCAGGCTTGAAAGCCCGGCCGCGCCTGGTGCAAGAGCATGCCCAACCCATCGACCACCGCATTGCCGCGTTGACGCGCAGCCTTCAGAAGCGGCGTGTCGAGCGGCGCATAGACCAGATCATAAACCACGGTGGTTTGGTTCAGCCGATCGAGCGCGAGATCGAGCGGCGCCTGAGCGCTCATGCCAAGGCTCGTGGCATTGACCAATAGGGAAACATCGGACAACGCGGTTGAACGCGCGGCCCAATTGACGACTGTGATTGCAGGGCCAAACGCCTCGCGGAGCTTGGACGCGCGCTCGGGCGACCGATTGATCAAGCGTAGCTCTTTGACGCCCTCATCAAGCAGAGCGACGATCACCGCGCGCGCCGCTCCGCCAGCCCCGAGCACCGCGACCGGGTGGGCGTCGGCGCGCCATTGCGGGGCACTGGCTTTCAAATGTTCGAGAAAGCCGAATGCATCGGTGTTGTCGCCACGGAGCTTGCCATCGGCCCCAACAACAATCGTGTTGACCGCGCCGATCCGCCGCGCGGTGGCCGACAAGTCGTCGACATGATCAAGCGCCGCTTCTTTGTGCGGCAGCGTCAGATTGACGCCGCGAAAACCCAGCGCAACAAGCCCGCCGATCGCGTCGCGCAGCCGGTCAGGCGCGACCGCGAGCGGCACATAGGCGCCGTCAACGCCATAATGTTCGAGCCAATAGCCGTGTAAACGCGGTGAACGCGAATGGCTAACCGGCCAGCCCATGACGCCGGCAAGTTTGGCACGACCGCTTAGGATCGCCATGCGCCGATCCCTTGGTCACGCAAAAAATCGAGCAGTGGCAGAAGCGGCAGGCCGAGGATCGAAAAATAATCGCCCTCTATTTTTGTGAACAACTGAATGCCGATCCCTTCGAGCCTGTACCCGCCGACACAACCAATCACTTCATCGCCGGCGGCGCTGAGATAACCTTCGATCCCCGCCGCATCGAACACGCGCATGGTGAGCGCCGGGGCTTCGACCCGATGCCAAAGCCGGCGGCCATCGCGCAGAACACACACAGCGGTCGCGAGTTCGTGGCTTTTGCTCTGAAGCCGAGCGATCTGCCGCCCCGCATCGGCACGGTCGACCGCCTTATCGAACCACGCGCCCTGACAATCCAGCAACTGATCGCAGCCGATCACCAAATCACTCGGCTGCGCGACACTGATACGCGATGCCTTGAGTTCGGCGAGCGCGAGTGCAACGCCGCGCGCGTTTGCACCCTCTGCCCTTAACGCCTCTTTCAGCGAGGCCTCATCGGCATGGGCGGGCACGACATCGAAATCGATCCCGGCATTGCGCAACAATTGGGCACGCGTTTTACTGGCCGAGGCGAGAACCACACGCATTATAGGTTTCTCATATCGCTGGTGGTGGATAGACGGGGCATCAGGCTTCCCCGAGCCGGCGCGTATGCAATTGCAGAATAGCGGCCGCAGTCTCCTCAATCGAGCGCCGGCTGACATCGATCACCGGCCAGCCCGCGCGGGCGAACAGACGCCGGGCCTCTTTAACCTCCGTACCAACCGCCTCGGGATCGACATAAGCGGTTTCGTCATCGCGACCAAGCGTGCGCAAGCGCGAGCGGCGAATATCGACGAGTTGGTCCGCGCCGCGCGTTAGACCAACGATGAGCGGTTTGCTCAGTTGAAGCAAAGCCTCCGGCGGCGGACAATCAGGCACGATCGGCACATTGGCGGCCTTGAGGCCACGATTGGCAAGATAGAAGCAGGTCGGTGTTTTCGACGTGCGGGAAACGCCCACCAGCACGATATCGGCGTCATCAAGCGTCGAAACAGCTTGGCCATCATCATGCGTCAGCGCGAAATTCATCGCTTCGATACGCTGGAAATATTGCGCATCCATCACATGTTGTCGCCCGGGCAGATTGCGGCTCTCAATACCGAGATAGCCGCGCAACACATCGATGATCGGATCAAGGAGACCGAGACACGGGGCGCTCACCATGCGGCAACCGGTCTCGAGATCTCGCCTTAGCTCGCCCTCGACAAAGGTATAGAACACGACACCGGGATTGGCCTCGATGCCGGCCAGGACGCGGCGCAATTGGCTTTGACTGCGCACGAGCGGCCATAAATGCTCGACCGGCGCAACACCTTCAAACTGGGCGAGCGCCGCGCGCGCCAGCACCATCGCGGTTTCGCCTGTCGCATCGGAAACTAGATGGAGGTGGAGCGTGCGGTTTTGATCAACCATAGGAACTGAACAATGTCTGTGGATAAGAGCCCGATGACCATGGGGGTGAAATCATGGGCCGAGTTATCCGCAGGTTCATGTCCTTTCATGTACCGGGTTAGAGATCCGGAGCAGGATCGTTTGGACAGGGTGAATCACGGGCATCGTCTTTGAATCCTATAATCAGTCCCCATAATTCCTTGCACCCAAACGCCACACTCACCAAGCCTCTTCAGATTAGGTCCTATCTATTGTCCTCATTCTGGCATCGCATGGCGTTTCAGGTCCACAAACCTGCATCTTTTCACCCATTGCGGGGATCACCGTATTCGAGGCCACCATCTACAACATCATCCTTTCCTAAGAATCTAGTTAGAAGTAGAAGAAGGGCGAACCCTAAACCCACTATGCACCGACAAATTGGCTCGGTTTGCCCGGCTCATACCCCATGAAACCATTGCTCGCGGCGCTGCGAGGTGAACGCTCGGCTCGTGTGCCGTTTTGGTACATGCGTCAGGCTGGGCGGTATTTGCCTGAATATCGCCAGGTCCGGGCACAGGCCGGCGGATTCCTCGATCTCTGTTTTAATCCTGAGCTCGCGACGGACGTGACGCTGCAACCGGTCCGCCGCTTTGGCATGGATGCGGCGATCCTGTTCTCCGATATTCTCGTCGTACCTTATGGGCTTGGCATGGGGGTAAGGTTCGAAGAGGGCGAAGGCCCCAAACTTGATCGGCTCGAAACGCTCGATCGACTTCCCACCCTAGAAACCGACCAGTTCAAGACCAAACTAGACCCGGTCTACGAAGCCGTTTCGTTGATCGCGTCGCGTCTTGAGCCCGAAACAACCTTGATCGGCTTTGCCGGTGCGCCCTGGACCGTTGCAACTTATATGGTTGAGGGCGGCTCGAGCCGCGACTTTGCCCGAACCAAGGCCTGGGCCTATGGCAACCCAAAGGGCTTTGAGCGGCTCATCGATGTGATTGTCAACGCGACGATTGAACACCTTTCGGCACAAATCAGCGCCGGCGCCGAAGTTGTGCAACTCTTCGATAGCTGGGCCGGCGTGTTATCGGACCAGCAATTTGAGCGCTGGTCGACCAGACCCATACGCGCCATCGTGGATGCCGTAAAACACCGCCACCCGACCATCCCTATCATTGCGTTTCCGCGCGGGGCCGGCGCCAATTATGTGAATGCCGCGAAACACGCCGGGGCGGATGCGATCGGGCTCGACACCACCGTGCCAATTGATTGGGCCGCGAATGAGCTGCAACCGACATGCGTCGTGCAGGGTAATCTCGATCCCTTGCTTGTTATCCTCGGTGGCGCTGCGATGCTGGCTGACGCTGAACGTATTTTGCGCGGTCTGAACAACGGACCGCTGATCTTTAATCTCGGTCACGGCGTGGTGCCGGAAACGCCGCCCGAGAATGTCGGCGCGCTTAGCCAATTCATTCGCGATTTTCGGCGCGATTGAACATGACCAAAACCGCGATCGTGTTGTTTAACCTTGGCGGACCGAACGCGCTCGATGCGGTCAAGCCGTTCTTGTTCAATCTGTTCAACGACCGTGCGATCATCCAGGCGCCCAAACCAATCCGCTATTTGATCGCGAAATTGATTTCACGCCGTCGCGCCCCGATCGCACGCGCGATCTACCAGCAAATGGGCGGTAGCTCGACGATTCTGCCGCAAACCCAGGCACAGGCCCGCGCGCTCGAACGCGCGCTGACGGATCTCGGCACGGTGAAGATCTTTATCGCCATGCGCTATTGGCACCCGATGAGCGAGGAGACCGCGTTCCAAGTAAGCGCCTTTGCACCGGATCGGATCGTGCTCTTGCCGCTTTACCCGCAATATTCAACGACGACCGTGGCCTCATCGCTCACCGCCTGGAAGAAAGCGGCGCGCAAAGTCGGCCTGACGCAGCCCAGCGTTGCCCTGTGTTGCTATCCTGCGGAAGACGGATTTATCGAGGCGCTGGTAGCGTTGATCAAGCCTGCGCTTGAAGGCGCGCGTGCGCATGGCACGCCGCGTCTCCTGCTATCCGCCCATGGCCTGCCGAAGAAAATCGTTGAGGCCGGCGATCCTTATCAATGGCAAATCGAGGAGACGGCACGCCACATCGTCGAGCGTCTCGACAGGGAGGATTTGGATTGGCGCGTGTGCTATCAAAGCCGCGTCGGCCCGCTCGAGTGGATCGGCCCGTCGACCGACGATGAAATCAAACGCGCCGGCGCGGAGAAGCGGCCGGTGGTGATCGTGCCGATTGCGTTTGTTTCGGAACATTCTGAAACGCTGGTCGAGCTCGACATCGAATATCGCAAGCTCGCACTCGAACACGGCGTGCCCCATTATGCGCGCGTCGCCACCGTTGGCACGTGGGATCCGTTCATCAATGCGCTCGCCGATTTGGTGCGCGGCGCACTCACGAAGATGCCAAACAGCGGAACAAAGATTTGCTCGGCGCGCGGCGGCAGACTTTGTCCGTCCGTGCATCGCGGCTGCGCGCTTGAGCGGCCGTGATGGACGCGGATTATTTGTGGCTCAAGGCCTTGCATATCATCGCGGTCATCGCGTGGATGGCGGGCATGCTCTATTTGCCGCGGCTTTTCGTCTACCACGTCGACGCAGCGAAAGAGTCGGAACTCTCCGAACGGCTCAAGGTGATGGAACGGCGCTTGATGCGCGCTATCATGAACCCGGCGATGATCGCGAGTGTCGCGCTTGGCGTCGCGCTTCTGTTCGTCTCGGATTTGGTTGATTGGTCGGCGGGCTGGATTTACGCAAAGCTTGCCTTCGTTGCGGCGCTGGGCGGTCTTCACGGCCTTCTATCGCGTCATCGCCGCGAATTCGCGGAGGACCGCAACACTAAGAGCACGCGCTATTTCAGAATCCTCAACGAGGCCCCCGCTGTTCTCATGATCGGCATCGTGATTTTTGTTGTGGTAAGACCCTTTTAACCAATCCCGCGACAGACTGAGCGTGCCGTTAAATCGGCGTGCTCCGGACAGACGATTGGCGGGCGGCTTGACTTTCAGCCCTCTGGGTCGATAAATCTAGTCCTGGAGGCGCGTTAGCCGGGCGCAAAGACCCGGTAGCCCAAGAACGGCGTCTCTCCTCCACTCGGTTTCCTCCCCGCCTCTACCGTGCGTCAGCCCTTCCGCCGGTTCCATCCAGGCTCACGCCAGGTCCCTTCCACCATTGCGCGTTGAATCCCCATGCAATTGAAAGAATTGAAGAAAAAGCCACCGACCGAGCTCTTGGAGTTCGCCGAGCGGCTGCAGATCGAGAACGCCAATACGATGCGGCGACAGGATCTGATGTTCGCCATTCTGAAGCAGCTCGCCGAGAAGGATGAGGGCATCTTCGGCGATGGCGTGCTCGAAATTCTGCAGGATGGTTTCGGCTTCCTGCGCTCACCGGAAGCGAATTATCTGCCCGGGCCGGATGATATTTATGTCAGCCCGAGCCAGATCCGCCGTTTTGCGCTCCGCACCGGCGATACACTCGATGGCCAGATCCGCGCGCCTAAGGATGGCGAGCGCTATTTCGCGCTCCTGAAGCTGAATTCGATCAATTTCGACAATCCGGAGGCAACCCGGCACAAGGTCAATTTCGACAATCTGACGCCGCTGTATCCGGACGAGCGATTCAAGCTCGAAATCGAAAAACCGACCATCAAGGATATGACCTGCCGCATCATCGATCTCGTCGCGCCCTTGGGCAAGGGTCAGCGCGGGTTGATCGTGGCGCCGCCCCGCACCGGCAAGACCGTGATGTTACAAAACATCGCGCGCTCGATCGAAGTCAATCATCCCGAATGTTTCCTGATCGTGTTGTTGATCGATGAGCGGCCCGAAGAAGTGACCGACATGATTCGCTCGGTGAAGGGCGAAGTGGTGTCCTCGACCTTCGACGAACCGGCAACGCGCCATGTTCAGGTCGCCGAAATGGTGATCGATAAGGCGAAGCGCCTGGTCGAGCACAAACGCGACGTGGTAATCCTTTTGGATTCAATTACGCGCTTGGCTCGCGCCTATAACACCGTCGTGCCGTCATCGGGCAAGGTGTTGACCGGCGGTGTTGACGCCAATGCGTTGCAACGGCCGAAGCGCTTCTTTGGTGCCGCGCGCAACATCGAAGAGGGCGGCTCACTCACCATCATCGCGACGGCCCTGATCGATACCGGCTCGCGCATGGATGAAGTAATTTTCGAAGAGTTCAAGGGCACCGGCAATTCGGAAATCATTCTGGATCGCAAGCTCGCCGATAAGCGCACCTTCCCCTCGATCGACATCGCGCGCTCGGGCACACGCAAGGAAGAGCTCTTGGTCGATAAGGCAACGCTCTCCAAAATGTGGGTGCTGCGGCGTATCTTGATGCCCATGGGCACGATCGACGGCATGGAATTCCTGGTCGATAAGCTCAAGAGCACCAAGGGCAATAGCGATTTCTTCGAAAGCATGAATACCTAAAAAGGCCGAATCCTTTGCCCGCGGGGCGCGGGACGGAAGGGTCTTGGACTGATCCCATGGTCGATCCCCTGCGCCCCGCGCTGAATCGCCCGCTCGTCGCGATTTTGTTCATGTGCGCGACCACGATCGTGATGTTTCCGTGTCTCAACACGGCGATGAAACATCTCGCGATCGAATATGGCGTGGTCGAAGTCGTCTTCATGCGCTCGGCCGGGCATTTATTGGTCATGCTTGCCATGCTCTTGCCGGGCCATGGTCTCGCGATCTTTCGCACCAGGCGGCTTGGCTGGCAACTTGGCCGCTCGAGCCTGCAATGCGCCTCGACCGGGTTTTATACCGTCGCGCTCACCTTCATTCCGCTCACGACCGCAACCACCGTCGCCTTCACCGCGCCGCTACTGGTGGTCGCTCTATCGGGCCCGATGCTTGGCGAAAAAGTTGGTCCCCGCCGCTGGGCCGCCGTGATGGTCGGGTTCATCGGCGCGATTGTGATCATTCGCCCCGGTGGCGAGGTGATGCATTGGGCGGATTTTCTCGTCATCGGTTCGGCGCTTTGTTATGCCGCCTATCAACTTTTGACGCGCCGCATCGCGCTCTATGATTCGCCGCGCACGACCGGCATCTACACCATCACCGTAAGCCTCGTCGCATCCGCGATCGCCGTGCCGTTTTTCTGGACGACGCCGCACAATCTCGTCGATTGGGGCCTGTTCGCCTCAATGGGTGTGGCGGGCGGGATAGGTCATTATTTCATGGTCAAGGCCTATCAGCTGGGCCAGGCCTCGATCGTCGGGCCGTTCGATTATGGCCAGCTGATCGGGGCGACCTTTCTCGGCTATTTGGTGTTCGCCGAATTTCCCGATCTCTGGACCTGGATCGGCGCGGCCCTACTGATCGGCAGTGGGCTCTATATCGCGCGAAGAGAGGCGATGCTGATGAAGCGGAGAGCCCTCTCCCCGTGAGCGGGGAGAGGGTTGGGAGTGGGGTTGAAGCATAGCGGCCTTCGGCCGCTCTAAGGTCACCCACCATCCCCGGCCGTTCCGCCCTCAAGGGCGGATGGGTGTTCTCACGGCACCAAAATATGCCCGCCGGTGGTCTTGCGGCTCTCGAGCTCGATATGGGCTCGGCGCACGTCCTTCAGCGCATATTTGTGATGGATGTCGATTTTCACCTTGCCCGCGCGCACCACATCGAACAGCGCGTTCGCCGATTCGTCGAGCTCGGCCCGTGTCGCGATGTAATTGAACAGGCCCGGGCGCGTTAAATAAAGCGAGCGCGGCGCGAGCGAGGCGGTATCGAAATTGTCGAGCTTGCCTGAGGCCTGACCGAAGCTGACCAGAAGCCCCCGCGTGCGCAGGCACTCCATCGATTTCATCAGCGTATCCTTGCCAATCGAATCATAGACCACGGGGAGCAATTTCCCGTTGGTGATCTCCTTGACGCGCTCGACGAAATTTTCCTTGGTGTAGATGATCGGGTGATGACAGCCATGGGCGCGCGCGAGCTCAGCCTTGGCTTCGCTCGATACCGTGCCGATCACCGTCGCGCCGATATGCTTGGCCCATTGGCAAAGAATGAGCCCAACGCCACCGGCCGCGGCATGAATCAAAATCGTCTCGCCCGCTTTCACCTGATAGGTGCGGCGCAGGAGATATTCGACGGTCATGCCTTGCAGCATCATGCCGGCGGCGTTCTCGAACGGAATTTCGGCCGGCAGTTTGACCAAAGAAGCGGCTTTGAGATTGCGCGCCTCGGCATAGGCACCGGGCGGCGGCGAGGCATAGGCGACGCGATCACCGGCTTTTACTTCAGTCACACCAGTGCCAACGGCCTCGACAAGGCCCGCCCCCTCCATGCCGATCACGCCGGGATAGGCCGCGAGCGGATAGAGCCCCGTGCGGTGATAGACATCGATGAAGTTGATGCCGATCGCCTTGTGCACGATTCGCGCCTCGCCCGCGCCCGGCGGCGCGAGGTCAACGTCTTCATAGACCATGGCCTCAGGACCGCCGGGTTTATGGATGCGAACAGCCTTGACCATAAAAACTACTCCGCTGGAAAAGCCCTTCCTCCCGCTGGCGGGAGGAAGGGTTGGGTTGGAGGGTGGATACGAAAGCGGGCGTAGCCCGCTCTAGGCTCACCCCTCCCCCATATCGGGGGAAGGATATTCAGCTTAAATGCGTCTTGAAGAATTCGTACGTCCGATCGTTCGCCGTCTTGGCCGCTTTGGCGTCGTAATGCTCGCCGCCCCAGCGCGCGAAGGCATGATCGCAGCCCGCATAACTGTGCAGCGTGACGAGCTTGTTGCCCTTCAGACCGTCCTTGATTTTGGCTTGCGCCTCGGGCGGCACGAATTTGTCCTGCTCGGCGATGTGCTGCATATGCGGCGATTTGATGGTCTTGGCCTCGCTGAGCAATTCCTCGATGCCGACGCCGTAATAGCTGACCGAGCAATCGGCATTGGTGCGCGTGGCGGTCAAATAAGCGAGCTTGCCGCCCAAACAATAACCCACCGCACCAACCTTGCCGGTCGCGCCCTTCACTTTGCGCGCGGCCTCGACGCCAGCCGCGATATCGTCAACGCCCTTCGCCACATCGAAACCCTGATAGAATTTGAACGCGCGACCCCACTCGCCTTCGGTGCGGTCGGATAGCTCGCAATTCGGCTCCATGCGCCAAAAGAGATCAGGGCAGAGCGCGATATAGCCTTGCGCCGCGAGCGTGTGGCAAATCTCACGCATCACATAATTGACGCCGAAGATTTCCTGCAACACGACAATGCTGGGACCCTTGCCGGAATCGGGCGTCGCGAGGAACCCTTGAAAACTACCGCCGTCCTTGGCCTTGATCGTGATCATGCGTCCGGGCATGCACTGTTCTCCCTAATTCCGTGCGTGTTGTTGTTCAAACAAGGGGCCCTGCGCTTCGAGCGCGAGCAGCACCTTTTTGGTATCACAGCCATCGCCGGCGGAAAACCCGACAAGCGCGCCTTTGCCGCCAACCACGCGATGGCACGGCACCACGATCCCGATCGGGTTGGCGCCACACGCACCGCCGAC
Source organism: Rhizobium sp. Q54 (assembly GCA_945902735.1). GTDB lineage: Bacteria > Pseudomonadota > Alphaproteobacteria > UBA828 > UBA828 > SHWC01. The sequence goes on along the minus strand of CAMDNF010000002.1, from coordinate 27,696 downwards.
CGCGCGCGGCGCGGTTTTGAGTTTTATGGCAAGGTCGCCATAGGTGCGCACCTCGCCATAGGGGATTTCGCTCAAGGCCCGCCATACACGCAGGCGAAACGCGGTGCCCTCGGGCTTGAGCGGTAAGTCAAAGTCACGCCTTCTACCGGCGAAGTAATCAACCAATTGGCGTTCGGCTTCATCCAGCACCGCACGATCGTCGGGCGACATGGGCTCATTGTCCAAACGCGGCGTGGGCTTTGCCGCCTTCGGCAACATGGTGAGCGCGACCAACGCCCCATCTTGGGTGCGCAGCTCGATCGGCCCAATCGGTGAAGAAATCAGCCGCGTAGCCATGGCATGCATGAACTTGCTTTTCCCCTCTCCCGCGTGCGGGAGAGGGGGCAGCAGATGATGTCGCGCCTTCTCACCCCAACACACGCTCTGAGGCCGCCTCGATTTCGGCCTTGAGCGAGGCTTCATCAGTCACCGGAAGCGAGCATGTGGTGCCCACGCACACATAGGCGGTCGGTTTGCCATCGATCTGCGGTTTGAAACTGGCGGGATGGCCGATCGGCAGCGTGGCATCGGGCGCCGCGACCAAGAGCACGCGGTTGGGCGCCGCGACCGAATAGGCCGCGCGGATCAGCGCGTCCGTGCCTGCTTCGCCACGTCGGCCGATAATCGCCACTTGCACCGCGCCCATCAGGAGCTCGGCATTATTGATCAAGCAGGCGATCGGCGCGAAATTGCCTTCAAGTTCGCCCGAGAACGCCTTCATCAAAGCCTCGGCGCGTTTGCCATAGGCATTGTCGCCAGTGAGAAAAAAGAGCCGCGCGAGCACACCGACCATGGTGCCATTGCCGGCCGGCGTGGCGCTGTCATGCGCTGTTTTGGTGCGCACCAAAATCGTTTCGGCGCCGGTCGGCGCATAAAAATAACCGCCGCTCGCATTATCCCAATAATCTTGATCGAGGTGGAGCACGAAGCGCCGCGCATCATCGATATAAACCGCTTCGCCCGTGGCCTCATAAAGTGCAAGCGCCGCGCGCGCCATATTGGCGTAATCATCGAGAAATTCGGCGGGCTTGACCTTGCCGTGGCGCGCCGCATGGCGCAGCCGCCCGCCCTCGCCCATCACATTGACGACATAATGATAGGCCTTGCGCGCGGCCGCGAGCCAAGTTGGTTCAGCGAAAATTTGCGAGGTCTCCGCCATCGCGGCGATTATCAGGCCATTCCAATCGGCGAGGACTTTATCGTCCCACGATGGGCGTTCGCGCTTGGCGCGCTCGGCCAACAATTTGGCGCGCATTGTTTTGAGCGCGGCTTCATCGACCTTCGCGCCAAGACGCGGCGGGCGTAGCCGGTTCAAAATATTGGCGTGCTCCCAATTGCCGTGCGCGGAAACATCATAGACCGCTTTGAAGACAGCCGCGTCCGCGCCCAAAACCGCGTCGATCTCGGCCTCGCCCCAGACATAGAATGTGCCTTCCTCGCCCTCGCTATCGGCATCGAGTGCGGAGGCGAAGGCCCCTTCCCCCGTCAGCATTTCGCGCAACAGCCATTCGACGGTCTCTCGTGCGCGCCGGCGGAACAGCGCGTTCTCGGTATCGAGCCAGACCTGGCCGAGCAAATCGAGAATCTGCGCGTTGTCGTAGAGCATTTTCTCAAAATGCGGCGCGAGCCAGCGCTCATCGGTCGAATAGCGCGCATAGCCGCCGCCGAGATGATCGTAAATACCGCCCTGGCTCATTCGTTCCATGGTGAGCAGCACGGCGGTGCGCATCAGCTGGGAGCCGGTGCGCCTGTAATTGCGCCAAAGCATGTCCAACATCGTGGTGTTGGGAAATTTCGGCGCGCCACCAATGCCGCCATGCTTGCCGTCGATTTCATGCAGCATGGTGTCGGCGCAGGAATTGATCTGAACCTTGGTGATCTCGCCGCCCGGGCGCGATTGGCCCATCGCGGCGAGGCCGTTCTTGAGCGCGCCGCGGTTCTTGTCGATCTTCTCGGGCTCGTTGTGATAGGCCTCATCGACCATCGCGAGGACGTCGCGAAAACTCGGCCGGCCCCATTTCGCCTCGGGCGGAAAATACGTGCCGCCCCAAAATGGCTCGCCCTCGGGCGTCAAAAACATGGTGAGCGGCCAACCGCCCTGTTGACCCATCAGCGCGAGGGCGCGCTGATAGACCGCGTCGAGATCCGGGCGTTCCTCGCGGTCGACCTTGATGTTGATATAGAGCTTGTTCATGAGCGCCGCGGTCTCGGCGTCCTCGAAGCTTTCATGCGCCATGACATGGCACCAATGGCATGAGGAATAGCCGACCGACAGCAATATGGGTTTGCCGCTTGCCTTCGATTCCGCGAGCGCCTCGGGGCCCCAGGCCTGCCAGTGCACGGGGTTGTCGCTGTGCTGTTGGAGATAGGGGCTGGCTTCTTCGGCGAGGCGGTTGCGGCTCAAAGGAGACTCCTTGGGTGCGCGGCTTGCAGTCATGCCGGGCCTCGCCCACAATATAGGCGGGCGCCTCGTTGAGTCACCCGCGCCAATGCCGGAGAGCGCCATGAAATTTCATATTGATATCGAATGCTCGCCCCAAGAGGCGCGCGCCTTCTTCGGCCTGCCCGATGTTGAGCCCATGCAAAAGGCCGTGATGGCCGATATCGAACAGCGCATGCGCACCGCGATCGCCGGTATGGAGCCCGAGGCCTTGATGCGCAATTGGGGCCCATCAATGATGAAAGGCTTCGAGGAGCTGCAAAAGACGTTTTGGGGCGGCATGGGCGGCCTCGGCATGAAAGACAACAAGAAGGACTGAGCACTCGCCATGGCAAGCCGGCCGGATGACCCGAAGCCCTATTACGACGCCCATGTGTTTTGCTGCACCAATGTGCGCCCGCCCGGGCATACACGGGGCTGCTGCGCCGAGAAGGGCGCGGTCAAATTGCGCGATCACATGAAGGCGCGGGCAAAGGAGCTCGGGCTTGATGGCGTCCGGGTCAACATCGCCGGCTGTCTTGATCGGTGCGAGCTCGGCCCGACCTTGGTGATCTACCCCGAAGGCGTTTGGTATAGCTATCGGACCACCGCCGATATCGACGAGATCCTGAGCACCCATTTGCGTGATGGCGGGCGGGTCAAACGCCTGATTCTTCAGCCGGAGCAAAAGCTGCCCGATAAGGCCGCGAGCGGCTAAGAGGCGGTGGGTTCGGCGCTCGATACGATTTTTGCGCTATCGACCGGGCCGGGGCGCGGCGCGATCGCGGTTATTCGACTATCGGGCCCGAAAGCGGGCGAATCGCTCACACTGCTGAGCGGTCGGCCCCTGGGGGCGGCACGTCAGGCGATTGTGCGGGCGCTGCGCCACCCGCGTACTGGCGAGGCGCTCGATCAGGCCTTGACCCTCTACTTCCCCGCGCCGTCGAGCTTTACCGGCGAGGATATGGCGGAGCTCCATGTCCATGGCGGTCGCGCCGTGATCGCCGGGGTGCTGGAATCCTTGAGCGAGATCGAGGGTCTCCGCCCGGCGGAGCCCGGGGAGTTTGCGCGTCGCGCCTTCGATCAGGGGCGGCTCGATTTGGTCGCGGCGGAAGGTTTGGCCGATCTTATCGCGGCGGAAACCGGGGCCCAGCGCCGCCAGGCCCTCGGCCAAATGGGCGGCGCACTTGGCGCGCTCTATGACGGCTGGCGCGCCGGTATCATCGAGGTGATGGCCCTGGCCGAGGCCGGGCTCGACTTTTCCGACCAGGATTTACCCGCCGGGCTGGAGGAAAAGATAAAGCGAGGCATCGACCGCCTGGTCGCGGCCCTTTCAGCCCATCTCGACGATGGGCGACGGGGCGAGCTGGTGCGCGATGGCTTGGAGATCGCCATTCTGGGTCCGCCCAATGCCGGGAAGTCTAGCCTTCTGAACGCGATCGCGCGACGCGATGTGGCGATTGTGGCGGCAACCGCTGGCACCACGCGCGATGTGGTCGAGATCAGGCTCGATCTCGGCGGTTATCCCGTGCTGCTTGCCGATACCGCCGGCCTGCGCGAGGCGACCGACGAGATTGAGGCCGAGGGCATCAAACGCGCTTTGGCGCGGGCGGAACGGGCCGATCTCAAGCTGATCGTGCTCGATGGCGCGACCTGGCCGACGATCGACCCAAAGGCCGAGGCGCTAATAGATAGCAAGGCAATGATCATTCTCAACAAAGCCGATCTCTTGGCCGCCGCCGCGCCGCGATCGGTTCAAGGAATCCCCATCGAACCAGTATCTTGCATAACCGGCTCTGGCCTGGACGGTTTGATCGCACGGCTCGCAACCGAGGCCGCGAAATTGATGGCGGAGGCGGCTTCGCCGGCCTTGACGCAAATACGCCATCGCCGCGCGCTGGAAGAGGCGCGGGCGGCGTTGCAACGTGCCCGCGACGCGACGGGGGTTGAGCTCTGCGCCGAGGATCTTCGCCTCGCCGCGCGTGCGCTGGGCCGGATCACGGGCCGGGTCGATGTCGAGGATGTGCTGGACGAGGTTTTTCGCTCGTTCTGCATCGGCAAGTAGCGGTACCCGCCGGGTTTTGCTAGGAGAGGGCGCGCAATAAGGACGCGTCCCTCCTCTCATGCCAAATCGCGCGAATTCTTTCGACGTCATCGTAATCGGCGGGGGCCATGCGGGCTGCGAAGCCGCTTCCGCCTCGGCGCGCCTTGGCGCGCGCACGCTTTTGGTGACCCACCGGCTCGATACGATCGGTGAAATGTCGTGCAACCCGGCGATTGGCGGCCTGGCCAAAGGCACGCTGGTGCGCGAGATCGATGCGTTGGATGGGCTGATGGGCCGCGTCGCCGATGCCGGCGGCATTCAATTTCGTGTGCTGAACCGGAGCAAAGGGCCGGCCGTACGCGGGCCCCGCGCCCAGCAGGATCGGCAGCTCTATAAGACCGCCATGCAAGCGGCGTTGGCCGTCCAGCCCAATCTCGAAATCCGCGCGTCCGCAATCGAGGCCCTGGCGTTCGACGCCTCAGGCGGCATTGCCGGGGTGATCACGGCGGCGGACGAGACCATCGCGGCCAATCGCGTGATCTTGACCACGGGCACTTTTTTGCGCGGTTTGATTCATATCGGCGAAGAGAAAATCCCCGCCGGCCGGGTTGGCGAAGCGCCCGCGATGGGCCTATCTAAGTATTTGTATGACAAGGGATTTCGTCTTGGGCGCCTGAAAACCGGCACGCCGCCCCGGCTCGACGGGCGCACCATCGATTGGGCCGCGCTCGAGGCCCAACCGGGCGACCAACCGCCCGTGCCGTTTTCCTATCTGACCGAAGCGATCACCCAGCCGCAGATCGCCTGCCACATCACGGCGACGGGGCCCAAGGCCCATGACCTAATCCGCGCGAATTTACATCGGGCCCCTATTTATTCCGGCCAGATCGAGGGTCGCGGGCCCCGCTATTGCCCCTCGATCGAGGATAAGGTGGTGCGCTTCGCCGAGCGCGATCGGCACCAAATCTTCCTGGAGCCTGAAGGGCTGAACGACCACACCGTCTATCCCAACGGGCTTTCGACCTCGCTGCCGCGGGAAATTCAGGCGGCTTTCCTCGCCACCATACCGGGCCTTGAGCGCGCGACGATCATCCGACCGGGCTATGCGATCGAATATGATTATGTCGATCCGCGCGAATTGCACCCGACGCTTGAAACCAAGCGTGTGCGCGGCCTCTATTTCGCCGGCCAGATTAATGGCACGACCGGTTATGAAGAAGCCGGAGCACAAGGTCTTGTGGCTGGCCTAAATGCAGCTCTAGCGGTGGGGGGTAGCGCGCCCTTCGTGCCAGATCGGGCGGACGCCATGTTGGGCGTGATGATCGACGATCTGGTGACCCAGGGCGTGACCGAGCCCTATCGAATGTTTTCCTCGCGCGCGGAATATCGTCTGACTCTCCGCCCCGATAATGCCGACCTTCGGTTGACCGACCGAGGCATCGAGATCGGCTGTGTCGGCCCGATCCGCCGCGCCGTCTATGAGCGGAAGCGGACAGATGTAGCGGCGACCCGCGCGCGTTTGAAGGCCGCGAGCCTAACGCCGAGCGAGCTACGGGCCAAGGGCCTCATGGTTAATTTGGACGGCCAGCGGCGGGACGGCTTTACCCTGCTGGGCCAGGCGGAGACCGGCTGGCGGACCATAACCCGGCTCTGGCCGGAGTTCGCGACCGCGCCGCCAGATATCGCGGAAAGCCTTGAAATTGAATCGCATTACACGAGCTACGTGGAGCGCCAGGCGGCCGACATCGCGGCCTTTAGGCGCGACGAGGATTTGGCGCTGCCCGGCGATTTGGACTATCACCATATCCCGAGCCTGTCGACCGAGGTGCGGGAGAAGCTGAGCCTGGCCCGGCCGGCAACGCTTGGCGCGGCCTCGCGGATGTCGGGGATAACGCCTGCGGCGGTCACGGCGTTGCTCGGGCATGTGAGGCGGACTCGAGCCCAAGGGTCTCGCGGAACAGCCTAGAGGAGGCTCTGACGTCGACCTACGGCCGTGAATCCTTCGCCCGGGACCTCAATGTTTCACGTGAAACCTTGGCGAGCTTCGACGCCTATGAGGCGCTGCTCCGACGATGGCAAAAATCCATTAACCTTATCGGGGAATCAACCTTAGACGATCTTTGGCGCCGCCATTTCCTCGATAGCGGCCAGATTCTCCGTCATCTCCCGCAATCCTATGACGCGCTCTACGACATCGGCAGCGGCGCGGGATTCCCTGGCCTTATCCTCGCGCTCTTGGGCTCGCCCGCTGTAAATCTCGTCGAGAGCGATCAACGAAAATGCACTTTTCTGCGCGAGGCCGCGCGTCTGACCGGCGCCACGGTCAATATCATCCCCTGCCGAGCCGAAGCCCTCACCCCGCCGCCCGCCGGATGGCCAGTACGACGGGTGATTGTCGCGCGCGCGGTCGCGCCGCTTGATCTCTTCCTCGATTTCGCTCGTCCTTTGATTGACAGTCAGACCCTTTGCGTTATGTTAAAAGGATCGAGAGCCGAGGCCGAGCTAGACGCAGCGCGCAAGCGCTGGCATTTTCGTCTTCTAACGGCCCCGAGCCTCACCGACCCCAAAGGGGTCATCCTCATACTGAGTAATTTGATTGGTGTCTCAAGTACTTAGCAGTGAATCCGACAGTCTGACGCCGATCACCACATCGGCGCCGCAACGACCCCGCGTCATCGCGGTGGTCAATCAAAAAGGCGGTGTTGGTAAGACCACCACGGCAATCAACCTCGGCACGGCCCTGGCCGCCACCGGCCGCCACGTGCTGTTGATCGACCTCGATCCCCAGGGCAACGCGTCAACCGGCCTCGGCATTGACAAAACCGCGCGCCAACCGGGCTCCTATGGGGTCTTGATCGGCCGCGCGAGCCTCAGCGAAGCGATGGTTACCTCATCGGTTCCCAATCTCTTTTTGGTCCCGGCCAACCGCGATTTGTCGGGTGCCGAAATCGAATTGGTCGACGCCGAGCACCGCGCCCACCGCTTAACTGAAGCCATTGATATATTAGGCGAATTCGCGTTTCCCGATGGCCCCTCTGAAACTTCGAGACCGGGCTTCGATTACGTTCTGATCGATTGCCCGCCCTCCCTCACCCTTTTGACCCTCAACGCCCTCGTCGCGGCGGACTCACTCATCGTGCCGCTGCAGTGCGAATTTCTCGCCCTCGATGGCCTGAGCGAGCTCCTCCACACGGTTGATGTAGTCCGTAGCAATTTCAACGCTAAGTTGAAAATCCAAGGAATCGTCCTGACGATGTACGATAATCGTAACCGGCTATCGGGCCAGGTCGCGGCCGATGTCCGCGCGCATTTCGGCGCCCAAGTTTATGACACCGTGATCCCGCGCAATGTGCGCGTCTCCGAGGCGCCGTCCTTCGGCATGCCCGTGCTGCTCTACGACATCAGCTGCGCCGGCGCCCAAGCCTATGCGCACTTGGCGAGCGAAATGTTGCGCCGCGAAGGGGCCGAGGAGAGACCGTCATGAGTGCCCCCCAAGGTGATGGCGGATTGAAACCGCGCGGCGGACTCGGCAAGGGGCTCGCGGCGCTGCTTGGCGATGTGGCGCCGGCCAATAGCGCGACGGCGCGCGCCGAGGCGGAGCCGCGCACCACCGGAAATTTACGCACGCTCCCGATCGATTCGCTGCGCCCAAGCCCAATCCAACCGCGCACCGTGTTTGACGAGGCGGAGCTCGATGAGCTCGCCCAATCCATCAAACAAAACGGTGTGCTTCAGCCGATCCTGGTGCGTCAGCGTAGTGGCGGTGGTTATGAAATCATTGCCGGCGAGCGCCGTTGGCGCGCGGCGCAACGCGCCGGGATCCATGAATTGCCGGCCATCGTGCGCGAGTTCGACGATGATCAGGCGCTCGAGGTAGCGCTCGTTGAAAATATCCAGCGCGAGGATTTGAATCCCCTGGAAGAGGCCGAAGCCTTTCAGCGCCTCATCGCGCGCTTCGGCCATACCCAAGATGCCGTCGCCCAAGCGATCGGCAAGAGCCGCAGCCATGTCACCAACATGATCCGGCTTTTGGAATTACCGCCCTATGTCAAAACACTGCTCGGCAATGGCCAGCTCAGCATGGGTCATGCGCGCGCGCTTCTGAACGCCCGCGATCCGGTCGCGCTCGCCGAAACCATCGTCGCGCGGAACTTGAATGTGCGGCAGACCGAAGCATTGGCTCGCGAGGCGACGCGGGTGCCCCGGCCGCCCCGCGTTCGCGCGGCGCGAGACCCCAATGTGCGTGATCTTGAGCTAAAGCTCTCCACCAGCCTCGGTCTTAAGGTCAGCATCGAAACCAAGGCCGATGGTTCGGGTGAAATGATTTTTCGCTATCGGAGCGCCGAGCAACTCGACGAATTATTGCGCCGGCTCGGCCCGCGCTGAACCCCTTATCCCGAGGCGCGGCCACTCCGGGCGGCGCCGGCCAAACGCAATAGGGCACGCGCCGCTACTGCATCGGCCGGCATGCCGGTGGTCTTGCAGTCGGCCTCGGCCTCGAGCACGAGTTGCAGCGCCTCCGCCAATCGCGCGGGCGACCATTGCGCGATCTGACGACGAAACGCTGCTTGCGCGGTAAAAAAGACCGGCGGGCGCAAACTCGCCATCACCGCATCGACCGATTGTCCCGCCGCGACACGGCCGGCCGCCCCATGCAGCCGCATCAAATGACGCGCCACCGCGCGCAGCATGGTGATCGCATTCATCCCCTGGGTCTCCGCACGCATAATAGCGCGATCGAGCGCGGCCAGATCGCCGAGCGCGATCGCATCGCAAACCGCATCGAGCGAAAGCTCTCCACCATCACCGACCACGGCCTGCGCCGATGCCTTGTCGATCACCAGGCGCCCGCCGCCGTTCGAGCCGACATAGAGCATCAATTTGTCGAGTTCGCCCCGAATCTGCGCACGATCGCCGCTCAAACGCTCGATCAGCCAGGCCGCGGCATCATCGTCGATCGCGCCGCCCAGAGCACCCAGATGAGTCTCGATCAATGCGGCCGCGTTTTGGCTTGTGTCGTCATAGCAAGGCACCGCGGCCACGGCTTTGTCCGCGGCCTCGAACAATTTGCGCAAACTCGACCGTGGGCTGAGTTCACCGGCCTCGACGATCAACAACGCATCGCCAACGATACCGAGCGCCGATTGAATCGCGGCCGACAACCCATCCCCCGCGCCGCTGATTTGTACGACACGCCGACCGCCGCCAAACGCCAACGCGCCAATTTCGTCGGCAAGACGGGCTGGGTCGTCTTTGAGGGTAGCCGGGCTCAGCGTGCACAGACGAAACGGATCGCGCGCATCGGGCACCACGGCCCGCGCCGCCGCCTCGGCGCGCTCGCGCACAAGGCCCTCATTCGGTCCGTAACAGAGAATCGCTCTGATCTCTTTGCCCGGCGCGCGGCAAAACCCGTCGGCCTTGCGGCCGTCGATTTTCACGGGGTCGCCGCGGCGGCGGGTTCACGCGAAAAATAGGCGATCAGGAGCTCCCGAATATTGTCCGCCAAATCGAGCGCGGCGCGCTTGCGTGCGTCCGCTTCGGACACCACCGTCGCGAAATCCGACGACACCACATTGTAGCTGCCGATCGAGCGCCTCGAACCCGAATAGACGGCTTTATCCGAACCGATCTCGACCAAACTAAACGCCGCCGTCAGGGAAAGTTGATAGCGTGTCACCCGGTCGTCGGCTTGAATAGCGAAGGCACCTTGCGATTCTTCAAGCACAACGCCAAGCCGATAGCGAGGCTCGGCCCGTTCCGAGCTGAGCGATTCGAGCAGCCGTTTACGCATTTCGAGGCCGGCACGGCCGAGCTCGCTATTGCCATCGGAAATCGCGCCCGGACTAGCCTTGCCATTGATCGCCCCAATTTCGATCGCTGAGAGTTCGGCGTGACGAGCCGCTCCATTGCCGCGCCCATAGACCGGCTCGAAACCGCAGGCGCTAAGCCCGACAATCGATAGGAGCGCGAGGGCGACGACCAAGGCGCGTCGATCAGACCACCACATTGACGATCTTCCCTGGCACGACGATGACCCGCTTAATCGGGCGGCCCTCAATCGCGCGTTGTACCTGGGCTGAGGCGATCGCCGCATCTTCCGCTTCCTTTTTCTCATGCGTCTTCGGCAACATGATCGTGGCGCGCAATTTACCGTTCACTTGCACCGCGAGCGTCACGGTCTCGGCCGCGACAAGCGCCTCATCGGCTTTCGGCCAAGGCACCAACGCCAAAGACTCCGAATGACCCAGCATACGCCACAATGATTCGGCGATGTGCGGCGTCATCGGCCCGATCAAGCGCGTGACAATCTCCAGGCCCTCGCGCAGCACGCTCCCCGCCCCCGCCGCATCGGTCGGCATTTCGAGCAGACCATTGGTCAATTCGCGAACGCGCGCGACCGCGCGATTGAAATGAAAGCGATCGAGATCGCCGGTCACGCCCACGATGGTGCGATGAACCAAGCGTCGAACCTCATTTAGCCGCGGGTCGAGACCATCGACGATCGCCATATCGGGCGGCGGCAAGGCGACCGCGGGTAGCGCGACCATGCGCCAGAGCGAACCCAGATAACGCCACGCCCCTTTGACGCCGGCATCCGACCAATCGAGATCGCGTTCCGGCGGGCTGTCGGAGAGCATGAAAAGCCGCGCGGTATCGGCGCCATAGCCATCGATGATGACCGACGGCGCCACCACATTTTTCTTCGATTTGCTCATCACTTCGCGCCGCCCCACCTTGACCGGTCGCCCGGTCTCGGTTTGCACCGCGCTGCCATCATCGCGTTTCGTCACGTCCTCCGGATAAAGCCATTTGCCGTCTTCGCTCTGATAGGATTCGTGACACACCATGCCCTGGGTGAACAAACCATCGAACGGTTCGTCGAGTTTGACATGCCCGGTCAATCGCATGGCGCGCGTGAAGAAGCGCGAATAGAGCAAATGCAAAATCGCATGCTCGATGCCGCCGATATATTGATCGACCGGCAACCAATAATCGACCGCGCTTTGCACCACCGGTTGATCGGCGCGCGGCGAACAGAAGCGCGCGAAGTACCACGACGAATCGACGAAGGTGTCGAACGTATCGGTCTCGCGCGTCGCCGGCTTGCCGCATGATGGGCAGGCCACATGTTTCCAGCGCGGGTGATGATCGAGCGGATTGCCCGGCCGATCGAAGCTCACATCCTCCGGCAGGATCACCGGCAAATCGGTCTCGGCGACGGGCACGATGCCGCAAGCACCGCAATGCACGATCGGGATCGGGCAGCCCCAATAGCGTTGGCGCGAGACGCCCCAATCGCGCAGGCGAAACAATACTTCGCGCTTCGCGCGGCGCTCGCCTTCGAGTTTCGCCGCGACGCGTTCTTTGCCGTCGGCGACGCTCGTGCCGTCGATAAAGCCCGAATTGATATGAACGCCCTCGCCGACATAGGCCTCATCGCCGATCGTAACCGCGCTCGGATCGCTGCCCGGTGGCGCCACGACGGGAATCACGTCGAGTTTATATTTGCGCGCGAAATCGAGGTCGCGCTGGTCATGCGCCGGACAGCCGAAAATCGCGCCCGTGCCATAATCCATCAACACGAAATTGGCGACATAGAGCGGCAATAGCCGGCCCGGCATCAACGGGTGGCGCACCTTCAGCCCGGTATCATAACCCTTCTTTTCGGCATGCTCGATCGCGGCTTCCGACGTGCCGAGCCGATTGCATTCGGCAATAAAAGACGCGAGTGCGGCATCCTTCGCGGCAAGCTTTTCGGCAAACGGATGATTGGGTGAAAGCGCGAGGAAGCTTGCACCAAATAGCGTGTCATGGCGCGTCGTGAAAATTTCGATCGTCTCGTCGCGGGCATCGAGGTCGAACGCCACGCGCAGGCCCTCGGATCGATTGATCCAATTTTCCTGCATCAGGCGCACGCGCTCGGGCCAGCGTTCGAGCCCGTTCAACGCGGCCAATAGATCGTCGGAGAAGGCCGTGATCTTGAGAAACCATTGCGACAATTTGCGCCGTTCGACCAACGCGCCCGAGCGCCAGCCGCGCCCCTCGATCACCTGCTCATTGGCGAGCACGGTGTGGTCGACCGGGTCCCAATTGACGAAGGATTCCTTGCGATAGACCAACCCAGCCTTGAGGAAATCGAGGAACAGCTTTTGTTCGTGCTTGTAATAGCCCGGATGGCACGTCGCAATCTCGCGACTCCAATCGAGCGAGAGCCCCATGCGCTTGAGCTCGGCGCGCATCGTCGCGATATTGGCGTAGGTCCAGGTTGCCGGGTGGGTCTTTTGATCGCGCGCGGCATTCTCCGCCGGCAGGCCGAAGGCATCCCACCCCATCGGGTGCAGCACATTAAAGCCGAGCGCCCGCTTATAGCGGGCCACCACATCGCCCAACGTGTAATTGCGCACATGGCCCATGTGGATGCGTCCCGACGGATAGGGAAACATCTCGAGCACGTAATATTTTGGACGGCTGTCGTCCTCGCGCGCATGGAACAGACCCTCCTGTTCCCAGAAGGCCTGCCAACTCGCCTCGATTTCGCGCGGATTATATCGCTCGCTCATGGCCGCCGGTTCCTACCGCACGGCCGCGCGCGCGGCAAGCGCGCTCGACTATTCGCCGACGCTGGAGATTTTGAGCTGCCGCGCCCGCTCCAGAATTTTCTCTTCGAGGTCGGTCGAGGTGCGGGGGTTGGTCGCCGCATCGATCCAATCGCCGGCCGAACCGCGAACCTGCCGGAAAAGCGCCACCCTGATCCCGTCAGACCTTAAAGTGCGGTCGAGAATATAGGCGGTCGCCTTGAAGCGCTCTTCGGGGGCATCGGGTGGGGCGTACCAATCGGTGATGATGACCCCGCCAAACGGATCGGCCGAGGCAAGCGGCATGAAAGACAGCGTGTCCAACGTGGCGCGCCAGAGGAACGTATTGACGCCTAGCCCCGTCGCGCCCTCTTGGCCGACCGGCCCGGAAGATCCACCGAGGCTAAGCCCGCCTTCGCCAAAGACGCTCTGCTTATAGACCGGATCGCGGGCCTTCTTATTGTCGGAATATTTGGGGTCCGGCCCGGCGGTGCCGGCGAGGTCGGCATCGCCGCACGCGGCGAGCAGCGCTACGCCGCTCAACGCAATAAGCCAAGTCCGCGCCGCCCTAAGGCCGCCAATCCAAGAGACCATCGCGACATTATCCTGAGCTGATCGTCATTAGGCGGCGCGCCGATTGCGGCGAGACCGCCTTTTCCATGCCTATAACTCTACAATATACCGCCCTGTGGGAAAACCGCCGCGTGATTGCGTCGCAGTCAGCATGGGTTCTAGGGTGTCCATGACACGGCTAGATAGAGTCGATCGATATGCCGACAAATAGGTCGGGCCAACGGCCTGGCAAGAGCGAGACAAGGCTCGGAACGACCACCTCGGCGCGCAAGCGAGATATTGCGGCCGTTCTGGCTCTCCACGCCGAGGGCGCGTTGCAAGCCGTAATCCCGCGCTACCAGGCCCTGCTTGCGGCCGATCCGACCGATTCCCGTCTCTGGCTCAATTTCGGTGCGGCCTTCCAGGGCCTCGGCCGCCATGAAGACGCCATCACCGCCTATCGGGAAGCATTCGACCGTGACCCCAAATTGGTCGAAGCCGCGTTCAACCTGGGATGTGCTCTGGTCGATTTGGGGCGTGACGCGGATGCGGTGCATTATTTTGCGTCGGCCTTGGCGTCGAAGCCGAATTTCGCTGCGGCGCAATATAATCTGGCAAATACGCTGCGCCGTTTGGGCCGGGCCCAGGAAGCAGCCGCCGCCTATCGCACGGCCATCCGTTTTCGCCCCAAGCACAGCGATAGTCACAACGGTCTCGGGGTCGTGCTGCGCGAACTTGGGGATATTGCGGGCGCCGAAAATGCTTTTCGACAGGCTCTCGAGCTTGATCCTCGCTCGAGCGCGGCGTTCGCCAATCTGGCGAATGTGCATCGTTTTCGACTCGATGATGCGCTCCTTGGCCTGGTGCGGACGGTGGAGTCGCGCCGGGCCGATCTTCCGCCGCCAGCCCGAATCGAGCTCGCTTTTGCCCTCGGCAAAATCTACGACGACCTCGACGATCCCGCGCAGGCCATAACCCATTTTGCCGATGGCGCGGCGCTTCAACACGCCCGTCATCCCTATGATGAGGTGGTGGAAATCGCGTTGATTGACGCCATCAAGGCGGCCTTGATGCCTGAAATTCTCGGTCGAGCGGCCGAGGGCTGCCCCTCCACCCGGCCGATTTTTGTGGTCGGCATGCCGCGCTCCGGCACCACATTGATAGAGCAAATTCTGGCGGCACACCCAGAAGTTGTGGGTGCCGGCGAACTTAAGGTGCTTGGCCGTTGCCTCGAAGGTTGGATTGGGCCCACGGGCATCGACTTGACGATCGGCAGCACAGCATTCGAGCGAGGGGAGGCCTATGCGGCCGACTTATCACGCCTGGCCGATCCGGCCGCGTCTCGCGTGGTCGACAAAATGCCCGACAATTTCCGCTATATCGGGTTAATTCACTTGATTCTGCCGAACGCGATCATCATCCATTGCCGGCGGAACCCGTTGGATATTTGCCTCTCTTGCTATCGCACACGCTTCGCCGAAGGGAATGCGTGGTCTTATGATCTCGCCGCGCTTGGCCGGCGCTACCGCCTTTATGCCGAGACCATGCGGCACTGGCAGGCCGTGCTTCCTGGCCGAGTTTACGACGTTCACTACGAAGCCCTGATCGCCCACCCGGAACGCGAAATCCGGGCCCTGCTGGCCCATTGCGGCCTGAAATGGGACGCCGTTTGCCTCGATTTCCACCGCAATAAAGGACGGGTTGCGACCGCGAGCGCAACCCAGGTGCGCCAACCGCTTCATGCCGAATCGATTGGTCGCGCGGCCCGCTACAGACCCTATCTTGGTGCGCTCATCGAGGCCCTTGGCCCTGAGGGCCAAAACGCCCTCGCGCCATGACCCTTTGGTTACAAACCGCAACCACGCAACATTGCGGCTTTTCTGCCACATAGGCACGGGATTGTAAGCGCGAGCACATTTTTACGGTTTGCTCGTTAACCGGTTTTGGTTACCGTCGCCCCGTTGCAAGCCCTCCAGCGTTACTGGGGGGAAGGGGCCGCGTCATCAGTGGCGCCCCGGCTGCAAGCCTGGACTGGAATGGCCGAAACGAGATCAAGACACTTTAGTTCGGGTTTTTGGGCGTAACCGAGTAAACACAATTCTCCCGAGGAGGTTCGCTAATGAAGAAGATTCTTTTGGGTTCGACCGCACTTGTAGCGGCGGGCATGATTGCCGGTGGCACCGCGCAGGCCAAAGACGAGCCGATTGCGGTCAGCGTCGGTGGCTATTATCAGAGCGCGTTCGCGATCATCGACCAACAGAGCAATGATAACGAATACGCCAATAACTTCAATTCAAGCGCGATGGGCCAAGACGTCGAAATCAACATTGGCGGCAGCGCCACGTTCGATAACGGCCTGACCGCGGGCTTCAAGGCCGTGATCGAAGGCAACCCCACCGGCGACGACTCCGAATCGATGGACGAACGCTTCGTGTTCTTCCGCGGCAATTTCGGTCAAATCCGCGTTGGTGCAACCGAGAGCGCGCGCCAAGAGTTCATCTCATGGGCGCCGGGCGGCTCGGGCATTTTCGGTGTCAACACGCCGTTCTTCATCTTCGGCAATCCGGGCAACGGCTCAAACATCTACAACGTCCGCACCTATAACGATGGTTTGGGCTCGGAAGATTCGCAGAAGATCGTGTATTTCTCGCCTTCATTCGGTGGCGTCAGCTTCGCGGCGAGTTATGCGCCGTCAGATCAGGGCCAGAGCCAATATGGTGCCAACGCTCGCGAAGTGAACGGCCAGCTGCTCGACCAGCTGTCGGTCGCCGCGGCGTTTGATCACGATTTCGGCGCCGTTAAGCTCCGCGCCTCCGCTGGTTACGAGACCTACAACCTCGATCGTTGCGGTGCGACGCCCACGGTAGTTAATTGCGAAGACTCGCCCGCCTCGTTTAATGTGGGTGGCACGCTCACATTCGGGAAGTTCTCAGTCGGCGGCGGCTATCTCGATGCTGACCTGGTCGCCAATGCAACGCCGGTGACAGGCCTAGTTGGCCCCGGTCGTGATCGTAAGGACTTCGATATCGGCGTGGCCTATTGGGACGCCATGTGGGGCATCGGCATTCAATATGGCCGGGCCGAGATCGAAGGAGCGACCGTGGCGGCAGTCGACGATCTGGCGTTTGATATCATGGCGCTCAACGGCACCTATATCCTTGGGCCGGGCGTGAGCATTCAGGCGCAGATCGACCATGGCGATTTCGAAAATGAGACGGCTGGCGCGTTGGACAACGTTTACACGAGCTTCATGATCGGCTCGTCCCTGTCGTTCTAATCGCAAGGTCTTGTTTCTTGAGGACGGGAGCGGCAATGCCGCTCCCGTCTTTTTTTGTCGTAGAGCACGTTCGCTCGACGAGGCCGTTTTCAGTTTGGTTGTACGCACTTCCCATTTTTCGTCATGCCCGCGAAAGCGGGTATCCATCGTGACGTGATCTCATGCCGCTCAATCATGGATTCCGGCTCTCAAGAGCCTGCCCCCGACTGGATCGGGGGCTCGCGTCCGAAAGCCGTTGGCTTTCGGGCTCGCCTAGCGGCCGGAATGACGACGTTAGTTGGACTGATTCAACCAACTTTGAAAGCGCTCTATTGCCTTTTACCGCCTTGGTTTTCCCTGTCTGAATCTTTCCTCCTAAGAAGGGTCATTTGCTAACGTACACGTCATGGGAAAAATTCTTTGGCTCGCGAGCTATCCGAAATCCGGCAATACGTGGCTCCGTGCGTTCTTGCACAATCTTTTCATGAACCCAGAGCGGCCAGTGCCGCTGAATAACCTTGTGCGCTTCTGTCACCAAGATTCGAATGCGGATTGGTGTCAGGCTGTGTTGGATAGCCGCGCGGAAGCTGACGAATCCGATCAAAAATTGTCGGTTCGACGCGCAGACAGTCTTTCAAAGGATGAAATCGCGAAATTGCGCCCCTTAATTCATGAAAGGCTGACGCGAACTTATCCTGATTCCGTTTTCGTTAAGACCCACAACGCCCTTATTGTCGACCGCGGCACGCCTTTGATTACGATGGAGCATACCGGCGTGGCAATTTACGTCGTGCGCTATCCCCTCGACGTGGTCATTTCCTATGCCGATCATAGCGGCATGTCGATCGATGAAGCGATTATGCGACTGGGTCAAAACGTTCAGACCGAGAACACCGAGAAGTTCATTTACGAATATCGCGGCAGCTGGTCGCTCCATGTCGATAGTTGGACCAAGGTGAGTCACCCAGGCCTCCATGTCGTCCGGTACGAAGATTTGATGGCCCAGCCTGTTGAGGCATTCGGGGCTCTATGCCGTTTCCTTGGGCTCGATCCGCCGCGGGAACGACTCATGAAAGCGATCGAGTTTTCGTCGTTCGATCAACTAAGCCGTCAAGAGGCTGAGGAAGATTTTCGTGAGCGCACAGTGGCGCAGAAGAGAGTTTTTCGCCAAGGCAAAGCGGACGGTTGGCGCGATGTACTAACCCCGGCTCAGGCCGCGCAGATTGTCGGCCGCCATGGCGCGCAGATGGCCAGATTCGGCTACCGAATTTAGACCCCGTGGCTAATCTTCTTTGGCTCGCGTCCTATCCGAAATCGGGCAACACCTGGGTCCGCGCGTTTCTTCATAATCTGCTGTCGAATCCCGATGCGCCGTTTGAGATCAATCGCATGTCGGCACTCACGGTCGGTGATTCGCAAGCGCATTGGTATGCCCGTCTCGACCCGCGGCCCCCAACGGCACTCTCACTCGCCGATCTCACCAGGCTCCGCCCGCACGTGCATCGTCTGATCGCTGAAAGTTCGCCCAACACCGTCATGGTAAAAACCCACAACGCGCTAATCGCGGTCGCGGGTGTAAGCATGATTACGCTCGAGCTCACCGCCGGCGCGATCTATGTCGTGCGCAACCCGCTCGATGTCGCGTTGTCTTATGCACATCATCTCGGTGTTTCGTTTGACGACATCATCGAACTCATGGGCCGCGTCGGGTTTGAAACGCCGGCGAGCGCAACCCACGTACCCGAACACCAAAGCGATTGGTCGACCCATGTGAAAAGCTGGACACAAACGCCAAGCCCGGCCCTTTACGTGGTACGCTATGAAGATCTCCAAGCCGACCCCGCGCGGTATTTCGGTGCCATTGCGCAATTTCTCGGCGTGCCGCCCGATCAAGCGCGTCTCGAAAAAGCTATCCGCTTCTCTTCGTTCGACGCCCTACGCGGGCAGGAGGAAAAAACCGGCTTTGTCGAGCGCACGCCGGTGCAAGATCGTTTCTTCCGGTCCGGCAAGTCGGGCGAATGGCGAGAGAAATTATCCGCCGCGCAAATCGACCGCCTGGTAAAACGCCACCGCGAGCAAATGAAACGCTTCAACTATCTGCCTGAAGGTCGATAATCAGCGTCATGCTCGACCATCTTGACCAACTTGAAAGCCAAAGCCTCTTCATCATCCGCGAGGCCTATGCGCGGATTGAACGGCCCGGCCTGCTCTGGTCGCTCGGCAAGGATTCGAACGTCATGGTCTGGCTCTGCCGCAAGGCGTTCCTGGGCCCCGTGCCGTTTCCGGTCATTCATGTCGACACCGGCAAAAAATTTCCCGAGATGTATGACTTCCGCGACCGCTATGCCGGCGAATGGGGTCTTAAGCTCCTCATTGGCGGCTGCCCGCCGATTGAAACGGTCGACCAAAGCCTGCCGCCCGCCGCGCGCGCCGCCGCGCGCAAAACCCATGGTCTCAAGGCCGTACTCAGCGAACACAAATTCACCGGCATCTTCGCCGGCATCCGGCGCGATGAGGAATCGACGCGCGCCAAGGAGCGCGTCTTCAGCCCACGCGCTGAATCAGGCCAATGGGATTTTCGCGATCAACCGCCCGAATTCTGGGATTATTACAAGGCCAACATGCCGCCCGGCGTCCATGTCCGCATCCACCCCTTGCTGCATTGGACCGAGCTCGATATCTGGCGCTACACCAAGCGTGAAAATATCCCCATCGTGCCGCTCTATCTCGCGCGCGGCGGCAAGCGTTATCGCTCGCTTGGCGACTCCGATATCACCAATCCAATCGCCAGCAACGCCGCGTCGATCGATGAAATCATCACCGAGCTAGAAACCATCCGCACCGCCGAACGCGCTGGCCGCGCCATGGATCATGAGGCGGAAGATTCGTTCGAGCGCCTGCGCGCCGAAGGTTATATGTGACTCCGCCATGAGCGCATCGCCAACAAAACCTCCTTTCCGGCTCGTCATCGTCGGCCATGTCGATCATGGCAAATCGTCGTTGCTCGGCCGCCTTCTTGCCGATACCGGGGCCCTGCCCGAGGGCAAGCTCGAGGCCATTCGAGCCATGAGCGAGAAGCGCGGCATGCCGTTCGAATGGGCCTTCGCGCTCGATGCCTTTCAAGCCGAACGCGATCAAACCATCACGATCGATGCCGCGCATGTCTGGTTCGCCTCGCCCGCGCGACGCTATGTCGTGGTCGATGCGCCCGGTCATCGGGAATTCATCAAGAACATGGTCAGCGGCGCCTCGAGCGCCGATGCCGCGCTTTTGGTCATCGACGCCAAGGAGGGCGTGCGCGAGCAATCGCGCCGTCACGGCTATCTGCTGAGTCTGATCGGCGTCAATCAGGTCATTGTCGCGATCAACAAAATAGATCTCATCAACTTCGATGAGGCGCGGTTTCGCGCGGTTGGCGACGAGATCGCGGCTTATTTGAAATTGCTTGGTCTGCATGTAGCCCAAATCGTGCCGACCTCGGCGCGCGGCGGCGACAATCTCATCGCGCGCTCGGCCGCGACGCCTTGGTACAAGGGCCCAACGCTCATTCAAGCACTCGATGCCCTAACATCGATTGCATTGCAGCCCGATGCGCCGCTCCGCTTTCCAATTCAAGATGTCTATCATTTTGACGAGCGGCGCATTCTCGTCGGCCGCATTGAAAGCGGGCGTCTGGCAAAAGGTGACACGCTGCTTTTTTCGCCATCGAACAAAACCGCGCGTGTAACAAGCATCGAACGTTGGCATGCGCCGGCGCGGGATCATGCGGAGGCCGGTGAATCGATCGGCATTCAACTCGACGAGCAACTCTTCATCGAGCGCGGTGGGCTCGCCAGTCATGCCGCGCACCCGCCGATCGAAAGCAATGTGTTCCGCGCGACAATTTTTTGGCTCGGCCGCTCGCCGCTTGAAGCAGGCAGACGCTACAAGCTTCGACTCGCCACGCGCGAAGTGCCGGTTGAAGTGCAGTCGATCGAACGCGTGATTGACATTGATGTGCTTGAAGCAAATGGCGTTCCAAGCGAACCGCCGGGCTTTGTCGAGCGCAATGGCATTGCCGAGGTTGTGCTCAGAAGCCCGGCCATGCTGGCCTTCGACACCTACCTCGCTTTGCCCCGCACCGGCCGCTTCGTGCTCGTTGATGGTGATGACATCGCCGGCGGCGGCCAGATCAACATGGAGGGTTATCCCGATCAACGCGCGCTGATTACCGATCGCTCGAGCAATATTCAAGCGGTCGGCCATCGCATCGGTCGAACCGAGCGCGCGCGACGCAACACGCACAAAGGTGGCGTCATCTGGCTCACCGGGCTTTCAGGCGCCGGCAAATCGACCATCGCGATCGAGGTCGAGGCTGAATTGTTCCGTCGCGGCTATCAAGTTTATGTGCTGGATGGCGATAATGTTCGCGCAGGCCTCAATGCCAATCTCGGTTTCGCGCCCGAGGACCGGGCAGAAAACATCCGACGCGTCGGCGAAGTTGCCGCGCTGTTTGCCGATGCCGGCATGTTGGTAATTTCCGCCTTCATCTCACCCTATCGCGCCGATCGCGAACGGGCCCGCGCGGCGGCCGAGCGTATCGACCAAAGCGCGTATCACGAAATCTACATCAATGCGCCGCTCAACGTGTGCGAAACGCGCGACCCGAAGGGGCTTTACCGCCGCGCGCGTACCGGTGAAATTCGCGAGTTTACCGGCATCTCGGCCCCCTATGAGCCGCCCGACAAACCTGATCTCGTGATCGACACCGCCACGCAATCGATCGAGGCGAGCGTGGCTGCGTTGGTTGCTCATGTCGAAAAACATTTCGGGCTAAGCGCCCGCTGAAAACCCGCTGATCCCCGCAAGGCCGACCGCGCCACTGGCCAGCAACAGCGGCGCATTGGTCTCGCTAATCCCGCCCAAGGCGTATACCGGGAGGCCCGCGCGTCCCACGAGCGCGGCAAAATAATGTGGTCCCAAGGCTGGCCGATCGGGGTGGCTCGCGGTCGGGAAGACCGGCGAGAGCAGCGCGGCATCGGCGCCGACACGGGCGGCCATATGCAGCGCGGGGAGCGAATGGGCGGCGCAGGTGATCAACCAATCGGCGCGGCGCCGCATAGCGGCCCCAAGGTGAGCCAGGGCCTCCGGCAAATGCACCCCATTGGCCCCCACTTCCGCGGCCAATTCGGCATCGCGCGCAATCAAGAGCACGAGCCTCCGTTGCCGCGCGATCTCGGCAAGGGCGTAGGCCAAGCGCCTGAGCGCGGGCCCCTCATAGGCGCGTAAGATAATCCCGGCCCCCGCCGGTAGGCGGTCGGCGGCGGCGCACGGGTCTGGCAAGCGGGCCTCGTCGGTCATGAGTAGAAGCGGCGGCAAAACACGCCCGCGTTCGGTGCGTGCCACGTGGCGTGAATTGAGCTCTTGGGCCAGGCTTGCTAGCGTCGTTCCCCTCATTAGATCAGGATACACCGATGGTCGACGCCGCGATGAACTTGATTGAGACGCCGGTGCCCGAGGCCTTGGCCGCGGTGCGCGCGCGCATTGCGGCGGCTTGTGCTGAAACCGGTCGACGGCCCAATTCCGTCTCCTTGATCGCGGTTTCGAAAACGATTCCGGTCGAACGCATTGTGCCGGCCATCGACGCCGGGCAGCGCGCTTTTGGTGAAAACCGCGTGCAAGAATTGCTCGCGAAATGGCCGGCCCTTCGCGAACGCCATGCCGATCTCGAGCTCCATCTGATCGGGCCGCTGCAAACCAACAAGGTGCGGGAGGCCGTTGCGAACGCTGAGTTCATCCACGCGCTCGACCGACCGAAGCTTGCCGAAGCAATCGCCGCCGAGCGCGATCGCAGCCAGCGCTGCCCCAAATTATTCGTGCAGATCAACATCGGCGAGGAGCCACAAAAATCTGGCGTCGGCCCGCGCGATGCCGCCGCCTTCATCGAGGATTGTCGAAAACGCCTGGCGCTACCAGTGATTGGCTTGATGTGCATCCCGCCGGTCGGTGACGAGCCCGCGCCGCATTTTGCCTTGCTGCGCGAGCTCGGGCGTCGACATGGTTTGCCCTCTCTCAGCATGGGCATGACGGCGGATTTTGAAATCGCGATCGGCTTCGGCGCGACGCATGTCAGGGTAGGCACCGCGATCTTCGGTGCACGACATCCTCTATGAGCGTGGCGCCGGAATAATCAGACGTGCGCGCGGGTCGCACGTCTCAAGAATCGTCAGTAGATCTTGGCGCGCCAGCGCGATGCACCCTTCCGTTGGCGTACGATCTGGGGTTGCGACGTGCATGAAGATCGCGCTGCCCTTGTGGGGCACCACAGGCGCGTCATTGTGCCCGAGAATCACGATCACGTCATAGACCCCGTCATCGCGCCACAGAATTTCGTGACGCGCTGAAAATGGCAGCCTTATGTGTTGGTTGTAGAGCAAATCATCAGGGTCATCGCACCAGCCATCATGCGGGTTGAGCGCGGCGACCGGCAGCGCGGTGCGCGGCGGCGGCAGCCGATCTGGCCGATAGAGCACGCGGCGTAACGCGAACGAACCGCTTGGCGTCGCGCCGTCGCCCTCGACCTTATCGGCGCGAATGCCCGAGCGGCCGAGCACGCAAGCGAACGACCGGTCCTGCCAGTGCAGAATATCGGGCGGAACGACGACGAGATCGATAGGGGTGGGCGTGGTCGCGCTGGTCGACGGATCAGTAAGCGCCATTGAAGCGGGAACCCTTCACTTCGCCAGACTGCTCCATCACTTTACCACGTCTGTATTTGTCGAGGGCGCTCGCCATCGCGGCGGAGAGGTCGCCATCGTTCTCGGTGGTCGCGGTCATGACCGCCGGTGTCTCGGGCGCTTGTGTCGTCTGTGCCACCGGCGTGGGATAGGCGCGATCGATCGCCGGGGGAGGACGCACGTCGTTTTGCTTCATCGGGCCGAGCCCAAAACGCACAGTCTCGCGGGCGGGCGGTGTGTTCGAATGCGCCGTCGGTATTTGCGGCGCTATGGCGGCCGTCGGAGCGGGGGGCGGTGGCTGAATTCGGCATTGAAGCGCCGGTTTTGGGATCAAGGCCGACCGATTGCAGCAAGAGCGAGATTTGATCCTGGGAGAGCTCCGGCATCGAATCCAATTGGGATTCCGGTGTGCTCGGGATCGGCATCGGCCCTATCGGAAGCAAAGGCGCCGCACTTTGTTGAATTGCCGGGCTCGCCAATGCCGGTGTTGGCGCGGGCTCCGGCGCGAGTGGCGCCAAGGGCGCATCTCTATAGATCCATGAAGGCGCCGTGGGAGCCGTCTCGCCACCACCGGCCGCGGGCATGATATCGTTCAGCGCGGTTATCGACGCTTCCTTGTGTTCGCTGGCCGAACTCGCGGTTTCAGTTTTATCGGAGCCGGTTACGGCATCCAAGGCGATGGCACCAAGATCCTTGCCGCCCGAGGCTTCGGCAATAGCGGCTTCGATCGCCCCCACAAAGACGCCAACGCCGCCACCATAGATGGCGCCGCCAACCACGCGCGCCCCTGCCGATATCTCGTCGCCCGTGATCGAGCGATAGGCCATCGAGATCAGCGGCAAATGCTGCAGTGGATTGAGAATATCGACCAAATCGCTGAACTGGAGACCGTCTTCGCCGAAATAATTCTCGCCACTTGGCTTGGCGTGATGCGAAGGCGGGGGCACCGCGGCGCCGTCGGCCGCCGCGCGGGGTCGCATATTGATGTTGTAAGCGAGCCGCTCACGCGGCCCCATCAGCTCAATTGGATCAAATGCCATACGGAAGGTCCCTCGACCCTCTTAAATGCAAGTTCGAGGCCAAGAAATCTATCAATATTTTCAATGCGTTATATTGTTAACGCGGTGCCTGCGGCAGATCCTGCCGGTGGATTCATGCCGGCTTGAGTGCCTTGGTGGCCAAACGAGCCTCGAGGCGAGGCCGAATGTTGGACCAATCTTGGTCGACAATCGCGAATTGGACGGTATCCCGCACATAACCATCCTTCACCACCATATGGCGCCGAAAAACGCCCTCTCTGGTCGCGCCGAGCGCCGCGATCGCGGCTTGGCTTTGTAAGTTGCGCGAATCGGTGCGGAATTCGACCCGGTGCGCCCCCAAAGCCTCAAAGGCATGGGATAGCAAGAGAAGCTTGGCCTCGGTATTGATCGGGCCGCCCCAGGCCGAAGGGGTAAGCCAGGTCCAACCGATTTCGACGCGGCGATGTTGCGTCACGACGTTCATATAGCGGGTCGAGCCAACCAACTGCCCCGTCGCGTGCTGTCGTTTGACGAAAACAAGCTGATCGCCGCTCGCCATGGCCTCCAGCGCCTGATCGACCCAGCGGTCGAGCGCGCCCGGCGCGCCAAGATCGACCGACAAATAGGCAAAAATGCGCGAATCGCCAACCAAGGGGCGCAATTCGGCGCTATGGGCCAGCTTTAGCACCTCAAGCGTGACAAAACGTCCCTCGAGTGTCGTAGGTGCTATCCATCTGGTCATGGGCGTTGCCCGCCAGGCGGCTTTGCAGATGGTTGTGCTTGGCGCATTATTCCGCGTCGATTCAAGGATCAACGAACAGTCGAGCGAGTATGAGCACGGGCCAGACCATCCTGCTAGTGGATGATGACGATGCGCTGCGTCAGGCGCTCGCTGAACAGCTGCGGCTCCATGAGGAGTTTGTGGTGGTCGAGGCGGTGACCGGCGCCGCCGCGCTCGACGCCGTCAAGAAACAACGTTTCGATCTGATCATCCTCGATGTCGGTCTGCCCGATATGGATGGGCGGGAGCTCTGCAAATTGCTTCGCCGTAGTGGCGTCAAAGTGCCGGTGCTCATGTTGACCGGGGCCGACAGCGAGGCCGACACGATCCTCGGTCTCGATTCAGGCGCCAATGACTATGTACCGAAGCCGTTTAAGCTCGGCGTTTTGCTCGCCCGCATTCGCGCCCAATTGCGCCAATTCGAGCGCAGCGAAGACGCGACCTTCACGATCGGTCGCTATAGCTTTCGCCCCGCCGCCAAAATTTTGGTCAGCACCGACGGCAAGGACAAGGTCCGCTTGACTGAAAAAGAAAGCGCGATCCTAAAATTTCTTTATCGCGCCAAGGATCAAATCGTGCCGCGCGACGTGCTACTCCACGAGGTGTGGGGCTATAACCCGCAAGTCGCGACGCACACGCTCGAAACGCATATTTATCGCCTGCGCCAAAAGATCGAGACCGATCCGTCGAACGCTCAGCTCTTGATCACCGATGGTGGCGGCTATCGACTGATGGTGTGAGCCAGCGCGGATTCGGCGGCGCGGATTCGTTTGGTCACGAGCTTGAGCGCCACCGCGCCAACCATGCCGAGCGCCGTGATGCCGCCGAAAACCACGCCAGTCGCCTCCCAGCTTTCCAACCAGTCATGGATCGGCGGCAGCAACACCGGGCCGAGCAATACGCCGACATTGCGCCCCGACATGATCACGCCATAGGCCGTACTCCGCGCTTTGGCTTGTCCGAGCAAGATTGTTGGTCCCGCGAACAACCCGGTTGGTGTAATGCCGGACCCAACGCCATACAGCGCGATAGCAAGCAACCCAATCACCGGGTGGTTAAGCCAAGGAATCGCAAACCAAACCGCCGCCTGAAGGCCAAGGCCGAGCACGATCAACGTCGTATAGGGCACGCCCTTTCTCAGCAATTGGCCGCTCGCGATGCTACAGATCAGAATGCACAACACCGGCAAAGCGTAGGGAATTTGGCTTTCGGCAAGCGTCAAGCCGCGCTGCTCGACCAAATACTGCGGCAGCCAGGTGAAGAACGCAAAAATACCGGTCGACCACAGCGTGAAGATCGCCGCATTGAGGATGAGACCGCCCCATTGCAATCGTGTGATTGAAAGTCCGCCGCTTTGTGGCGCGCGTGGGGCGATGTGCCCCGTTTTGCACCAGGCGATAACGCCGATCACCAGCGTCAACCCAATCCCGATCCACCAGAGCGGCCGCCATAACCCGGCATCGACAATCGGTATGGCGAGAATCGCGGCCGACAATTGGCCGAGCGGAATCCAGGCCGCGAAGATCGCAATCGCCATGGCAACATGACGCGGTGTCGCGGCGCTGGTGGCGAGCACGGGGGCAATCACCGCCACGATGGTGAAACCGAGGCCCTCAATGCCGCGTGCGGCCAACACCAAGGCGGCGATTTCAGGCACCGCCATGGTCAGGCCCGAGCCGAGCAGGAAGAAGAATATGGCGAGGATCAACGCGCGGCGCACGCCGGTGCGCTCGACGACGACGCCAATAAGCGCCGAAAATGCCAGACCGACCACGGCATAAATCGCCATATAGCCGCCCGCCACCGTGCGGTCATAGCCATAGCGCTCAAGCAAAAGTGGCAGCACAGGCGGCAGTTTGAGATGGTGGAAGGCCGCGAGGCCGCCCAAGGCGAGCGCGAGCATCACCATCCACCAGTCTGTGCGCGGCGCCTCGGCCGGCGCGGAAAGGGCTGATTTGATCATCGGGCTCTGGCGCGGGACAAGCGGGTCGGGAGCCGCCATTCTACACACGCAAAATCAGTTTCGCCGCTACTCCCGCTCGGGCAGACTGGCCAATCGAGGGACGACCGCGTCAAAGGTGAAATGGTGGCAAACGCGACATTTTCGGTCCGTTTTTGGGGGGTTCGAGGCAGTATTCCATGCCCCGGCGAGGCCAATGCGCGTTATGGCGGCAATACCGCGTGCATCGAAATGCGCTGCGGCGAGCATTTGCTGATTTTCGACGCTGGCACCGGCATTCATGAGCTCGGCTATGAGCTAGACCACAGCGAGCCGATCGACGCCGATATCTTCC
>CAMDNF010000001.1:0-78022 GCA_945902735.1 Rhizobium sp. Q54 | reverse complement strand
GCTGCTCCACGATCATTTGCTCGGCGCACGGCCGAGCTATGGCTGGCTGTCGGAGGAAACCGAAGACAACGCCGACCGCCTCGCCTGTCCGCGCCTTTGGGTGGTCGATCCGATCGACGGCACCAACAGCTATTTGAACGGCCTTCCCGAATTCGCCATTTCGGTCGCGCTGGTCGAGGGCCATGAAACGATCGCGGCCGGAGTCTTTAACCCAGCCAAGGCCGAATTGTTTGACGCCACGCAAGGTGGCGGCGCGCGCTTGAACGGCGTAACCATTAACGTCAGCGCGGCGGCCGATCCGGCACACTTCAGCCTTTTGGTCAGCCGCTCCGAGTGCCGCGAGGATGGTTGGCCCGAGCGCTTCCCCCCCGGTACAGTCCACCCGATCAGCTCGATCGCCTATAAGCTCGCGCTCGTCGCCGCCGGCCGGTTTGACGCCGCCGGCAGCGCCTGGCCCAAAAGCGATTGGGATATCGCGGCCGGCGATCTTTTGGTCCGCGAAGCCGGCGGCCTCATAACCACCATGCGCGGCCAGCCGCTCCCCTATAACCGGCCGAAACCGCGCCACCCAACCTGCCTGGCCGCCAATCCGACGCTTCATGCGGCTCTGATCGGCCGGGTCGCCGCCATCCACGAGGCGTTGCTCTGACGCCCGCGTCTATCCACCGTGTTATTGTGCGGCGTCGGCTCGGCCGACCGATCGCGCAGACGAACGAGGCTCAAGGTTCATTGTGTCGACGCTGAACGAACAGGCGGCAAAACTCACCGGGTCCTGGCGGTTGTTGAAGCGGCTGGTGCGCGACAATGTGCGCCCCTATCTCGGCCGCCTTGGTCTGGCCGGCCTTTGCATGGTGGTGACCGCTGGCGCGACCGCGCTGCTCGCGCAAGTCATGCAACCCGTGCTTGACGATATTTTCATCAAGGGCGATCGCACGATGTTGATCGCGATCCCGCTCGTCGTGCTCGCGATTACCCTTGTCAAAGGGGCCGCGAGCTATGGCCAGGCGGTGATCATGTCCTGGGTTGGTCAGCGCATCATCGCCGATCTGCAAATCAAGGTGTTCGGCCACCTCATGCGGCTCGACCTTGCGTTCTTCCACGACACCGCCTCGGGCCGGTTGATTTCGCGCCTGACCAATGACGTCAATGCCATGCGCAGCGCGGTCTCGAACTCACTCACCTCGCTCGTCAAGGATTCGCTCACGCTGCTATTTCTTGCGGCCGTGATGATCGAGAAGGATTGGTCGCTCGCGTTGATCGCCTGCGTGATGTTTCCGATCGCGGTCTTTCCGATCATCCGCATCGGGCGGCGCATGCGCAAAGTATCGGGCCGCGCGCTCGCCGAGCTTGGTGTTTATACCGCGCGCCTCAGCGAGGCCTTTCAAAGCGCGCGCCACGTCAAGGCTTATGGCCGCGAGGATTTCGAAACCGCGCGGACCTCGGTCTTGGTCGAGAATGTTTTTCGCCTGATCTTCAAGGCGCTGAAAGTGCGCGCGGCATCGCCGCCGATCATGGAAGGCCTGGGCGGTATTTTCATCGCCTTGATCATCGGCTATGGCGGCCTTCGCGTTATCGAGGGCGCGCTCACGACTGGCGAGTTTTTCGCGTTCATCACCGCGATGATGCTTGCCTACCAACCCTTGAAGTCGCTTGCGAATTTGAACCTCAACATGCAGGAGGGCCTCGCGGCGGCCCAGCGGGTTTTCGAGGTGCTCGATTCCGAGCCCGAAATCCGCAACCGGCCCGATGCGCAGGCTTTGCGTCGGGCCGGTGGCGCGATTCGCTTCCTCAATGTGTCGTTCGCCTATGGCCCGAGCAAAGCGGCCCTGCGCGGTATCAATCTTGATATACCGGCCGGCAAGATGACCGCGTTGGTCGGCCCCTCGGGCGCCGGCAAATCGACCATCCTCAATTTGATCCCGCGCTTTTATGACGCCGGCGGCGGCGCGGTCATGATCGATGGCATGGATGTGCGCGCGGTCACGCTTGAAAGCCTGCGCGCGGCGATCGCGCTCGTCAGCCAAGAGGCGGTGCTGTTCGACGACAGCATTCGGGCCAATATCGCCTATGGCCGGCTTGAGGCGAGCGATACCGAGATCGAAAATGCCGCCAAGGCCGCCGAGGCGCACGATTTCATCGTGGCCCAGCCGCAAGGCTATGCCACCACCATCGGCGAACATGGCGCCAAATTGTCGGGCGGTCAGCGCCAAAGGCTCTTGATCGCCCGCGCGATGTTGAAAGACGCGTCCATCCTGTTGCTTGATGAAGCGACCTCGGCGCTCGATTCGGAAACCGAGCGTCAAGTCCAGGCCGCGCTCCATACCTTGATGAAAGGCCGCACCTCGGTGGTGATCGCGCATCGATTGTCGACCGTGCTGAATGCCGACGCAATTCACGTCATCGAGGCCGGTCTTGTCGTGGAATCGGGCACGCACGCCGCGCTGCTGGCCAAAGGCGGCGCCTATGCGCGGCTCTATGCGATGCAATTCGCGACCGAGGAGCCGAGCCCGCGCGCACTTCAAGCCGAGGCGGCCGCGGGAGAATAGCCATGCGCCGTTTGATCAAGCGCATCGGTCGCAGCGAGACGATGCGTGGCTTTCTTTGCTGGTCCGCCGCTCAATATATTCGGCTCGTGCGCCATAGCGGTTCGTGGCAAATACGCGGCACCGCGCACATCGCGCCGCTTTTGGCACAGAAGCGCCCGTTCATTCTGGCGTTCTGGCATGGTCGTATTTTGATGGCGCCCTGTCCGTGGCCAAACGGCCGAACGATCAAGATGCTGATCTCGACCCACCGCGACGGCGAATTGATCGCGCGCACGGTCGCGCATTTTGGCATTGAGACGGTGCGCGGCTCGAAATCGCGCGGCGGCAGCGCGGCGCTGCGCACCATGGCGAAGGCCCTTGAAGCGGGCCAAGATGTCGGCATTACCCCAGATGGCCCTCGCGGCCCGCGTATGCGCGCGCAACCGGGCGCGATTGCCTTGGCCAGCCTCTCGGGCGCGCCGATCGTGCCGCTGACCTATTCATGTGCGCGCCGGCGGGTGCTTGGCTCTTGGGATCGCTTCATTCTCGCTCTGCCGTTTGGGCGCGGCGTGTTCCTGTGGGGCGAGCCACTCAGCGTCCCGCGCGATGCCGATGCGGCGGCGCGCGAGACTTTACGGCGTGAGCTTGAGCGGCGCATGAATGCGTTGAGCGCGGAAGCCGATCGCCTGATGGGCCATGCCCCGATCGAACCTGATTCTGAAACCCTGATCGAGGCCAAGGCATGATCGGCGATTTCGTCACGCCGGGGCTCTATCGCGCGGTGAGCCAATTGGCCGGGCCTGCGATCAACCTCTATCTCGCGCGCCGCCGCGCAGCTGGCAAAGAAGATCACGCGCGCTTCAAGGAACGTCTCGGCCATCCCTCCCGGGCAAGACCCGATGGTGTTTTGCTCTGGGCCCATGCCGCGAGTGTCGGTGAATCAATAACGCTCCTGCCGCTCATCGCAGCCTTGGCGCGCGAGCGGCCCGATGTGCGCGTCCTTGTGACGAGCGGCACGCCGACCTCGGCGGCGCTCCTCGGCCCGCGGCTGCCGCCGCATGCGATCCATCACTATGTACCGATCGATCGGCTCGGACCCACGCGTCGCTTTCTAGCCCATTGGCGGCCCAACATCGCGCTCTGGGTTGAATCCGAATTGTGGCCCAATCTCGTGTTCGAGACCGCCGCGCGTGGCGTGCCGATGGTTCTCATCAATGGCCGCATGTCCGAGGCTTCGGCCAAAAATTGGGCACACTTTCCAAAACTGATCCGCCCGATGCTTGCCTCGTTCCGCGCTGTCTTGGCCCAGACGGAGGACGACGCCTCGCGTTATCGCGTCCTCGGCGCAACCACCGTCCATACCATCGGCAATCTCAAATACGAGGCACCGCCCCTCGACTATGACGAGGGCACCCTGCGCGCCCTCAAAAGCGAGATCGGTGACCGCCCCCTTTGGCTGGCCTCCAGCACGCACGATGGCGAGGAGATCATCGCGCTCAACGCTCATGATCGACTCTCGGCGCGTCGGCCTTCCATTCTCACCATCATCGCACCGCGTCATCCAAAACGCGGCGACACCATCGCCCGCTTCGCCAAATCCAAGGGTCTGACGATCGCGCAGCGCAGCCGAGGCGAACCGATCGCCCCCGAGACGGCGATCTATTTGGCCGATTCGCTGGGCGAACTCGGCCTGTTCTATGCGCTTGCCCCGATTGTTTTTATCGGCGGCTCATTGACCCCGGTCGGCGGGCATAATGCGCTCGAACCCGCGCGCCTCGATTGCGCGTTGAT
Source organism: Rhizobium sp. Q54 (assembly GCA_945902735.1). Lineage (GTDB taxonomy): Bacteria > Pseudomonadota > Alphaproteobacteria > UBA828 > UBA828 > SHWC01. The sequence continues at coordinate 73,706 of CAMDNF010000001.1, read as the reverse complement.
AACCGGGCCCGACATGAAGAATTTCGCCGAACTTCAAGCCACGCTCCGCGCCGGTGGCGCGCTCATGACCGTGCGCGACGCCGCCTCCCTGGCCGACGCGATCGATGGCCTCATCGCCGACCCGCAAACAATCGCCGCGCGCGCCGCGGCGGCACAGCGAATCGCGGCCTCGCTCGGCGGCGCCCTCGACCGCACGCTGGAGCAGATCCGGCCACTGCTGCGGCGAGAAAATGGCGCGAGGAAGACGGCTCATGCGCCCCCCTGAGTTTTGGGGCCCCGGCGGCGCGCACCACCCGGCCGCCCTGGCCCTCACGCCCTTCGCCTTGATCTATCGCGGCGTCGCCGCCGCGCGTCGCGCGTTGATCGAGCCGGCGCGCGCCGCGATCCCGATCATGTGCGTCGGCAATCTCGTCACGGGCGGCGCCGGCAAAACGCCGACCGCGCTGGCGCTGAACCGGCTCGTGCGCGAGCTCGGCGGCAACGCGCATTTCCTTACGCGCGGCTATGGCGGAGAGAGGGGGAAACCCTTGCGCGTCGACCCAATGCGGCACACCGCGCACGACGTTGGCGATGAAGCCTTGTTGCTGGCGGCCGAGGCGCCGACCTGGCGCTCGGCCGATCGGGTCGCGGGCGCCGCCGCGGCCGCCGCCGGTGGCGCGGGTCTCGTCATCATGGATGATGGTTTGCAAAACCCTTCGCTCGCCAAGGATCTCTCATTCGTCGTGATCGATGGTGGGTTTGGCTTCGGCAATGGTCGGGTCTTGCCGGCCGGTCCCTTGCGCGAGCCGGTGGCGCGCGGCCTGGCGCACGCCGATGCGATTGTCATGCTCGGCCCCGATCGCGTCGGGCTAACCGACCGGCTAAAAGCATTCGCGCGACCGGTCTTCGTGGCCGAACTCGTACCGGGACCGGAAGCCTTGAGATTTCGCGATCAGCCGATTGTCGCCTTTGCCGGCATAGGACGGCCGGCTAAGTTTTTCGAAACGCTCACGACCATTGGCGCGGTCCTTGTTGAACGTCATGGTTTTGCAGATCATCATCGCTACACGCCGGATGAAATCATGCGCCTGTGCGAAGCGGCCAGCCACCATGGCAATAAGCCCGTGACGACGACAAAAGATTATATGCGCCTGCCGCCCGAGGCGCGTCTGATGGTTGATGTCTTGAGCGTCGATCTCGAATGGCGCGACCCGATGGCACTGCGCGCTCTGATCGCGCCGCTGGTCGAGCGCTCGCGCCAGAGGGCGACCGATCATGGCTAGGCGTCGGCCGGTCAGACACACGCTTGAAGGCATGGCGACACTGGGCCTGTTCGTGGTCCTACGCCTATTGCCGGTCGCTTGGGCATCGGCGTTCGGCGGCTGGCTCGCGCGTGGCCTCGGGCCGCTTGTCCCGGTCCACCAACGCGCCAAGCGCAATTTGGCGCAGGCGCTGCCCGACCTCACGCCCAAGCAGCGCCGCGAAATACTACGCGCGATGTGGGACAATCTCGGCCGCGTGACGGCGGAATATCCGCATCTCGGTCGCTTCGCGCCCTATCGCGCGAATAGCCGCACCGAGGTGGTGGGCATCGAGCGTCTCGATGACGCCAAGGCCGAAAGCAAGGGCGGCGTTTTCTTTTCCGCTCATGTTGGCAATTGGGAAATCGGCGCGCTCGCGGTCGAGGGGCGCGGCATTCCGGTGGCGTTGATCTATCGCGCGCCCAACAATCCGATCGTTGATCTTCTGATTCGCTATTGCCGGGGCCCGGTCGCGAAATATCGCGTGCCCAAGGGTCCGGCTAGCATCCGCAATCTCTTGGTTTGGCTCAAGCAGGGCAAACATCTCGCCATGCTGATCGACCAGAAAATGAACGACGGCATCGCGGTCCCCTTCTTTGGTCGCGACGCGATGACCGCGCCTGCGCTCGCCGAACTCGCGCTAAAATATGACGTGCCGGTTTATCCGGTGCGCGTCGAGCGGCTTGAAGGCGCGCGCTTTCGGATCACCATTTTTCCGAAACTCGTACTCGTACACACGGGCGATCGTAGCGCCGACGTCACGGCCGCCATGCTCCAGATCAACCAAATGCTCGAAGTGTGGATCCGCGAACGCCCCGCGCAATGGCTCTGGGTCCACAAACGCTGGCCGGATTAACGCAGCCCTCAATCGGGCGCTGGACGATGGATCTTTTTTGATCGTCATGACCGGGCTTGACCTGCCTTCGCCGAAGCGAAGCTCCGGCTTCGCGCAGGCAGGCCCGGCCATCCAATCTTTGAGTTGAGCCTGGATGCCCGGCTCAAGGCCGGGCATGACGACAGGGGATGACGGCCCCGTCTATTCTCATCAGAGCAGCGAGCCCTGACGGCCGTCACCACCCTTTTGCGCGCGCTTTGGTGCCGAGGCGGGTGTGGGCGCGGCCCCCTCGGTCGCAATCGCGCTGACGGTGCCGTCGGCAAATTCAAGCCCGAGCGCATCGCCTGCTCGCACAGCCGCCGCCGCACGGATCGGCTTGCCATGCTCATCGCGCACCACGACGTAGCCGCGCTTGAGCACTACACGATAGGAATGACTCTCAAGCAGGCGGCCGGCCGTCGCAAACCGCGATTCAATGCGATTGAGGTTGAGCCTGAACAATTCTGGCAGCCGCGCGCCGAGCCGCGTCAAGGCCTCCGTCCGAAGGGTGAACCCGAGCGCAGGGTGCACGCGCGCAAGGCGCTTGGTCGCCGCGTCAAACCGCCCGCGTTTGACCGCGAGCACATGGCGCGGGTGCGGCACGCGGGTGGCGGCCAATCTTGTTTCGAGCCGGCGCAGGCGCGCATGCAGCGCGCTCTCCAACCGGTCGCCCCGATCATCGAGCCGCTGGCCGGCATGCTGCACGAGACCCGGCACGACATTAAGCCCGCGCGCGAGGCTTGAGACGCGCTCGCGCCGCCCGCGCAACAGCCGGTCGAACGCGCCGACCGCGCGCGCCTGTCTGGCCAGCACATCGCGTTGAATGTCGGCGCGCACCGGCACCGCCATTTCGGCCGCGGCACTCGGCGTCGGCGCACGACGATCGGCGGCGAAATCGATCAGCGTGGTGTCGGTCTCATGGCCGACCGCTGAAATAAGCGGAATGCCACTCGCGGCCGCCGCGCGTACGACGATCTCTTCATTGAACGCCCACAAATCTTCAAGGCTGCCACCACCACGCGCGACGATGAGCAAATCGGGGCGCGGAATTTTGCCCCGTTCAGGCAACGCGTTGAAGCCTTCGATCGCGCGCGCGATCTGCTCCGCCGCGCCCTCGCCCTGCACCAACACCGGCCAGACCAGAATATGGCGCGGAAAGCGCTCGGCGATGCGGTGCAGAATATCGCGGATCACCGCGCCGGTCGGGGAGGTGATCACCCCGATCACCTCGGGCAAATAGGGCAGCGGCTTTTTACGCGCTGGCTCGAACAGGCCTTCGGCGGCAAGCTTCTTCTTGCGCTCTTCCAGCAGTTTCAACAGCGCGCCCACGCCAGCGAGCTCCAGGCGCTCGATCACGATCTGGTATTTCGAGCGACCCGGATAGGTGGTGATGCGTCCCGCAGCGATCACCTCCATGCCGTCCTCGGGCGCGAGGCCGAGCCGCCCGGCGGTGCCACGCCAGCACACGGCATCCAACACCGCCTCCTGGTCTTTCAGCGCGAAATAAAGGTGCCCCGAGGCATGGCGCTTGAAGCCCGAAATCTCGCCCCGCACGCGCACGAAGCCGAAGCCCTCCTCGAGCGCGCGCTTGAGCGCGACCGAGAGCTCGCTGACGGAATAAACGCCGGCATTCTCAAGGCTGGCGTTGCTCTCTGATTCGGCCATGGCACGACCTTGCCCCGGAGCCGGCCTGTGCTACAAGGGCGATCCACATTGGGGTGACGTGGAGCGTGACGGCCTCATCCTTCGACTCGCTCAGGATGCGGCCCAACCAAAAGCCCTCATGCTGAGCCCCTCATCCCGAGCCTGTCGAGGGACGAAGCATGGGGTCGAGCCCGCCGACACTTCGAAGCCAGGGGGAATTGGTCGCGTTATGAAAGTCCTCGTGCTCGGCGCGGGCGGGCGGGAACATGCCCTCGCCTGGTCGCTCGCCGCCTCGCCACTGGTCGACAAGCTCTATGCCGCGCCGGGCAATGCCGGCATCGCGGCCGAAGCCACCTGCCTGCCGATCGATGTGATGGACTTCGCCGGAATTACCGGGTTCTGCAAGGACGAGCACATTGGATTCGTGGTGGTCGGGCCCGAGGCGCCGCTCTGCGCCGGCATCGTCGACCATTTGGAAGCGAACGGCATCATGGCCTTCGGGCCGAACCAAAAGGCCGCGCGACTCGAAGGCTCCAAGGCGTTTATGAAAGAGCTCTGCGCGCGCCACAACATCCCGACCGCGGCCTTTGGCCGCTTCACCGCGCTTGATGCCGCCGCGCGCTTTATTGACCGGCAGACGGCGCCGACCGTGGTCAAGGCCGATGGGCTCGCCGCCGGCAAGGGCGTCATCATCGCCGCGACGCGCGAGGCTGCGAAGGCCGCCGCCGCCGACATGTTGGAAGGTGCTTTGGGCGCGGCGGGACGCGAAATCGTGATCGAGGAATTCTTGGACGGCGAGGAGCTCAGCTATTTCGCGCTGGTCGATGGCACCAACCTTTTGGAGCTCGACGCGGCGCAGGATCATAAGCGCGTCTTCGATGGCGATCAGGGCCCGAACACCGGCGGCATGGGCGCCTATTCGCCAACCCCGCTGGCCACGCTCGCGCTCAAGAACGAGATCCGCACGCGCATCGCCCAGCCTTTGATCGAGGGCATGGCGGAGGCCGGCGCGCTTTATAAGGGCGTGCTGTTCGCCGGCATCATGGTGACGAAGGACGGGCCGAAGCTCTTGGAAATCAATTGCCGCTTCGGCGACCCGGAGACTCAGGTGCTAATCCCGCGCCTGATGTCCGACCTTTTACCCGCGCTGATCGCGTCGCGCGACGGCGCGCTCAAGACCGTCAGTCTCCGCTGGTATGACGACGCGGCACTCTGCGTCGTCATGGCGAGCAACGGCTATCCCGGCGCCTATCAGAAGGGCACGGTGATCAGGGGCCTAGAGGCCGCCGCGCAAATTCCCAACGTCACCATCTTCCACGCCGGCACCAAACGACGCGATGATGGCGCGCTGATCGCCGATGGCGGCCGCGTGCTCAACGTGGTCGGGCGCGGCGCCACCGTCAAAGCCGCGCAAGATGCGGCTTATGCGGCGGTGGCGCGGATTGATTGGCCGGAGGGATTTTGCCGGACGGATATTGGGTGGCGGGCGGTGAAGGGCTGAGCTGCCGAAGTAAGACCAAAAGACCGTCTAGTCGATCGGCTTCTTAAGTCGGCCCCCTCTCCCGCTTGCGGGAGAGGGCGGAAACGCTTGCGTTTCCGGGTGAGGGCCAGCCACCCAAGAAAGATGGCAGGTCACAGAAGTTGCATCCCTGCTTTCAGCGTTTGGGTACGATGCCTCTTCAACGCGCGAAACACCCTCACCCTAGCCTCTTCCGCAAGCGGGAGAGGGAAACACGCTGAGACACAATTTCTGGCTTGGGAATCCTCTGGTTTCAGAATCTATTACCTCCTCGATGGGGAGATCACCGCCGCTCCTGAAAAAACTTCTTCAACATCTCTCCCGCTCTGTGTTCCTCGATCCCGCCATAGATTTCGGGTCGGTGGTGGCAGGTGGCGTGCGTAAACACCCGCGCGCCATGCTCGACGCCGCCGCCCTTGGCATCGCGCGCGCCATAATAAAGCCGGCGGATACGCGCGAACGAAATCGCTTGCGCGCACATGGCGCAGGGCTCGAGCGTGACATAGAGATCGCAATTCGTGAGACGCGGCGAGCCGAGCCGCTTCGCCGCCGCGCGGAGCGCGAGGATTTCGGCATGCGCGCTCGGGTCGTGATCGGCCTCGGTGCGGTTGAAGGCGGCGGCCAGCACCGCGCCGCTCGCGCCATCGACCACGACCGCGCCAACCGGCACCTCGCCGCGCGCGGCGGCCGCCTCGGCCTCGGCCAAGGCCAGTTCCATGGGCGTCAAAGGGCTCGGGCTCATGGCGCGACACTCTGCAATAGGGCCTAATCCGTCAAGCCGCGCGGTTGCGCCGGGGCGGCGCGCCCCCGTTGCGCCGGGGCGGCGCGCCCCCTATGTTCCCCGCCATGACCAAGCGACGCCCCGACCGGCCCGTGATCGGCCTCAGCCTCGATTCCGAGGCGCCCGGGGGCTATTCCAAATTTCCCTGGTATGCGCTGCGCCAGAATTATTTCAGTGCGGTCGCGGCGGCCGGCGGCCTGCCGATCGCGCTGCCGCATGAGCCGGAACTGGCCCAGCATTATCTGGCCCTCGTCGACGGCCTGGTGGTGACCGGCGGCGCCTTCGACGTCGACCCCTCTTTGTTCGGCGAATCACGCCACCCGACCGTCACCACCAAGGACCGCCGCACCGCCTTCGAGCTCGCGATCTGCCGCGAGGCGCACCGCGCCGACATGCCGAGCCTTGGCATATGCGGCGGCCAGCAATTGATGAACGTGGCGCTTGGCGGCACGTTGATCCAACACATCCCGGATGAAATCCAGAACCCGCTCGCGCACGAGCAGCCGAACCCGCGCGATGAGCCGGGCCACGCGGTCGCGGTCACAAACGGCTCGCAGCTCGCGCAGATCGTGGCGGGGCTGACCATGAACGTGAACAGCGCGCACCATCAGGCGGTCAAGCTCGTGGCGCCCGGGCTCGTCACCAACGCGGTCGCGCCCGATGGCGTGATCGAGGGCATCGAGGATCCGACGCGGCGCTATTTCATCGGCGTGCAATGGCACCCCGAATTCTCGATCGATCCGGGCGATGCCAAACTTTTCACCGCCCTGATCGCCGCGTGCCGCCGGTGACCGACGCGCCCCCGCGCGTCACCAAAGGGCTCACACCTGAGCCGAGCGCGACACCACTCGCCACTGAGCGCATCGCGCCGTCGCTCGCGCCCGAGCGCATCGCAAAAGTATTGGCGCGCGCGGGCGTTGCCTCGCGCCGCGATGCCGAGCGCCTGATCGCCGATGGTCGCGTCAAGCTCGATGGCGTGGTCGTCACCGCGCCGGGAACCAAGGTGACGCGCGAACAAATCCTCACCGTCGACGGTCGGGTGGTCGAGGGCGCGCGGCCAAGCGCGCTCTGGCGCTATCACAAACCCGACGGCCTGATCACCACGCACCGCGATCCCGAAGGGCGCCGCACCGTGTTCGAGGCTTTGCCGCGCGACATCGGCCGCGTCATTTCGATCGGGCGGCTCGATTACGCCTCCGAAGGCCTGTTGCTGCTGACCAATGATGGCGCGCTCGCCCGCGCGCTTGAGCTGCCCTCGACGGGCTGGATCAGGCGCTATCGCGTGCGCGTCTATGGCAAGCCCGACCCCGCCGCGCTCGCTGCCCTGAAAGACGGCATCACGATCGAGGGCGTGCGCTATGGCCCGATCGAAGCCAGCATCGATTCCGCCAAGCGCGACAATGTCTGGCTCACGGTGGCGCTCGCCGAGGGCAAGAACCGCGAAGTGCGCCGCGTGTGCGAGCATTTGGGCCTCAAGGTGACCCGCTTGATCCGCACCGCCTATGGGCCGTTCCAACTCGGCAAGCTCAAACGCGGCGAGCTCGAGCGCGTGCAGCCCAAGGTGATGCGCGAGCAGCTCGGCAAAAAAATGCCGCCCAAGACCGGCGGTTCCGATGCGCGTCGTCGCCGGGCGGCTTAAGGGCCGCAAGCTTGGCGCCCCAGAAGGGCGCGACATTCGCCCCACCGCCGATAAAGCGCGTCAGGCGATCTTCAACATCATCGAACACGGCACGTTGACCGACCACGCGCTGGAGGGCGCAAGGGTGATCGATGTTTTCGCCGGCACCGGCGCACTCGGCATCGAGGCACTCTCGCGCGGCGCGGCGCATGGCACCTTTATCGAGCACAATCGCGCGGCGCTGGCCGCCCTCGAGGCCAATCTCAAGGCCTGCGGCCTCGGCCCGTCAGAAGCGCGCGTGCTGCGGAGCGAAGCGGTGAACCTCGCGCACGCCACCACGCCGGCCGATTTTGCCTTTCTCGATCCGCCCTATGGCGAGGATTTGGCCGCGCCCGCGCTTCAAACGCTTGGAACACGCGGCTGGTTGAAGGACGGCGCGCTCTGCGTGCTCGAACTCGGCCGCCAAGATGACTTCACGCCGCCCGCTGGTTTTGTGGTGCTCGACGAACGCCGCTATGGCGCCGCGCATATCGTCTTTCTGCGCTTCCACAAAGGGAGTTGAACCACAAAGGCACCAAGGCACCAAGGCACCAAGGCACCAAGGCACGAAGAAGAATCGACTTTGTGCCTTCGTGTCTTTGTGGTGAAACCTCTTCTCACCGTCGCCCAAACAGGCGCTCGATGTCGGCAAGCTTGAGCTCGACATAAGTCGGCCGGCCGTGATTGCACTGGCCGGCATGCGGCGTTGATTCCATCTGCCGCAACAATGCGTCCATCTCAGCCGCGCTCAGCCGACGGCCAGCGCGGATGCTCGAATGACAAGCGAGCGTCGCGCAAATTTCACCGAGCTTTTCCTTCAGCGCGACCGCATGACCAAGCTCGGCCAATTCATCGGCCAAATCGCGCACCAGGCTTTTTACATCCGCCTGGCCGAGCAACGCCGGCACTTCGCGCACGATCATGGCGCCCGACCCGAACCGTTCAATCACCAGGCCAAGCTCGGCCAGTTCGCCGGCCCGCTCCATCAGCCGCTCAATCGCCGCCTCGTCAAGTTCAACGATCTCCGGCACCAACAACATCTGCCGCTTCACGCTGCCATCGCCGAGCGCGGCTTTCATGCGCTCGAACACGATGCGCTCATGCGCCGCGTGTTGATCGACGATGATCAGCCCATCCGTCGTTTGCGCCACGATATAGGTGCCATGCACCTGCGCGCGCGCATGGCCAAGCGGTGCGGCATCGGAATTCTCGTCCGCTTCGGCCGCGTCGTCCCGCGCGGCAACGTAGGGCGCTTGAAAATTCGCGGCGCTCTCGGCCAGCCCACGCGGCGGCAACGGCGCGGGCCGGTCATAGGAAAAACCACCGCCACCATGCGGCGCGAGCGGCAATTGGCGTGAACCGCCAGATCCATGATCCCCACCGGGGCGAAACGCCCCGAGCGCGGCATTGCTGACACTCGATGAGGCCCGATGGCCGGCACCCGCAAGCGCTACCTTCAACGCGCCAATGATCAGCCCACGCACCAACCCGGCATCGCGAAAGCGCACTTCCGCCTTGGTCGGATGCACATTGACGTCGACCTCGTGCGGATCGAGCTCGAGAAACAGCGCGAGCATCGGGTGGCGTCCGCCCGCGACCAAATCCTGATAGGCCGCGCGGACAGCACCGTGAACCAAGCGGTCGCGCACCGGCCGGCGATTGACGAACAAATATTGATGTTGCGCGCTCGCGCGATGCTCGGTTGGCACGCCGACGAAGCCGCTGAGGCGAATGCCCTCGCGCTCAGCATCGATCGCGAGCGCGTTATCGGCGAAGGGACGACCCATGATCGCCGCCAAGCGCGCGAGGCCGCCGGGCTCGAGATCAGGCTCGAAGCGCCGCGCCAGACGACCATCCGATGTGAGCACGAAGGCAACACGCGGATTCGCCATGGCCAACCGATCGACCATCTCGCCGATCGCCAGCATTTCAGACCGCGCGCTCTTGAGGAATTTGAGCCGCGCTGGCGTCGCGAAAAAAAGATCGCGCACGATCAATTCGGTGCCGCGTGCTCGCGCGGCGGGCCGCACCGAACCCATGGCGCCCGCCTCGACCGCGATCTCAAAGGCCGTATCGGCGCCCTTGCGCCGACTGACGATCGCGAGCCGGCTGACCGCCGCAATCGACGGCAGCGCCTCACCGCGAAAACCGAGCGAGTGGATCGCCAGAAGGTCGTCATCATCAGCGAGCTTCGAGGTGGCGTGACGCGCGAGCGCAAGCGGCAGTTCTTCCGCGCTGATTCCTTCGCCATCATCCGACACACGCACGAGCGCCCGGCCGCCATCCTCGACCGTGATCTCAATGCGCGTCGCCCCGGCATCAAGCGCGTTCTCGACTAATTCCTTGACCACCGAAGCGGGCCGTTCGATCACCTCACCCGCGGCGATGCGGTTGACCACGCCCTCAGGCAGCAAGCGAATGGTCATGGCGTTCGTCCTTCGAGGATTTGCCGCGTGCGCATCTTGGCGCACTCAACCGCCGGCTGACCGAACGGATCGACGCCAATGAGCGTCGCGATCAAAATCGTTTCCACCATGAAATGCATGAACAACCCACCCAGCGTCGCGGCATCAAGCGCCGACAACGCGATGCGGCGCACCGAGCGGCCGGCCTCTTCGAGCGCCGCCGCGGTCGCATCCGCTTCCGCCACGAACAGCGCCTCAAGCGTACGCCCGCCAAGGTAGGGGATTCCGATCGCCGTCGCGAGCGAGGGCTGAATGACAGTGCCCCCGGCCCCCGGCATAGGCCCAAGGATCGTGAAGAATTTGTCAGCCGGGCCCGCCAGATAGAGCTGCAACAGGCTGTGCTGATCGGTTGCCCCACGCGCCAATTGAGGCGTGAGCCCGCGACCATCCTTGCCAAGCGACTCGGCAGCCAATTGTTGCCACCAGCGCGCCAAAGGCTGTAGCGCATCGCCATAGCTCATGAGCACCGCGCCGGCACACCCTTCCTTCATGAGCGTGGCCGAGAGCACGGCGGATTTGACGACACTCGCCGGCTGCTTTTCGCTCGAGCCTTGCGCGTCGCGCAGCATGGCGGCCGCACCAGCCCGCAAAGCGCGCGCATCGACGCCAAGGTAAAGCGCCGGCAACAGCCCGACCGATGAAAGCACCGAGAAGCGACCGCCCAAATTGGCATCGTGGTCGAGCGTGACCGCCTTCAAGCGGGCAGCGAACCGCCGGAGCGGGCTATCGCCGGGTTCGACGATAAAGGTGAAGTGTTCGCCGGCTCGCTCAGAACCTACCACGCTCGATACGCGATCAAACGCTATCAGCGTCTGCGCCACGGTCTCGTCAGTCGAACCCGATTTGCTGATCGACAAGAACGCAGCCTCGCGCAAATCGACGCCCTCGAACGCAGCGGCAAACGACGCAGGATCGACATTGTCGAGAAAAACCAGGCTTCGGCCGTCGCGCGCGCCCAATGGCGCCAAGGCCCCCATGATCGCCTGACCACCAAGGCTCGAGCCGCCGGTGCCGAGCACAAAAAGACGTTTGAATCGTGCTCGGAGCGAAGCGGCGAGGCGATCAAGCCCATCCAGATCGTCCGTGCGTCCGGGAAGGCCGAGAATCGCCCGAACACGAGGCTCGCCCAACTCGGTGCCACACAAATCGGCCAGCGCCCGCTGGCCCTCGCCGAGCGCGCGCTGGAATGCCGACGCACCGCCTTCGGCGCGGATAATCCAGTTCTTGGTGAAATTGAGCTGAAATGACATGGGCGACAAACGCTAGCATGGCCGATGTTCGATCGTCACGGCCAGCGCAAGACCGCGCGAGACTACCGGACCGCAAGGCAGGCGGACGAGGCTTGACCCGCAATCCGCCTTGGGCTTCATTCGACGGCCACGATAGAGTGCCCGCTGCGAATCGGGCGTTCCCCACGCCGGTGCGGCGGAACCTCGATTGTTCCGGCGAGAGGCCGGCCAGCGGCACTTCTAAAAGGCGGACAAAGAATTTAAAAGGCGGACAAAGAATTTGGTGGTCCATTCCGCGTGACAGCAAGCAATCTTGAAGTTCGCTCAAGCGGCTCTTTGTCGGTCCGCATTGGCCGGCACCGCGCTGTTCAGATCGCCGTCGCGATCGGCCTTTTGGCCGCGGTTTTTCTAAGCAACGACCACCAACGCCTCGGCAATTTGTTTAGCGGCCTCTCGGTCTGGACATTTGTCATCGCTATCGCGCTCATTCTCGCCAATCAAATAATGAGCAGTCTCCGCTTCCACTATTTGGCATCGGAATTCGGCGTCGCGCAGTCACTCAGACGGTCGTTCTACGTCAACACCATGTCGCTTTTGGGTGGCTTGGCGTTCATGAATTTTATTGGGCAAGGCGCGACGCGTGCCGCCCTTATGGCCGATAGCCGTAGCGCGACGTCGACCGCCTTCCTCATCACCGCCGTCGAACGCGTCTCCTCATTGGCGATGCTTCTTTTGCTGGCGATCATCAGCACTTTGCTTGCCTTGGGCGGGCTGAGTATCGCCGAAACACCCGGCACGATGCTGGCTGTCTTCGTCTCCATCCTGGCTCTCATTCTCGTGGCGGCGACCAAATTGGCCCTTGGGCGCAAGCAGCGGCGCGAGCTCAGGCTGGTTTTTTCGGTAGCGATCGGACCGCTCGGGTGGCGGGTTCTCGGCATTACCTTTGCCATGCATGCCTGCATGATTTTGGCCTATCTCACCGTGGCCGCCGATCTCATCCACGCTGCATTCAGCGCCAAACTGGTCGCTGCGTCGACCATCGTGATGATGGCGGCATCGTTCCCGATCAGCTTTGGCGGCTGGGGCATTCGAGAACTCACCGCCGGCTATGTCTTCGAGGCCGGCAATCTACCCTCGGAAGCCGGCGTTGCCATGGGCCTCACCATTGGCCTTCTGAGCCTGATCGCCGTTGTGCTCAATGTGGCGATCGCGTTCTTCGTCAACGCGCGACCGCAGCGCGCGATCGATGCGGACATCGGAGAAAGTCAACGGCGAACCAGCCGCGCCATACGCGCCTTGGCTTGGCTCGCCCCGGCGCTGGCCGCAATTCTCGTCAATGTTCACGTTCAATTGCCGACAACCAAAAGTTCGGTCACCGCGAACCTTGCCGATCCGATCGTGATCGTCGCCGGGCTCACCATGTTTCTGTTCGTTTTGCGTGACTCGATCGGAAGAACTTTGTGGCGAATTCCTCACTTCAATCTTGCGCTCGGCCTCATGGCCGCAACCCTGGTCGCCGGATTTTTCCACGGTTGGATTCGGTTCGGTTTGACCGACTGGGCGCTCTATAACCGCATGGTCGGGTTTGGCATTGTACTCGCCTATTTATTGACCGGTGCGCTGGCCACCGCCGCCGCTGGCCACGTCGGAACGCGGAGCCTGATTCGAGCGCTCGTGATCGCCTGTGCGGCGGTCGTGTTCGCCGAATGGGTTGGGGCCTACGTTCTTAGCGCCGAAGTCGCCTTGAAGTCGATGGGCTGGTATTCCAGTCAATTCAGCGGCCTGATCGGCAATCGGAATGCCTTTGCCATGGTGCTCCTGCTTGTCCTTGCAGTTGCGGTAAGCGGACGCCAGCTATGGCATGGTCGGCGCGGCGCCGTATTGCAGGGCGTCGTTCTTGGCTTACTCGCTTGGGGGATCTATCTCACCGGCTCGCGTGGCGTCGGCGTGGCGGCGCTTGCTGTGTTGATCTTCCTCGCGGCGATCCCGAAATGTCGGAAGCTCCTTTTGCATGTGGCTTTCGGCGCGGCCGTCATTACCGGCATATTCTTCCTTGGCAACGCGGTGGCGGAACTGGCCGGCGGTCCAGGCACCGGCGGTCCAGCCATTGATATGCAATTCGGCTGGGGTCTGCGAACGGTCGAACGCTATGGCTTTATTCAAGCCAATCGCATGGACAGTCTCACCGGTGGCTTGCAGATGTGGTTTGATCACCCCGTCTTCGGCGCCGGCCTCGGTGCGTTCATGCACAATTGGACTGCAAAGACCGGCGCACCGCTCGTCATTCACAACACATTCCTTTGGCTGATGGCTGAGTTTGGCGCGGTCGGCCTGATTACGTTCCTCACGGCTCTAGGCCTAATCGTTGTGTACACCCTTCGAAAGCCTCGCTGGGTGAGCGACGAATCCAGCGTCGCCGCACTATCATGCATTGTGGTTTTCGTCGTCGTCTCGCTGACGCACGATGTGGCGTATCAGCGCGTCTTTTGGCTACTCATCGGTGCGTTGATCGCCCGCCCCGACGCGCTCAGACGCGCCTTGAAAAACCGCGCTCTTTTATCAGGTAAAGAAACGGTCTAGGGCGTCGCAACGAGCCCAACCGGATTTCCCGCAACGACGATGACCAGCTTTTCCGGATCGAGCAATTGTTTGGCGACGCGTGCGACATCCGCGACCGTTACAGCGTTGAGATACGCATTACGTTTCACGAAATAATCGATGCCCAGGCGATCCACCTGCATGCCAACCAGCATGTCGGCAATCTGGTCCCCCGTATCGAAATTAAGCGGAAAGGCGCCCGTGAGATGACGCTTGGCCGCCGCGAGCTCCGCCTCGGTCACACCGTCTTTTGCCATTCGCGCGATTTCGGCCCGAATGAGCGCAATCGATTCGGCCACTCGGTCATTTTGCGTCGCGACACCACCCATAAAAAGGCCCGCCGCCCGCATCGGCTGCAAATAGCTATAGACCGAATAGGCAAGGCCGCGCTTTTCACGCACCTCGGCATAGAGCCGCGACGTGAAACCGCCGCTACCCAGCACATGGTTCATCACATAGGCGGCATAAAAATCGGGGTTATCACGCTTAAACCCATTGAGCCCAAACGAGACCACGCTTTGCGGCACATCAAGTTGTTCGATCCGCATGAGACCGGCTGCCGGCAATGCGACGTCGGGCAGCGTCGCCGCGACGGCCTTCTCCGGTAGCTTGCCAAGCACCAAATCGACCAGCCGTGCGATTTCGTCCGATGACACATCGCCTGACGCACCAATCACCACATTGTCGCGCGCCAGGCGATCCCGCGCGAAGACCTTGAGATCATCGATGGTGATGCTTGTGATGCTCGCTTTGGTGCCATCGCTCGGCGCGGCATAGGGATGATCGCCAAAGGCCGCGCGAAACCAGCCTTGCGCGGAACGCTTAGCCGGGTCTTGTTCGCCCTCGCGAATAATATGAAGGAACTGCGCCCGCACCCGCTCAACAGCATCTTGATCGAAGCGCGGTGATGAAAGCGCGAGCCCCGCCAATTGAAATGCCTCCTCGCGGTTCTCGGTCAACGTCTGCAGATCGACGGAAAAAGAATCGAGCCCGGCGTCGAACTTCAGGCCGATCGCCAAATTGGTGATGCGGCGCTGGAAGGTTTGCGAATCGAGATCGCCGGCCCCCTCATCGAACAGGCTCGAGGCAAAGCGCGCCAAACCATTTTTTCCGGCCGGATCGAGCGCCGCGCCGCCCTTGAAATGGAGTTGCAGCGAAATCACCGGGATCGTCGCCTCCCGGACATACCAAAGGGTGAAACCCTTTGGCGTTTTGATTTCTTCAACCATGGTCGTGGCGCTGGCGGGCATCGCGCTCGCCATGCCGAGCACCAGAACAATCAATGCGAGGGCGGCCGAGACAGGGCGTTTGGCAAACCACCGCATGGCCTAGCCCTCCGTCTTGGGCAGAAGTTGCCCCGTGACCGAACGCTCCGGCTTCAGAATCGCGCGCGCCGCGGCGTTGATCCTGTCCACCGTCACCGCATCAAGACGCATGGGCCAATTTTGGATGTCATCAATGGTAAGGCCGATCGCGAGCACCGACCCAAAAATATTGGCGATCGCCTGGGGGTCGTCGAGCGCATAGATCGCGCGCGCCTTCATGCGCGTCACCGATTCCTTAAGTTCAGTCTCAGTAACGCCGTTTTTCAAAAGATCGGCAATCGCGGCATCAAGCGCCGTTTCGAGTTCCGTCATTGAGGTTTCAGGCAGCGGCGCCGCATAAACATAGAAGCCCGACCAATCGAGCGCGAGCGAGTGATAGCTCGATCCAGCATAGGTCGCCTTTTTCTGTTCGACGGTGAGCGAGCGATAGAGCCGGCTCGTCGTGTTGCTGCCGAGAATATCCGATAACACTGAAAGCGCGGTCGCCGTTTCACGGTCGTTCGAGGCGGCGCTTGGCGCCAAATAAGCACGCATCAAGGAGGGCTGGGTGACACGCGCATCACGCAAAATGACGCGGCGCTCGGCCAAGGGCGTCGGCTCAGCCAGGCGTTGACGCGCCTCAATGCCACTGGGTTTGAGAACACCATAGTATTTTTCGGCTAGCGGCTTCAATTCAGCTGCCGTGATATCGCCCGCGACAATCAGGATCGCATTGTCCGGCGCGTAATACTGGCGATAAACGCTCAACGCGGTCTCCCGATCGAGCCCCTCCATTTCAACGCGCCAGCCGATATTGGGCGAGCCGAAGGGATGACGCACATAGAGCGCGGCCTCCATCTGCTCCTGCAGGAGCGCCGAGGGATCGTTGTCGATTCGGCTATTGCGCTCTTCGATGATGACCTGCCGCTCGGGCGTGATGACGGCGTCGGTAAGGATCAGATTGCGCATCCGATCGGCTTCCAATTCCATCACCATCTCGAGCCGATCGCGCGCGACCTTTTGGAAATATCCGGTGTAATCAGCCGAGGTGAACGCGTTTTCCGAACCGCCATTGTCTGCGACCATTCGCGAGAATTCACCCGGCCCATGTTTGGCCGTGCCCTTGAACATCAGATGTTCGAGGAAATGCGCGACCCCTGATTTACCGGGCGGATCATCGGCCGCGCCGACGCGATACCAAACCATATGCACGACAACCGGCGCCCGATGGTTCGGCAGCACGACAACCTGCATGCCATTCGCTAGCATGAAGCTCTCGGCCGGAAACAATTCGGCGCGCACTGGCGCGGCCGGCAACAACAGCAAGACGAACGCAACGAGACTCGCGATAACACCGAAACCAAAAGCCCGTTTCATCCGCTATTCCCTTCGACTGTCATCACGCGACACCATCGCGCTGCGCCATCGTGCCGCATGCGACAAAGCGCCACCCCATGGCGCCACTAGCGTGCGGCCGCAGATCGTTAAGTATGGTTAACGCAATGGTCGGCAAGACGGGTGAAACCGAATTAATCTGGGGGGAAAGGCTGTGATGATCGGTAGCCCCGACGGGGAAATCGGCTGAAATCAGGCAGTCAGCCTAGAAGATATCTTCCAGCATGCCTTTTTCACGCCGCTTGATGACCGGCGTTTCGCCTTCGGTCACCGGCTTGCCGAGCGCCGCATTTTCTTTCAGGCGCTTGGCCTCGGCGTTTGGATCCAAAGGCTCGCCTGGCTCCGGCTCGGCGCGCCAAAACATCAGATCGGTCAGGAAGCCTTGATCATTTTTAGCATAAATCGAGAACTCGCGATCGATAACGTCGCGGATATTGGGCTCGATGGTGGTGGCGCCGGCGGATCGAAGCAGCGCCGCTTCGCCCTGCGCGAACCCGACATCGGGCTCGGCGCCCTGACCGGCTTCGGCGCCAAACACGCTTTCCGCCGCTTTTTCACGCACCGGGCGCTCTTGCAGCCCCGGCCCACCGGTGCCTGGCGGCCGCAATTGGAAATCGGGCGGCACCGACAATGGCAGATTCGGCACGACCGCGAACTCGTCCGGCGACGATTTCGACAGGCCGAGCGAGCCCTTAATGCCCTCGCAGGCATTGATCGCGACCAGTAATCCGCCCCCGACCAGCATTGTGGCCAGGGCTCGGAACGCCCGACCGCCAAAGGGCAATTTCACAGACTGCATACTCTCTTATCTAGCAGGGCGGCTCGGTCGGAACAAGGCATCGATCAACAGAAGACCCACACCGACCGTGATTCCAGCATCCGCGATATTAAACGCCGGCCAGTGATAATCGCCCACGTGGAGATCGATGAAGTCGATCACCCAGCCCAGGCGTGCCCGATCGATCACATTGCCGACCGCGCCGCCAACAATGAGCCCAAGCGCGATGGCCGGCAGATGTCGCTTGGTTCGCGCCAGCCAAACCACCAGCGCCGCGGCAATCGCAAGCGCAACCCCAGCAATCAACCAGGGACCGAAGCCGGAATCGCTTTCCAGCATCCCAAAGCTGATGCCGCGGTTTTCGACCGCGACCAAATTGAAGAAAGAAAAAACCTCAACCCGGCTGGGCGGATCCCACAGCGCGTCGCGGGCAAACCACTTGGTCAACTGGTCGAGCACGATGACGATGGCTGCGATGGGTAGACCGAGTTTGATCACGCGGCGGCCCCGCCCGTTTGGATGGCCATGCGCTTATTCGGCCGCGGCACGAAACGCATCGACCGCATCGGCGCACCGGCCACACAAATCGGCATGGGCCTCATTTTGACCGACATCGGGCACAAGCTGCCAACAACGCCCGCACTTCGAGTGCGGCGAGGGCTTGAAGCGCACCGCGACGCCCGGAACATCGGGCAGGGTTTCAAGCCCGCTTTCGCCCTTGGCCTCGGCAAAGGGACGCACGACGACACCCGACATGATGCCAAGCTCGGGCAAAGTGAGCCCCGGCAGATTGAGCACGTCGCCATACCCCTCGTCGATGAACAATTCCGGCCATGCCTCAAGCGAGGCGCCAATCTTCTTTTCCGCGCGCGCGAGCTCAAGCGCCTTGGTGATCACGCGTCGAACGCCAAGCAGTTTTTCCACCTTCGCCGCCAGCGCATCGTCGCGCCAGGCCTCAGGAATAACAGGAAAGCCACGGCGATGAACGCTCTCATCCGGCCCGCTATGGCGCGTACGCCAGGCTTCCTCGGCGGTGAACGGAATCAGCGGCGCAAACCAGGCGGTCAGAAAATCGAATAAATTCTCGAGCACGGTGCGAGCGGCACGCCGGCGCTTTGAATCGCGCCGATCGCAATAGAGCGAATCTTTCCGAATGTCGAAATAGAGCGCCGACAATTCAACCGCGCAAAAATTATGCAGCGTGCTGAAGATGGTATGGAAGTCGAACGCCTCCAACCTACCGCGCAAATCGGTATCAAGGCGGTTGAGGCGGTGGAGAACATAGCGCTCAAGCGGCGGCATTTCGGCCACCGGCAGGCGCTCGGCCTCGCCGAAGCCTTCGAGGCTTCCCAAGAGATACCGCAAGGTATTGCGCAACCGTCGATAGGAATCGGCCTGATAGCGTAAAATATCCTGACTGATGCGAAGGTCGTCGGAATAGTCGGTGCTAACGACCCAAAGCCGCAAGATATCGGCGCCGTATTGGTCGATCACGGTCTGCGGCGCCACCACATTGCCGAGCGATTTCGACATTTTGCGCCCCTCGCCATCGACCACGAAACCGTGCGTCAGCACCGCTTCATAGGGCGCGCGGCCGCGCGTGCCGCAAGATTCGAGCAACGAGGAATGGAACCAGCCGCGATGCTGGTCCGAGCCTTCGAGATAAAGCGAGGCCGGCCACGCAAGGTCGGGCCGCTGCTCGAGCACGAAGGCGTGGCTCGACCCCGATTCGAACCAGACATCGAGAATATCTGTGACGCGCTCGAACCGCGCGGCATCGTAATCGGGCCCAAGAAAGTCTTTCGCGTCGGCGGTGAACCACGCTTCGACGCCATCCTTACGAACCGCCTCGGCAACGCGCTCGACCACCTTCGGGTCGCGCAAAGGCTCGCCCGATTGCTTGTCGACGAAGACGGTGATCGGCACGCCCCAAATGCGCTGGCGCGAGATCACCCAATCGGGGCGCTGTTCGATCATGGCGCGAATGCGTTGGCGGCCCGAGGCCGGCACCCAACGCACCTGGTCGATCGCGGCCAACGCGGTTTCGCGCAAGCCCGTCGTCGACATTGAGATGAACCATTGCGGCGTGGCGCGAAAAATCAGTGGGGCCTTGGAGCGCCAGGAGTGCGGATAGGAATGCGTCAGTTTGCCCTTGGCGGCAAGCGCCCCGACCTCGGCCAGAAGCTCGGCGACCCGTTCGTCGGCCTTGAACACATGAAGGCCCGCGACCAACGGTACCAGCGGCAAAAAGCTGCCGCCATCGTCGACCGTATCGGGCACCTCGATGCGGTTCTTCTGACCGGCTTTGACCGCGGCACCCGCATTGTGCAGGCGCACAACCTCGAAGTCCTCCGCGCCATGGCCGGGCGCGGTATGCACGAAACCAGTGCCCTGCTCGATCGTGACATGATCGCCGGACAACAGCGGCACATCGAACTCATAGCCCTTGCCGCGCCAAGGATGCGCGCAAACGGTTTCAGCGAGCGCCGCTCCCGGCACCTCGCCCGCCACCACCTTGTAGCGCTCGATTTTGAGATCTTTCGCGATCTGGCCAAGCAATTCCGCCGCGACCACGAGCTTTTCGCCCACGCGCGCGAGGCTGCCTTCCGCCACCGCCTCGATCGCGATCACCTGATACGCGATCGCAGGCCCATAGGCGATCGCGCGATTGCCCGGAATGGTCCAAGGCGTCGTCGTCCAAATCAAGACCGACGCGCCATCGAGCGCCGGCGCGCCCGGTTTGATCACCTTGAAGCGCACCCAAATCGTCGTCGAATTGTGATCGTGATATTCGACCTCGGCCTCGGCCAGCGCGGTCTTTTCCACGACCGACCACATCACCGGTCGCTTGCCGCGATAGAGGCTGCCATTGACCAGAAACTTGCCGACCTCGCGCACGATCTGCGCCTCGGCATCGCGGCTCATCGTCGTATACGGATTCTCCCAATCGCCGATGATGCCGAGGCGCTTGAACTCGGCCCTCTGCACATCGATCCAATGTTCGGCGAAGGCGCGGCACTCGGCACGAAATTGCGGCACCGGCACGGCGTCTTTGTCTTTGCCGGCCTTGCGATAATTTTGCTCGATCTGCCATTCGATCGGCAGGCCATGGCAATCCCACCCCGGCACATAGACCGCGTCCTTGCCGAGCATTTGCTGCGAGCGAACGATGACGTCCTTCAAAATCTTATTCAGCGCGTGGCCGATATGGAGATGGCCATTGGCATAGGGCGGGCCATCATGCAGCACGAATTTCTCGCGCCCCTTCGAGTCCGCCCGCAACTTCTGATAAAGACCCAAGCGCTCCCAGAGGGCGAGGAACTCAGGCTCGCGCTTCGGCAAATCGGCCTTCATGGCGAACGCCGTCCGCGGCAGGAATACAGTTGCTTTGTAATCGGTCGTCATGTCGAAGCCTGCTCAACCATGGTCTCGGCGCGCTCGAGTCTCGGACCCTCCGGCCGCTCGCGCGCGAGGATGGCGCGCGCCTCGCGACAATCAAGCGCGATCTGCGCCTTCAAGGCCTCAAGCCCGTCGAATTTTCGCTCCGGACGCAATTTGGCGACGAAGCGGAAGCAGAGGCGCTGGCCGTAGAGGTCGCCCGCGAAATCGAACAAATGCACTTCAAGCCGCTCTTCTTGCCCGGCGAAAGTCGGGCGTTTGCCGAGATTGCCAACCGCTCTGTGCCAGACCGTGCCCGCCCCACCATCGGCGCCGGCATAAAGCGCATAGACCCCCGCCACCGGGTGCAGGAGCCCCTTGAGCCCGATATTCGCGGTTGGGAAGCCGAGCGTGCGCCCCCGCTGATCGCCTTTGGCAACGCGGCCCTCAAGCTCGAACCACCGGCCAAGAATGCGCGCGGCGTCCGCGATCCTGCCCTCGCCGACCAAGCGCCGCGCATCGCTCGACGAATATTTGCCCTGGCCCTCGCCCTGCGGCGCAATCACCGTGACGCCAACCCCGGCCGCGCCGGCGACCTGGCGCAGCAGCGCCGGATTGCCGGCCCGCGACTTGCCGAAGGCAAAATCCTGACCGACCACCAGATGTTTGGCGCCAACGCCCTCAACCAACACCTCGCGCACGAATTGTTCGGGCGTCTTGGCCGCGAGCGCGCGCGTGAAATGAAGGAGGTGGAGCCGCTCGACGCCGAGCGACTTAAGTGCGTGCGCCTTGATTCGAAGAGGCGTCAGGCGAAACGGCGCGGCCGGCGCGCCCAGCACCGCCCGCGGATGGGGCTCGAAGGTCAGCACGCCGAGCGGCGCCCGTTCGGCCCGCGCGATCGCGGCGGTTGCCTCGATCACCGCGCGGTGCCCACGATGCACGCCATCGAAATTACCGATGGCAACCACAGCGCCTCGTTGCGACGGCGCTAGGCCGGCATGACCGCGAATAATGAGCAATTCAAGCCTCGCGCGAGGGTCGACACCCGGTCCGGTGGACGCGGGCCTGAGAATAGGCGGTGCGCTTCGGCTTGAGAAGCGGCGATGGCGCCCCGCTTTTACGACTCGCGCGAGGGCACTTGGATTAGGGCCTGGCCGTCGACCACCAATTTATCGCCAACCGCGCAGGTGGTGCGGAAGGTGACGCGCTTCTTTTCGGCGTGCAGGGTCTCGACCACGGCGCGCGCCGTCACATAGTCACCGGCGCGGACCGGCGCCTTAAAGCGCAATTCCTGGTTGATATATATGCAGCCCGGCCCTGGCATCCGGCTGCCGATCACGGTCGAGATCATCGCGGCGGTCAGCATGCCGTGCACGATCGGAGTCTTGAAGATGGTGCCCTTGGTGAATTCAGGGCTGAAATGCAGCGGATTGAAATCGCCCGAGAGCTCCGCGAACCGGGCAACTTTGGCTTGGCTGATGACCCGGCTATATTCGCCCATCATGCCAATGGCCAAATCTTCGAAGTAATAGGCCGGCAATCCCTCGATATAACGACTCGGCTGCATCTTTGGCTCCCACACAGGCCGCTTGCGGGGACCCGCCGCGCGGTCGGTCGATCGGTGTTGCGGCGCTCTTTGTGCGCTGCAATGGCGGCGGACTATAGGGACCCGCCCAGAACCCGGCAAGCGTTTGAAGTTTTATGCTAAATCATTAAAACATCTGGATGAATTGACCTTAATGACGACTTACGGACTGTCCGCTGCAATGCAACATGCTGTTTTGCAACACGAAAATTCGGTTCATCGGGGTGGGCCGGTTTGACAAGCGCGCCAAGCCACGGCCAAAACTGCTTCTGCAAGGGCGGCGCGGCCGCTCGCCATTCGACCGAGGGCCCATGATTTTTCTCAATGCGATCTTTCGCGCCAAGCCCGGCAAGGGCGATGCGCTTCAGGCGGCGCTCGGTGAAATGACCGCCCATGTCATTCAAAACGAGCCGGGCACGGCGGGGTTTTATGTCTGTCGCGATGGCGAGGACCCATCGCGCTTCATCACTTATGAACGGTTTGTCGATCGCGCCGCGCTCGAGGCTCACAACACGTCGGCCTATCGCGACCAATGGGTCGCGCTTTATGGCGCGCTGATCGATGGCGATCTCGTGCGCTATATCGGGCATGAGACCGCCGCCAAGCACAGCTAACAACGCGACCAAAAACCTCAAGGCCCAAAAATCTCAGGGAGGAGACCATGGCCAAATTTCCCACCGTTCGCGCGCCCAAGATCGAGGAGGTGCTCGACATCGCCGATTCCTACGGCCTGACGCTCACGATCGAAGACGCCGAATCCTTTCGCAAAATGATGGCGGGCACCGCCGCAGTTTATAGCCGGCTCGATGAATTGCCCGACGTCAAACTGCCGGTGAAATATCCGCGCGATCCCGGTCATCGGCCGCAACCGGCCGACAATAAATATAATCAGTGGTATTGGCGCTGCGAGGTGAAGGGCAAGAAGAACGGCCCGCTCGCCGGCAAGCGCATCGCACTCAAGGATAATATCTGTCTCGCCGGCGTGCCGATGATGAACGGCGCGAGCGTGCTCGAAGGCTTCGTGCCCGATATCGACGCGACCGTGGTCACGCGCATATTGGATGCTGGCGGCACCATCATCGGCAAGGCCGCCAACACCTATCTTTGTTTCGATGGCGGTAGCGCTACGACCGCGACCGGCATGGTCGAGAACCCGCGCAAGCCCGGTCATTCATCCGGCGGTTCTTCAGCCGGTAGCGCGGTCGTCATCGTGACCGGCGAGGCCGACATGGCCTTGGGCGGCGATCAAGGCGGCTCGGTCCGCATGCCGGGCGCGTGGTCGGGCATTGTCGGCCACAAACCGACCCATGGCCTGGTGCCTTATACCGGTGTTTTTCCAATCGAGGCGACGCTCGATCATTGCGGCCCGATGGCCGGCACGGTGCGCGATACCGCGACGCTTCTTCAAGTGATCGCGGGTGTCGATGGTTATGATCCGCGCCAGATCGGCACCAAGACGCAAAATTATGTCGCGGCGCTGGAGAAGGGCGTGAAGGGCTTGAAGGTCGGCGTGGTCAAAGAGGGCTTCGGCCATCCCGAGAGCGAGCGCGTGACCGATTCCAAGGTCAAGGCAGCGGCCGATGTATTCAAGAAACTCGGCGCCGAGGTGAAGCAAATTTCAGTGCCCTGGCATTTGCACGGCCTCGATATTTGGACCCCAATCGCGACCGAAGGCGCCACTGCCCAAATGCTCAAGGGCAATGGCATGGGCTGGAATTGGGAGGGCTATTACAACACCTCGCTCTTGGATGCCTATGCCCGCGGTTGGCGCACGCGCCCGAACGATCTGTCGGAAACCGTCAAGCTCGTGATGATGACCGGCGAGTTCATGCACCGGAATTATCATGGCCGCTTCTATGCCAAGGCGCAGAACCTCTCGCGCCTCTTGCGCGACGCCTATGACGCGGCTCTGGCTGAATATGACGTCTTGGTCATGCCGACCATTCCGTTCCGCGCCACCAAATTGCCGGCGCCCGATTGCTCGCGCGAGGAATACGTCGACACGGCGCTCAACATGCTGCGCAACACCGCGCCATTCGATTGCTCGGGCCACCCGGCGCTAACGATCCCCTGCGGCGTGTCGGATGATTTGCCGATCGGCATGATGATCATCGGCAAACGCTATGACGACGCGACCGTCTTGCAATTCGCGCAGGCCTTCGAAGCCGCGACCGATTGGAAGGAGATGTAAGGCAGGGGATTTGGGATCAAATAGCGAAAGGATCTACACGGCGCTCACGTGCCGCGCCGCGTGAGCGGCGTAAGCCAAGCGCGTCGTGCGCCCTGCGCGCGCGTCGCGCGCTTTGCGCGCGCAGAGCGCCCGGCGTCTGATGGCGTCTCGATGATCGGCCTCGATCATCGAGACAAGAAATGAATTTCTCTTATTCGCTCTCGCGTCGGCGGACCAAGCGATCGAGCTCGGCCTGCATCTGGTTCATGCGATCTTTGAGCGTCGAAATATCTTCGCGCTCGCGTTCCTCGGCCGGGGCGCTGTCCGCGCCATTGCTCGCCGCCTTGCCGGCCTGGGTGGTGGCGAAGGGCGTGAACATGCTCATGGCGCGCTGAAACACGCCGAGGTTCTGCCGGCTCAGGCGTTCGATTTCGCCGAACGGAAAAATGCCGCCGAAGGTGCGTTCGATCTGCTCGCGAATCTGGCCCTGATTCTTCGAGAAATTATCCATCGAGGTTTCCAGATAGCGCGGCACGAAGGCCTGCAATGAATCGCCATAGAGCCGGATCAACTGACGCAGAAAGCCGATCGGCAACATGGTATGGCCCTTGGCCTCTTCTTCGACGATGATCTGAGTCAACACCTGATGCGTAATGTTATCGCCGGTCTTCGCATCTTGAACCACGAACTCCTGACCATCGCGCACCATCTGGGCGAGATGCTCAAGCGTCACATAGCTTGAACTCGCCGTGTTATAGAGACGGCGATTCGCGTATTTCTTGATCACGATGGTTTCGCCGGGCGGCGTGGCGCTGGTGCTTGTATCGCTCATCTGGCGCAATCCTTCCCGGGGCGGAGGGCGCCCCCTCCTAACTTAGGGCTTAGTCTGGCAGGAAATGCTGCAACGCGCAAATTTGACAGTGCGGCGCGGCAAAGCCGCTCCCTTGAGGCTGGATCACGCCATGGGCTTGCCGTTATCCTCGCGCCATGGCCACCGCCAAAACCGATTCGGATACCCCCAAAACGGGCGAGCCACCCAGCCTGGAGGCGTTGGCGCGCCGGTTCCTCGATCTGTGGCAAAGCCATGTGGCCGCGTTGGCCAGCGACCCCGAGACCAATCGCTTGCTCGGCCAGCTGATCGAAAGCCAGATCGGCGCGGCGCAGGCATTCTTGAAGGCAAGCCAGGTCACCACTTTATGGCCCAAACCCGGACCCGCCGCCGAGCCCAAACCCGACCCCGGCCCCCAACCGGGCCCCGGACCCGGTGCGCCGCATGACCAGCCACGCCGCGCCGACCCTGGCCCCCCGGCAAGGACCGAGGCCCCTTCCGTTGCACCTCATGCTGGCGAGCGCCACATGGATGAGCTCACTCGGCGCCTTGCCGCTTGCGAAGAGCAACTCGATCAATTGGAAAAACGGGCTGGCGGCTGACGCGACCGCGCTCGCCGACGCCCTGGCCAAGGCACCGCCCGACGCCCTGCTCACGGCACTCGAGCGCGAAACCAGACGGCGCTTTGGGCTCTTTCTCGACGGCATCGCGGCCTACCGCGCCCATCCCTATCGCCGAAGCCTGATCGACCCGCCCGTGCTGTGGGCCGAGGGCACCTCGCGTTTGCTCGATTACCGGCCAGCCGGGCCGACCAAGGCAGCCGCGCTGTTCGTGCCGTCCCTGATCAACCGCGCCTATATTCTCGATCTCGCGCCCGAGCGCAGCCTGATGCGCGCCCTCAACCGCGACGGCATCAGATGCTTCCTGCTCGATTGGGCGGCACCCGGCGCGGTCGAGCAGCGCTTTTCGCTGGACGACTACATCCTCGGCCGGCTCGCCAAGGCGCTCGACGCGGCGGTCGCCTCTTATGGCGGTCCCATGGCCTTGATCGGCTATTGCATGGGCGGGCTGTTGACCCTGCCGCTGGCACTCCGCGCGCCCGACAAGGTGAACGCGCTCGGCCTTTTGGCGACGCCTTGGGATTTCGCGGCCGATGGCGGTACCCAGCGCACCCTCCTTCAGGCGCATCGCGCCATGCTCGACAACGCGATCAACCTTTTCGGTCTGTTACCGACCGATCTCATTCAAAGCCTGTTCAGCGGGCTCGACCCCCTCTTGGCGGCGCGCAAATTCGTGCGCTTCGCCACGCTCGACCCCACGAGCGCGGCGGCGCAAGGCTTCGTCGCGCTCGAGGACTGGCTTAATGACGGCGTGCCGCTCGCCGGCCCCGTGGCGCGCCAATGTTTGACCGGCTGGTATGACGAAAACCAGCCGGGACGCGGCACCTATAGAGTCGGCGGCGAGGCGGTGCACCCTGAGCGCCTTGCCATGCCCGCGCTCGTGGTGGTTCCGGAGGCGGACCGCATCGTGCCGCCGCCCACGGCCGAAGTGCTGGCGCATTCGATCCCAGGCGCCCGCGCCATGCGCCCGCCCCTTGGTCATATCGGCATGATCGCGAGCCCACGCGCCAACACCGCGCTTTATGGACCGCTCGCGCGCTGGATTCTCGAAACGTCGAAATAACACCAAGTCTTGATGAGCATGACTCATCGAGACCTCGTACAAATGACCGCTTGCGACGCCGCGAGACCCAAGGCCAAATCTAAAGCACAAATTCACCTCGCCGCGAGGCGGGTCTACCAAAGAGGCCATCATGGCACGGGTCGCATTGGTCAGCGGCGGCACACGAGGCATTGGCGAAGCGATTTCACGTCGTTTGCACGAGGCCGGCTACAAGGTTGCCGCGACCTATGCCGGCAATGACGAGGCCGCGAAGCGCTTCAACGCCGAGACCGGCATCAAAACCTTTAAATGGGACGTCGCCGATTACGACGCCTGCAAGGCCGGCATCGCCAAAATCACCGCCGAGCTCGGGCCGGTTGAAATTCTGGTCAACAATGCCGGCATCACGCGCGATTCGACGATCTTCCGCATGACGCCCGAGCAATGGCGCGCGGTGCTCGATACTAATCTGAGCTCGTGCTTCAATCTATGCAGCCTTGTCGTGAACGGCATGCGCGAGAAAAAATTCGGCCGCATCGTCAATATCGGCTCGATCAACGGCCAGGCGGGCCAATATGGCCAGGTCAATTACGCCGCCGCGAAATCGGGCATTCACGGCTTCACCAAGGCGCTCGCGCAAGAGGGCGCGCGCTTCAACATCACGGCCAACGCGGTCGCGCCCGGCTATGTCGACACCGACATGGTACGCGCCGTGCCGGCCGATATTTTGGAAAAAATCATCGCGCGCATTCCGGTCGGGCGCTTGGGGCGCGCGGACGACATCGCGCGCACCGTGCTGTTCCTGGTGGCCGACGACGCCGGTTTCATCACCGGCTCGACGGTTTCGGTGAATGGCGGCCAGCACATGTATTGATCGACGAACAAACAGAGTAAGAGAACGATGACCTCACGCATTGCACTTGTTACGGGCGGCAGTCGCGGCATTGGCGCGGCGATCGCGGTCGCGCTCAAGGCCGCCGGCCATAAAGTCGCGGTCAATTATGCGAGCGACGACAAGTTCGCCCAGGCATTCAGCGCCGAGACCGGCATCAAGGCCTATAAATGGGACGTCGGCGATTTCGATTCCTGCGCGCGCGGCCACGCCCAAGTGGTGAAAGATTTGGGCGCGATCGACATTCTGGTCAACAACGCCGGCGCGGTCTCGGAAGCCAAGTTCGAGAACATGACCGTCGAACAATGGCACAGAGTGATCCGCATCGATCTCGATTCGGTCTTCTACATGTGCAAGCAGGTTTACCCCGCGATGATCGAGAAGCGCTGGGGCCGCATCGTCAATATCGGCTCGATGAACGGCCAGGCCGGCCAGCTCAACCAGGTCAATTACGTCGCGGCCAAAGCCGGCATGCACGGCTTCACCAAGGGCCTCGCGCTCGAAGCCGCGAAATACGGCATCACGGTCAACAACATCGCGCCCGGCTATCTCGACACCTATATGATGCGCGACGCGCCGGCGCGCATTCGCGAGAAGATCCTGGATAAATCGCCGGTGCGCCGCTTCGGCCTGCCCGAAGAAGTCGCCCATGCGGTGCTGTTCCTGGTCGATGACAAAGCGGCCTGGACCACGGGCTCGACCGTCACCATGAACGGCGGCACGCATATGTATTGAGGCGGTATGAGCACCTCCAATCATGAGCGAGTCGGCAAAGCCCTAGGGTGGCTGCGGGATGGTTTGCGACCGTTCATCGAACGCGAGTTCAAGGCTCAATTCGGCAAGGGCTGGGCCGAACAAATCCAAGACATACTGGCCGACACCCGGCTTCGTAGTGAAAAGGCCGATGCGACCTACGACGTCGCCGCTCTGTTGGTCATCATGGATCGAAGTTGGGGCGAAGTTTTCCGTCCCCGCTTCGGCAGAGCCGAACGCAGTCTCGTCAACGAACTAATAGACATTCGGAACCGGTGGGCACACCAGGGCCATTTCTCGGCCGACGACGCTTACCGCGCGCTTGATACCTCAGGGCGTCTTCTGGCCGCGATTTCGGCGCCCGAGGCCAATGACGTCGAAACGATGAAAAAGGCACTGCGCCGGCTCCATCTCGACGAAGAAGAAGCGGGCGGCGAGATTCAGCAGCCCGTGGCAGACGTCAACCAAAGTGAAGCAACCGAAAATTTCAGGCCACGGCACGAGAAAATAGACTCACAAAGTCCGACCCAGCCGATTGAGACATCAAGCAAGCGGACCGATCGACGCGATATCGGTCAGGCCGATCGGATTCGTCAGTTCGTCATCGATCGCCTTGTCGCTCCCGCGAGGGCGGCTGGTCACAAGGAGCTCACCATTCGCGTTGGTGACATACATAAGGCGATGGGTTTGAGCAGCGCCATGCCGGCAGTTTGCAGCGCAATCGGCAGCAGGAAATTCAACGACGTCGCTGGCGTCAAGGTCATAGAACGCAAAGGTCCGCCGAACGGTGCGAACGTCTACTTTAGGTTTGGGCTTAGCGCCCCGCCTTCATCTGAACGACTCACGGCCTCAGTTCCAGCACCTATGCCCGAGCCTGCGGCGCCCCGAGCAAGCAGCACTCTCGATCTCTCCGATGCGCTTGTCTTGATATCTTGCGTCAAAAGTAAACTGCCACACGCTGCGCCTGCGCGAGAACTCTATACGTCTCCCCTGTTTCGCAAGGCGCGGAATCTCGTTGAAGCGAGCGGCGCACGGTGGTTGCTTCTCTCGTCGCAATACGGCCTCGTCGATCCCGGCGAAGTGATCGCTCCCTATGATTACACACTGAATACGCTCGGAGTCGCCGTGCGGAAGGCCTGGGCGGCCAAGGTTCTCGAAAGGCTTCTGCCGGCCACTGCCAACTATCGACGCGTTGTGTTCTTAGCCGGAGCACGCTACCGCGAGTTTCTAATCGAGCCCCTGCGACGACATGGGTTGGTTGTGGAAGCCCCGATGGAACATCTCACTCGCGGCGAGCAGTTGGCCTGGTTATCCGAAGAGGAATGAGCCGCCTCGAAGATCTCCTGCGTTTCTACGGCCTGCTCGACCGCCTGCAGCAACGCGCCGGTGGAACTCGCACGCTCGCGAACTTTGGCACGTATCGTGATTGGCCCCAGCGCGGAGTCTATCTGTTCTTCGAGCCGTCCGAAGTTCGCCAAGAAAGCGGCGCCGGGCCGCGCGTCGTGCGTGTGGGCACGCACGCGCTTCGTGCGGGTTCGCGTTCGACGCTCGGCCAGCGGCTCGGACAGCATCGCGGACCTTCGTCAGGCGGAGGGAATCACCGCGGCTCGATCTTCCGTCTGCTGATTGGTCAGGCGCTGATCGCGGCAGGGAAGGCCCCGCTTTGCCCTTCCTGGGGCGTGAAGAGCGACGCCACCAAGGCAGCGGCGGCGTTAGGCATCGATCGAGAAGCGTTGAACAAAGCCGAAGCGCCGGTCGAGCAGGCCGTGACGCGATATATCGGGGCCATGCCGTTCCTCTGGCTCGACATCAACGACGATCCCGGGCCCCAAAGTCTACGCGGGTTTATCGAGCGCAATGGCATTGCGCTGCTGAGCAATTTCGACCGCCCAGCCCTCGATCCGCCATCCCTCGGGTGGCTCGGGCAAGGCTCCGACCGCAGTCTCGTGCGCGAATCAGGGCTGTGGAACCAGCGCCACGTCGATGAGACATACGATTCGTCGTTTCTGGATGTGCTGGAGATGGCGGTCGATGGTACCGGAAGGCAGGCTGGATGAACCGCCGCACGCATATGTATTGAGGCGGGGCACCAAGTCGCTTTCGCAGTCACCCCCACCCCAACTCTCGCCCGTCGAGGGGGAGGGGGTAAAAGGTACGCACCACGACAATCCGAATTTCCTTCCCCTCCCCCCTTGAGGGGGAGGGCGGCAACGCTTGCGTTGCCGGGTGGGGCAGACCAAAACAAATCGATCATAATGTTGCGGCAGAGCTTGCCATCTTCCGCTGCCGACTAACCAAAACTCTAGGTCGTGCTATGATTCCCCATGCGCCCGGATGTCGTCGATCTGAACGCCTTCTATGAATCGCACCTCGGCCAGGTCGCGCGGCGCGTGATCCGGCGCGAGCTGCGCGCGCTCTGGCCGAAGGTGACCGGCGAATCCGTGCTTGGGCTCGGCTATGCCACGCCCTTTCTCGGCCTCTTTCGCGAGGAGGCCGTGCGCACCATCGCCTTCATGCCGGCAGGCCAAGGCGTTTTGGCCTGGCCGAGCGATGGCAAGCGCCTGGTCGCGATCACCGAGGAAGGCGAGCTGCCGCTACCCGATGAATCGATCGATCGGATTTTGCTCGTGCACGCGATCGAATTCGCCGAGCAGACCGAACCTTTGATGCGCGAGGTCTGGCGCGTGCTAAGGCCCGGCGGGCGCCTCCTCGCGCTGGTGCCGAACCGGCGGAGCCTTTGGGCGCGTGTCGAGCGCACGCCCTTCGGCCATGGCCGGCCATTCAGCGGCTCGCAATTGACGCGGCTGTTGCGCGAAAATCATTTCGACCCCGTGCGTCATGAAGGCGCGCTCTATCTGCCGCCCATTCAAGCGCGGCTCATCTTACGCACGAGCGCGCTCTGGCAGCGCCTTGGGCCGATTTTCGGCAAGCCGTTTGGCGGTGTCGTACTGGTCGAGGCGACCAAGCAGGTTTATGGCGCGCGCCCCGCGGCGAAGCGCGTGCGCCGCCGCGTGCTGGTGGCGATGCCGGGCCCGGCGGTGGCCATTGGCGCGCGCAACACGCTCCGCGACGACGCGCCGGAGCCCCGCTGATTATTTCATCTGATGGTGCGTGCCCGACTTTGTTTCGGTCCCACGCTCAACCACCACCTCGATCGATATGTCGCCGGCCTTTTCGAACCGAAGCGTGAGCGGAAAGCGCTCGCCGTCTTTAAGTGGCGCGGTAAGCTTAAGCAGCATCAAATGAAGGCCGCCGGGTTCGAACGCGACGATGTCCTTCGCGGCGAGGTCGATCGCCTCGCGCTGACGCATGGCCATCATCTCGCCCTCCATCTCGTGGCCATGGAACTCAACCTTGGCCGCGCGCGGTGTCGCGGCGCCGATCAGCTGGTCAGGCGCGGCGCTCTTGTTCTCGATCACTAAATAGGCCGCGCCATTCGGCGCACCGGGCGGCGTGAAGCGCGCCCAGGGATGGGTGATTTCGATGTCACCAAAGCTATAGTCATGCGCGTGGCCGAGCGCGGCGATCGAAACAGCCAGAACAAAGCACACCGAAACGGCAAATCGTTTCATGACCACAATCAACTCTCGTGAAAATTTCAAACCCGCCCGACCGTATCGAGCAGGAATTTGCCGCCGATTTCGAGCCCATCGGGCGCGATGCCGTGGCCGAGGTCTTCGCTGATATGCCATTGCGCCGGAATGTCGGCGGCGCCCAAGGCCTGCGCCGCCTCGAAGATCGCGCCCACGGGTACGATCTCATCGGCATCGCCGTGAATCAGCATGGTCGGCGGCTTGGCGCGGGCTTCCTCGGCCAGGCGCTCGGCCCCGATGATCCGGCCCGAATAACCGAGCACCGCGCCGACGCCCATCGGCCGACGATAGGCGACATAGAGCGAGGTCATGGTGCCCTGGCTGAAGCCGACCAGCGCGAGGGATTGCGCGCTGAGACCCAAGGCCGCGAGCCGCGCATCGAGATATTCATTCAACAGTGGTGCCAAGCGACTGACGCCGTTCAACAAGGCCGCCTCGTCGCGCCGTTGCAGCGAGAACCATTGCCGGCCCATCGGCGCCATGTCGCATGGCTCGGGCGCGTGCGGCGAAGCGAAATGCGCGTTTGGCAACAGCGCCGCCCAATGATCGGCCAGGCCGATCAAATCATTGCCATCGGCGCCGAGGCCGTGCAGAAACACGATCAATTGCCGCGCTTTTCCCCCGCTCTGCGGCGGCAGTTCAGGACCGTCAAGGCGCGGGGTGCCACCGCTCATGGGCTCATCCTTCATGGTGCATCATTGAGACCGATTGATGATGGGGCTTCGCGCTCATCGCTTCAAGGTCACCCGCCATGACGCGTCGAACCGTCACACGCTTTGCGCCGAGCCCAACCGGCCTTCTGCATCTCGGCCATGCCTTTGCGGCCTTCACGGCCTGGCGCGCGGCCAAAACCGAAGACGGGCGCTTCCTGCTGCGTATCGAAGACATCGATCCAACCCGCTGCAAACCCGCGTTCGACGCCGCGCTCCAGCGCGACCTCGCCTGGCTCGGCCTCGTTTGGGATGGCCCGCTACGCCGCCAATCTGAACATATGGCGGATTATGCGGCCGCCCTCGCACGCCTCGAACAAGCGGGTTTGATCTATCCCTGTTTCTGCACGCGCGCCGCGATCAAGGCCGAAATCGCGCGCGCCGGCGCGGCGCCGCACCTATCAAACGAACAACCCGAGCCGATCTATCCCGGCATCTGCCGCATGTTGTCCGCCGCCGAACGCGCGGCACGCATCGCGCACGGCGAGGTTTTTGCGCTACGCCTCAATGTCCAAGCGGCGTTGACCCAAACTGGCCCGCTCGATTGGCACGACCGCAACCAGGGACGCATCAAGGCCCGGCCCGACCGCTTCGGCGATATCGTCATCGCGCGCAAGGAAATGCCCACGAGCTATCATTTGGCGGCAACGCTCGACGATCATCTACAGGGCGTAAACTTGGTCACGCGCGGCGAAGATTTGTTCGAAGCCACCCACATTCACCGTTTGCTTCAGGCCCTGCTCGGGCTCGACACGCCAGACTACGCGCACCACCGGCTGATCACGGATTCGAGCGGTCGGCGCTTCGCCAAACGCGACAACGCGCTTAATCTGGCGACGCTCCGTGAGAATGGCGTCGCGCCCGAGGCGATCATCGCCGTGCTGGAAACCGGCCTATTCGACCCCTTATTGAGGGGCTGATCGGCTCAACCGGAACAAGTGGCCGGCCCTTCGGTCAACACCGAACGCACCCCGATCACCGCCGCGAGCTTACGCGCGATGGCTTCGGCGGCCTCGGGCGCCAACCCAGCAACTTGAATGTCGACATTGAGGCGGCCCGTGTTCGGCTCATTGAGCGGCAGTGGGTCGACGACGCTGTGGAAGCGCGCCGGCATCACCTCGCGCAAAGCGAAGACTTCGAGCACGCGGGCCAGCGTGGTTGGCTCGGCGTCGGTCTGAACCGAAAAGCTGGTAACGGCTAAAGGGGGTGAATAGGGCGATTCGTTAGAATACGACATGGCGGAGCAACTCCGATAAAGCAGGGCTGAGGGGGCGAATCAAAGAAGCCCGGCGCTTGATAAGCGCCGGGTCCGTAATTCGCGCCGCGCACAGGCTGCGGATCGGTTGCTCCAGGTCCATAACGCTAGAGTACCCAAGGATACCCCGGCCGGCAAGCCGGGCCCATGATCGCGGTTTGACTTGACCATTGCCGGGCTGAATGTCACGCCTTTGGCCGCACGGGCCGGCCTACGTCGGCGTAGAATAGGCATCACCGAGTCTGGAACCATGAGCACGGTCGTTCAAATCTTGGTCTATGTCGCCATGGCCGGAACGGTTGTCGTGCTGTTCATGGGGCTCGGCACGATCGGCAAGGGCGGCAAGGATGGCAATCGCGGCAATCGGTTGATGCGCTGGCGCGTTGGCTTGCAATTGGCCGCGGTCGCCCTGCTGGCGATCCTCGTTTTCGTCTTCAAGAAATAGGCCGGCCATGGTTCGTCTGACGCGCATCTATACGCGAGGCGGCGACAAGGGCGAAACCTCGCTCGGCGATGGCTCGCGCACGCCGAAAGACGATCTGAGGGTCGAGAGCTTCGGCACGGTCGATGAAGCGAATGCCGCGATCGGCCTCGCGCGTCTCCACACCGAAGGCGCGGCCGATGCCATGCTCGGGCGTATTCAAAACGATTTGTTCGACCTTGGCGCCGATCTCTGCAACCCGAAGCCGAAGCCCGGCGCGCTGCAAATCGTGCAGGCGCAGATCGACCGACTCGAGCACGAAATCGATGCGATGAACGCCGAATTGAAGCCGCTTGAATCGTTCATCCTGCCGGGCGGCACGGCGGCCTCGGCCTATCTTCATTTGGCCCGCACGGTGGCGCGCCGGGCCGAGCGCCTCACCGTTGCCCTCGCGCGCGAAGACGCGGTCAACCCACTCGCGATCGTCTATCTCAACCGGCTCTCA
Source organism: Rhizobium sp. Q54 (assembly GCA_945902735.1). Taxonomy (GTDB): domain Bacteria; phylum Pseudomonadota; class Alphaproteobacteria; order UBA828; family UBA828; genus SHWC01. The sequence goes on along the minus strand of CAMDNF010000001.1, from coordinate 38,429 downwards.
GACCACCTTTTCGTGCTTGGCCGCGACCTGAACGACAAGGGCGCCCGCGACGTCCTCTGGGTCCCCGGCGCCAACCGATAAGCCGCGCCAGTGGCGGCGTTGACTTCACAAAGGACACCCGCCTATGGTGCGTCTGCGAAGTCCGCGCATCGGTTCTATTGCATTTGCGAAGAAATGTGCCGCGGGTCGCCTAGAATGGGGCGCCGCCCGCCATATTGCGGCCTGTCGGGGCCTTGAGCAAATGAGGGACGAACAACAATGAAGGTGCTTGTCGCGGTAAAGCGAACGATCGACGCCAATGTCAAAGTCCGCGTCAAGGCGGACGGTACGGGCGTCGAGACCGCGAATGTAAAAATGGCGATGAATCCGTTTTGCGAAATCGCGATCGAAGAGGCCGTGCGATTACGCGAAGCGAATATTGCGAGCGAAGTGATCGCGGTTTCGGCTGGCCCCCAAGCCGTGCAGGAGACCTTACGCTCGGCGCTCGCGATTGGCGCCGACCGCGCCATTCATGTGGTGACGGACGTTGCCTTGCAGCCGCTCGCCATCGCAAAACTTTTGAAGGCGATCGCGGCCAAGGAACAACCGAAGCTTATTATCCTCGGCAAGCAAGCGATCGATGACGACAACAACCAGACCGGCCAAATGTTGGCCGCGCTCTTGGATTGGCCGCAAGCGACCTTTGCCTCGAAGCTAAAGATCGAGGGCGAAGGTGCCGAGGTCACGCGCGAGGTCGATGGCGGGCTCGAGACGATCGCGATCAATCTGCCCGCGATCGTGACGACCGATTTGCGGCTGAATGAGCCGCGTTATGCCTCGCTGCCCAATATCATGAAGGCGAAAAAGAAAACCATCGACACGCTGAAGCCGGAAGATCTAGGCGTCGACGTGACCCCACGCCTCAAGGTGTTGAAGGTTGAAGAGCCGGCGCGGCGCAAAGGCGGCGTCAAGGTCGCCGATGTCGCCGAATTGGTCAGCAAACTCCGCTCCGAAGCGAAGGTGATCGGATGAGCGCGCTTGTCATTGCCGAACACGACAACAAATCGCTCAAGCGTGCGACGCTTCACGCGGTGACGGCGGCCAAGGCGCTTGGCGGCGAGGTCGATCTACTGGTCGCCGGCGCCGGCGCGCAAGGTGTCGCCGCGCAGGCCGCAAAAGTGGCCGGCGTGCGCAAAGTTTTGCACGCCGATGACCCGGCCTATGGCCATGGCCTCGCCGAAAATATGGCGCCGCTCGCGGTTGGGCTGGCTGGCGGCTATACGCATCTGCTCGCAACCGCCACCACGTTCGGCAAAAACTTGATGCCGCGCATTGCCGCGCTCTTGGACGTCGCGCAGATTTCCGAAATCTCCCAAATCATTTCACCCGATACCTTTGTACGGCCGACCTATGCCGGCAATGCAATGGCAACGGTGCAAAGCCTCGATGCCAAGCGTGTCATTACGGTGCGCGCGACGGCCTTTGAGCCGGCTGCGGCAGATGGCGGCAACGCCACGATCGAGGCCGCGAGCGGCGCGGGCGATAAAGGCCTATCGCGCTTTGTCAAAGCCGAGCTCGCCAATACCGGCCGCCCGGAGCTGACCAGCGCGCGGATTATCGTCTCCGGTGGGCGCGGCATGCAGAGCGGCGACAATTTCAAACTGATCGAAGCGGTCGCCGATCGCTTGGGCGCCGGCGTTGGGGCCTCTCGCGCGGCGGTCGATGCCGGCTTTGTGCCGAACGACTATCAGGTCGGGCAAACCGGCAAGGTGGTGGCGCCTGATCTCTATGTCGCGGTCGGCATTTCAGGCGCGATCCAACATCTCGCCGGCATGAAAGATTCGAAGGTGATCGTCGCCATCAACAAAGATGCCGAAGCGCCGATCTTTCAGGTTGCCGATTACGGTCTGGTCGCCGATTTGTTCAAAGCACTGCCCGAGCTTGCGGCCGAACTCGACAAGCAGGGCCTATCGAAGAACAAGCCATCAAGCTGAGATGAGGAGGCGCCGCGCCACCCCCGCGCGGCGAGAGAACGTCCATGATCAAAACGATCGCCATCATCGGCGCGGGCCAAATGGGCAATGGCATTGCCCATGTGTTCGCGCTCAAAGGCTTCGAGGTGTTGCTCTCTGATATCTCGCAAGAGCAGATCAAAAAGGGCCTTGCGACGATCGAGCAAAGTCTCGGCCGGCAGGTCAATAAGGGCTTGATCACGGCCGATCAGAAGGCTGCCGCGCTGGCGTTGATCAAACCCGCCGCCGATATCGACGCGCTCAAGAATGTCGATCTCGTGATCGAGGCCGCCGCCGAAAACGAAGTGATCAAAAAAGCCATCTACGCCAAATTGAAGGGCGTGCTGAAGCCCGAAGCGATCATCTGTTCGAACACCTCGTCGATCTCGATCACGCGGCTCGCCGCGGCGACCGATCGGCCCGAGCGCTTCATGGGCATGCATTTCATGAACCCCGTGCCACGCATGGAATTGGTTGAGTTGGTGCGCGGTATCGCGACCGATGAGACGGTCTATAAAACCATTCATGAGCTGACCTTGAAGCTCGGCAAGACCTCGGCCACCGCCGAGGATTTCCCCGCCTTCATCGTCAACCGCATCCTGTTGCCGATGATCAACGAGGCGATCTACGCGCTCTATGAGGGCGTCGGCTCGGTGCAGAATATCGACACCGCCATGAAGCTCGGCGCGCATCACCCGATGGGCCCTCTGGAGCTGGCCGATTTCATCGGGCTCGACACTTGTCATGCCATCATGCAGGTGCTCTATGAGGGCCTGGCCGATAGCAAATACCGCCCCTGCCCGCTGCTCGCGAAATATGTCGAGGCCGGTTGGCTCGGCCGCAAGACCGGCAAAGGGTTCTACAATTATTCAGGGCCGACACCGGTTCCGACGCGCTAGGGGCGCCACATCAACTCTTGATCAAGCCAGCCGCCAGCAGGCGGTCCTCGATCAGCTCCATCACCGCGTGGCCGATCGCGATATGGGCTTCTTGAATGCGCCCGGTTTCCTTTGACGGCACGATCAACGCGAGATCGCATTCGGCCAGCGCCGGCCCGCCATCATTGCCAAGCAGGCCAACCGTCTTAATGCCCTTTGTTCGCACCGCTTGCAGCACGCGCACGATATTGGGCGAGCGGCCCGAGGTGGTGATCGCGATCAGCACATCGCCGGGTCGACCCAAGGTTTCGGCCATGCGGGCATAATAGGTTTCGAAGTCATAGTCATTGCCGCACGCGGTGAGCGACGAGGAATCGGTGGCGAGCGCGAGCGCCGGTAGCCCCTGACGATTGACCTCGGAGCGCAGCCGAATCAAAAGTTCGGCCGCGAGGTGCTGAGCATCGGCGGCCGAGCCGCCATTGCCGCAAAACATCAATTTGCCGCCGGCGGCAAGCGCGGCCGCGCATAGCTCAGCGATCTCGACCACACGCTCGGCATGGCCGGCGATCAAACTCTCTTTCACCGCAATGGAACGCCGCAGCAAGGCCCGCACCTGCTCGGCGGCGGCGCGCCCGGAATCGGTACTGCGAATGGGCAGGGTCGTCTTGGCTGACATGCCCGTCATTCCTTTTCACGGTCGGTCGAGGAAATGGTTGGGGCGCCAGGATTCGAACCTGGGATCACGGTACCAAAAACCGTTGCCTTACCGCTTGGCCACGCCCCATTGGCGCCGCCTCTCTAACATGGCGCTTGTCACTCCGCCAGCGCGTACCAGGCGCGGCCGAGCCATTCATGGACCACGCGCGCGCTCGTGCTCATGGCGCCGCCCGTGGGGATGAAGTCTGCGGGCGCAAGGCCGCGTTGCCGGGGCAGGATCGTCGGCGCCGGCACGACAAGAAGCCCGGTCCGCTCGAACGCCTCGACCGCGCGGCGCATATGCTGGGCGTGGGTAACCAGATAAATCTTCTTGATGCCCGCTTTCTCAAGAATCGCCTGGCTGAGGCTGGCGTTTTCGGCGGTGTTGGCCGAGGCCGCCTCGATCCACGCCACGGTCACGCCGAATTCGCTTTCGAGCGCGCGTTTCATCAAGGTTGCCTCGGGGATGCCAGCCATATCGGGGTCGCCCCCGCTGACCAAAATGGGCCGACCCGTCTTGCGATGCAGCCACGCACCATAGCGCACGCGCTCGAGCCCGTTGCCGCTGATCGTATCGCCGCCATATTCGGGCGCCTGGGCATAGCGCCCGGCACCCAGAATCACGATGGCGCCAACATCATCCTCGAAGCGCGCCGGCTCGAGCGCGGGCGCCGCATTGAGTGGCATGCCAATCGCGCGTGCCACGGCCGGGGTCGAAAGCGCATAGAGCAGAATGAGGGCGAGCACGCAAAGAAATCCGCCGAAGCGAACACGAAAGACCAACAGCACGAGACCGAGCGCGCCCAAAATGAATAGGCTGGTCGGCGGCAACACGACGATCTCGACGAACTCCCTCATGCAGACATCTTAGCCTGAATCGCATTACGGCGCGCGCTTTCCCCACCACTCAATCAGCGCCGTGCCAACCCGTTGAATAACGCCCTCCCAATCATCCAGGCGGGTTTGGCGAAACAGCCGCGCGGTCGGATACCACGGGCTATCCTCACGCGCCAGAAGCCAACGCCAATCGGGCACGTGCGGCAGCATGACCCAGAACGGCTTGGCCAAGGCGCCTGCCAGATGCGCGGCCGACGTATCGACCGTGATCACCAAATCGAGGGCTGAGATCAGCGCGGCGGTATCCGCGAAGTCGTCAAGCTCCGCCGTCCAATCCTCGAGCCGACCGAGCCGCGCGATAACATCGAGGTCACCAGGCCTTGGTGCTTTTTGCAGGCTGACCAGCTGCACACCATCGATCGCAAATAACGGCGCTAGCAATGCGGGATCGAGCGAACGGGCGCGGTCCTTGCCATGCGTCGCGCTACCACGCCACACCAATCCAATGTTTGGTCGTTTGAAATCAAGCCGCGCGCGCCACCGCTCAACCGCGTCAATATCGGCCGACAAATAGGGCACCTTCGTGGGAATAGTATCGAGCGTGGTTCCCATGACGCGCGGTAGGCTCAACAGCGCGATCTGCCGGTCAACCGGCCCGATCTTCGCGCCCCGCACAATGATCTCGACGCCCGGTAAAGCACCAGCAAACAGGCGCTGCAATGGCTCGCGCACCTCAAGCACTACGCGATGGCCCCGTTCGACAAGGAAAGGCGCAAAGCGCGTAAATTGAATGGTATCGCCGAAGCCTTGCTCGGTATTGAGCAACACGGAACTTCCCCTCGGCGCATCGAGCGTCCAAGGCGGCGCGAGCACCGGCGGTGGCGGCAGACGCTCCAATTTCCAACGCCACTCATATTCGCGCCGGCCCTCGGCGAAATTACCGGTCATCAGCAGAGTCGAGGCGAGGCTCATATGGGCATCAGCCGATTCCGGCCGCAAGGTCACGACACGACGCATCGCTGCGATCGCCTCATCGTGCTGCCCAAGCGCCCGCAATGACAGACCGAGATTGGTGAAGGCCTCGGCATAGCGATTATCGAGCTCGACGGCGCGCCGATAATGATCGACCGCGTCATCCAGGCGATCGAGCCGGCGCAGCACGATGCCCAGACTGTTATGCGCTACGGCAAAATCAGGATGTGCCGCAAGGGCGCGTTCGATGAGGGCCTTCGCTTCATCGATGCGCCCCGATTCAGCGCAAATCACACCGAGATTGTTGAGCGCATCACGCTGTGTCGGGCATGCGGTCAAGACCACCCGATAAAGTCGCTCGGCCTCGGTCAGATCCCCCCGACTATGGGCCGTGACCGCTCGGGCCAGCCGCTCATCCGCCGATGTTTCGTCCTCCATTGTCACCGCCAGTTATCGCGCAACGCGTTCGCGGAGGGCCGCCGCGACACGCTCTATGACATCCGACCAATCGCCGATCTGCGTTTGGCGAAACAGGCGCGCACTGGGATACCAGGGGCTATCGTCACGGTCGAGCAACCAACGCCAATCGGGTACGAAGGGCAGCATCAAAAATAGCGGCTTGCCGAGCGCGCCGGCGACGTGCGCGACCGAGGTATCGACCGCGACGACGAGATCGAGCGTTTCGACAAAGGCGGCTGTGGCCGCGAAATCGGAAAACTCGGCCGTGAGATCAATGAACGGACCGAGATCGCGCATGACCGCCAAATCACCCGGACGCGGCTCCTTTTGAAGGCTGACGATCCGCACAGCCTCGATACCGAACAGGGGCGCCAACAAACGCGGATCAATCGAGCGGTTGCGATCGTTCTTATGGATTTTGCTACCGCGCCAAACCAGGCCGACCTTGAACCCATCACCGAGTTTTTTGCGAAAGCGCGCCGCTTCCTCGAGCGGCACTGGAAGATAGGGCACCTCAGCCGGAATGGTCTCAAGCCTTGTACCAAACGTACGTGGCAGGCTGAGGAACGGAATTTGAAAATCAACCTCGTTATGGCGCTCGACCGTCTGGATGACCTCAACCTCGGGCAGTGTGGCGAGCCAACGACGCAAAGGCTTCGGCGCGCCGATTTTGACGCGGTGGCCGAGGGCGACGATACGCGGCACATAGCGCGCCATCTGGATGGCATCGCCAAAGCTTTGCTCCGAATGAACGAGAACCCGGGCGCCGCGCGGCGCGGCCTGATGCCACATCGGCTGTTTGAAGCCATGTGGTTTGACGCCGGGACGCTGCCAGCGCCATTCATGCTCCTCCCACCCTTCGGCGAATTCACCCAGCGTGAGCAGCGCCAAGGCCAAATTGAAATGCGTATCGACCATCGCAGGCGCCTTCGCCAAGATTTCGCGATAGGCACCGATCGCCTTTTTGATATCCCCCATCCCATAGTCGATATTGGCGCGGTTTAGCTCGGCCTCATGAAAATTGGGCCTGATCTCTAGCGCGCGATTATAGGCCGCCCGCGCCTCGTCGGGCCGCGACAATTCCTTCAAGAGATTGGCCAAATTGTTGAGCGCTTCCGGGTAGTCGGGGCGAATCTCCAGCGCACGACGATAGGCGGCGAGCGCCTCATCACGGCGGTTCAGCGCGGCGAGCGAGATACCAAGATTATTGTAGGCCGATGGAAAATCAGGCTTGAGCGCGAGCGCTTTCCGATGCTGAACGATCGCGTCGTCATAGCGCTCCACCGCCTGTAGTGTAAGCCCATAGGTGGTCAACAATTCGGGCGAATCGCCGATCAACTCAAGCGCGCGTTTAAAACTATCTTGTGCTTCGCCATAACGCTCGAGCGCCTGCAACACGACGCCAAGATTGCCATGCGCCTCGCCATAATCGGGCTTGAGTTCAATGGCGCGGCGATAGGCGACCACGGCATCATCGAAGCGTTTAAGCTCATAGAGCACATTGGCATAACCGAGATGGACCTGGGGGTTGACCGGCCGCAATTCGATCGCCCGACGAAAACAATCCAACGCCGCATCATTGTGGCCGGCGTTCTTAAGTGAAACGCCCAAGGAATTGAGCGCATCGACCGAGCGGGGATCAAGCGCCAACGCGCGTTCGCCGGTCATGACCGCTTCGCCGTACCGCGCCAGTTTGCGTTGAACGAACGCAAGGCTCAGCAATAAACCGATGGCGCCTGGGCGAAGCGCGGCGGCGCGCGCAAAACCCGCCGCCGCTTCCTCCAATCGCCCTTGCTTCTCAAAGATCGAACCGAGGCTGTTATGCACATCGGCGCTATTTGGTTCGAGCGCGGCCGCGCGTTCAATTAGCGATAGAGCATCAGCGTGGTCGCCGCGCTGGAGCTTAAGCGAACCGAGATTGAGTAGGGCCGCCACGTGAGCGGGCTCGCGCTCAAGGAGCCCGTCATAAAGCGCTCCCGCCTCCGCGACACGGCCCGCCTGCTGATGCGCGACGGCCGCCATGAAGGGATCCTGCACCACCCTGGCGGCGCGACCCCTTCGCGCACCGGCGCATGGGCGGCCTTCTCGCGCAAAGCGGCGGCGACACGCTCGATCACACTTGGCCAATCGCGATAGCTCGCCTGCCTAAATAGACGCGCGGTCGGGTACCACGGGCTATCTTCCCGGTCGATTAACCAGCGCCAATCGCCCGACGACGGCAGGAGAATCCACACCGGCTTCGCCAAGGCGCCGGCCAAATGGGCGACCGACGTATCGACCGAGATCACCAGATCGAGCGCTTCGATCAGCGCCGCGGTATCGGCAAAGTCTTTGAGTTCTGATGTGGGGTCTTCGATCGGCCCGAGGCGCCGCAACAGGTCGAGATCGCCGTCACGTGGCTGCTTTTGAAGGCTGACAAAGCGCACGCCATCAACGTTGAACAGCGGCCCGAGAAGCGTGGGATCGAGCGAACGATTCCGATCGTTCTTATGATTTGGGTTGCCGCGCCAAACCAAGCCGATAGACAATTTCTCGCCAGCAAAGCGCGCACGAAACCGCGCGACATCATTCTCATTCGCCCGCAAATAGGGAACATCGGCAGGTATGGTGTCGAGCCTGGTGCCAAAGGCACGCGGCAGGCTGACAAGCGAAATTTGATAATCGACCTCAGGCACCGGTTCATTCGGCTCGATCAGCGTTGCTTTACCGAGGCTGCTCATCAGTCGGCGCAGCGGGCCGCGCGTCTCGAGTACGACGCGATCGCCCCGCGCTTCGACGAGGCGAACATAACGGGCGAAATGAATTGAATCGCCCAACCCTTGCTCGCTATAAACCAACACCCGCGAACCGCGCGGCGCCTCCAATCTCCAGAGCGGCCCATGTTTGAGCCGGCGCCCCGCCTCCTTGTGGCTCGGCCGTGCTTCATAGTCCTCCCAACCTTCCGCGAACTCACCGGCGGTCAAAAGAGCGGTCGATAAATTGAAGCGCGAGGCATGATGGTTTGGCGATATTTCGATGGCCCGCCGGCCTGCTTCAATCGCGTCATCGACCTGGCCATGCATCAGCAGGACCGCGCACAAATTCTGATGCGCCTCCATGGCGTCGATCTGCAAGGAAATCGCGTGCCGATAGCAAGCGATGGCCTCATCGACCCGGTCTTGTGTACCCCGCAGCATGCCGAGATTGGTATGAGCGGCTGCTAAATCCGGCTTCAACGCGACCGCCCGCGTCAAAACCGTATCGGCCTCGGCCAGACGACCTACAACTTGCAACGCGACGCCGAGATTAGTCAGCGCTTCAGCAAAATCGGGCCTGAGTTCGAGCGCCCGATTGAAGCTTTCGATCGCCTCATCGGACAGCTCCATATTATTGAGCGCAACGCCCAGATTGCACAACAATTCAGGGCTATTGGGCTTCAAGGCGACGGCGCGGCGAAAGGCGCTCTTTGCCTCATCGAGGCGGTCTTGGCCCACCAACAGATTGCCGATTTGGCTGAGCAGTTCCGGCTGATCGGGTTTCAGCGCGAGTGCGCATTCATAAGCGATAAGCGCCTCGTCATTCTTGCCCGTTTGAAGAAGCGCCGCGCCGAGCGCGCGTTGGCTCTCGGCATGGTCGGGGCGCAAGCGAATCGCTTCGCGAAACGCGGTCATCGCCGCTTCAACATGACCGGCGTCCTTGAGCGCCTGCCCGAGATTGAATTGCGCGTCAGGCGAGGCCGGCTTCTTGCGGACCACGTCGCCCAGTCTTACCACCGCCTCGTCGAACCGCCCCGCGAGCCGCAGAGCGAGGCCGAGATTTTGGCAGGCGTCGACGTATGACGGATCGAGGTCGAGCGCCCGTTCATAATTCGCGATGGCGTCGGCACCACGCCCCATTCGCCTGAACACGATACCGAGGCTGTTATGGGCGGCGGCGAAATCTGGCTTCAGCGCGAGCGAGCGCTGGATCAGGTCAAGCGCCTCGTCGAGCCGCGATGATTGCGCGCAAATCACGCCGAGATTGTGCAGCGCATCGGCCTGGTTGGGATCGGCGGCGAGCATCTCGCGATAGAGGCGCTCGGCCGGACCAGCGGCACCCTTTTGCTGCAAGGCTGTCGCCTCGGCCAAGCGTTGAGCCAATGCGAGCTTGCTATTTGCATCGGCCTGTCGATTTTTGGTCCGCGCCATTACCGCCCGCGCCGTCGTGAACGCCCTGCGTGATTTTGGCCGAGAATCACTAAGAAATCTTCTGGTCGATCAACGCCCCGAGCGCCAAGGCAACCCGCTCGATAACCCCGGCCCAATCGCCCGGTTTCGATTGCCGGAAGAGCCGCCCGGTTGGATACCATGGGCTATCGTCTCGCCCGGTCAACCAACGCCAGTCCGGCGCAAAAGGCAACAGCACCCATACCGGTTTTGCCAAAGCGCCCGCCAGATGAACCACCGCAGTATCGACCGAGATCACCACATCGAGCGCAGAAATAAGCGCCGCGGTATCAGCGAAGTCCTCGACTTCGGGCATCGGGTTATCGAGCCCGGCGAAGCGGCGGAGAACATCAAGATCACCGGGAATAGGCTGTTTTTGCAGGCTGACAAACCTCACGCCATCAAACGCGAGTAGCGAGCGAAGCTCGGCCGGATCAAGCGAGCGCCACGCATCGCCATCTTTCTCCGGATTGCCCCGCCACACCAGCCCGACCCTTAGGCGGTCACCGACATATCTCGCCCGGTACCTTTCCGCCGCGTGTGGCTCAGCCTGCAAATAGGGCACGTTGGCGGGAATTGTCTCAAGACGCGTACCGAAAGCATGAGGCAGGCTGAGCATCGGGCAATGGCGCCCCATTTGAGTACCCGACGGCATGTCGGTTACAACATGGACGCCCGGAATGGTGTTGAACAATCGGCGAAGCGGCTCGCGCACCTTGATGGTAACGGGATGACCGCGCGCCGCGATCAGCGGCACATAACGAGCAAATTGGATCGCATCGCCAAAACCCTGCTCGGCATGAACCACGACAGGCACACCGGGCTTTGCAGACAGACCCCACATTTGCCCTGAGAATCCGTGCGATCCCATCGCGGGCAAGCGCCAGCGCCATTCATACTCGGCGAAGCCCTCCGCCAAATGCCCGGCCGCGAGCAGTGCGTGAGATAGGTTCCAATGCGACGCCACATGATTTGGATCCAGGCTCAATACCTCTCGATAGGCCGTGATCGCCGCCTCAAAGCGAAGTGCGTCCTTGTGCGCATTCGCTAAATTATAGCGCGTTGAGATCAGCTTGGGATTGAGACGCAAGGCCGTGCTGAGCTCGGTTTCAGCCTCATCGAGGCGACCGAGTTTGCGCAAGACGCTGCCCAAATTGCCATGCGCTTCCGCGTAATTGGCATCGAGTGCGATCGCTTGCCGATAGACAGCTTCCGCTTCCGCGAGGCGACCAAGGTCACTCAGCGCATTGCCTAGACTGAGGTGGTTCGACGCACGCGTCGGCTGCAACGCGACCGCACGCTCGAAGGGAAACACGGAGTCTTCGTGCCGACCGAGCGCGCGCAGCGCGAGGCCAAGATTGCCCCAAGTGGCCACATCGTCGGGCGCGATTTCGAGCGCCTGCCGGTAACAGACCACGGCCTCTTCAAAGCGATTGAGCCGGCGAAGCACAATCCCGAGCGTATTGAGCGCCGGCGCGAAATCGGGCCTGAGCGCCAGCGCACGGCGGCACAGCGTCTCCGCCTCGTCGAACCGACCGGTTTGCGCACAAATAGCGGCTAGATTGCCGAGCGCCTCGACATGGTCGGGCTGTAGCTCCAGCGCGGCGCGATAGAGCGCCTCGGCCTCGGCCATTTGCCCGCCGACATGGCGCGCCGCCGCTTCATTAAAGCGCTCAGCGGCCAACGATTTGGGTCCCGCCTGATCACCGCTCATTCAGCGCGACTCTTCTTGCTGCGAACGCCCGGTCTAAACCCCGTGATAGGCTTTGAACCAGGCAACGAAACGAGGCACACCCTCTTCGATCGAGGTCTTGGGCTGAAAGCCGAAATCGCGCTGGATCGCCGAAATGTCAGCGTAGGTTTCCTTAACATCGCCCGGCTGCATCGGCGCGAGCTCAATAATCGCCTTCTTGCCGATCGCCCGCTCGAGCACGCTCACATAATGCGTCAATTGTTCGGGCCGATGATTGCCAATGTTGTAAATCTGCTCGGGCGGTCGGCCGTCCCGCGCAACCGGCGGGCCGTCGAGCACACGCACCACACCATCGACAATATCATCGACATAAGTGAAATCGCGTCGCATGTCGCCGCCATTGAAAAGCTTGATCGGGCGATCGGCGAAAATCGCATCGGCAAACAAATAGGCGGACATATCGGGTCGCCCCCAAGGCCCATAGACCGTGAAGAAACGAAGCCCGGTGCTCGGAATGCCAAAGAGCCGCGCATAGACATGGCTCATCAACTCGGCCGATTTCTTGGTCGCCGCATAAAGCGAAATCGGATCATCGACCCGATCATCCTCCGAAAACGGCTGCTTCGTGTTGCCGCCATAGACCGAACTGGTCGACGCATAGACCAGGTGCTTCAGCGCCGGCAGAACACGGCACAGTTCGAGAATCGAAAGCTGACCCATGACGTTTGAACGAACATAGGCATCGGGGTGGTCCAACGAATAGCGAACGCCCGCTTGCGCCGCCATGTGAACGATGGCGGTGATCGTCGCCTTCTCGGGTAGGGCCGAGGCGAAGGCCTCGCGCTCGGCAATATCGGCGTTGAGGAAACGAAACGCCTTGTGGCGCTTCAGCCGCTCAAGCCGGCTTTCCTTGAGCTTCACCGAATAATAATCGTTCAGATTGTCGACGCCGATCACAGCTTCGCCGCGGGCGAGCAACGCCTCGGAAAGGTGATAACCAATAAAGCCGGCGGCGCCAGTGACCAGGGTGGACATGTTGGGGCCCGGCTATAGACGGCTGCGGCCCGCTCCGCAAGCTCGGTCGTCGAAAATCCACCGCGCGCCGGTTGACATGGGCGCTATTTGAGGCGATTAGCTCGGCGACAGCCAACCCCACAAAAGCGTCCGATCGCCTTGCCCGCCCAGCTCCACCGCACCAATGTCGTGATTGTCGGCCTCGGTTACGTCGGCCTGCCGCTCGCGGTCGCCATGGCACGGCATCATCGGGTCATCGGCTTTGATATCGACCGCTCGCGCATTGCCGAACTCCGCGCCGGGCATGATCGGACGCGCGAAGTGGACGGCCAGGCGCTCAAGACAAGCGCGCTCGAGCTCAGCGATGATCCCGCGGCGATAAAGGGCGCCGAGTTTTACATCGTCACCGTCCCCACCCCGGTCGACGAACAGAACAAGCCAGATCTATCGGCCGTCATTTCAGCCTCGGAAACGGTTGGGCGCGCCCTTTCCAAGGGCGCCATCGTGGTGTTCGAGAGCACGGTCTGGCCCGGCGTCACCGAAGAGATTTGCGCGCCGGTCCTGGCCCGCGCCTCGGGCCTCCGGGCCGGTGTCGATTTCGAGCTCGGCTACTCGCCGGAGCGCATCAACCCCGGCGATCGCGAGCATCGTGTCGAGACCATCACCAAGGTGGTGGCGGCGCAAAAGCCTGAGATCGCCGCGCGGCTCGGCGCCCTTTATGGCGCGATCACGTCAGGCGGCGTTTTCATCGCGCGCGATATCAAAACCGCAGAGGCCGCCAAAGTCATCGAAAACGCGCAGCGCGACATCAACATCGCCTTCATCAATGAGGTTTCGCAGATCTTCCACAAATTGGGCATCGCGACGCACGATGTGTTGGCGGCTGCACGCACGAAGTGGAATTTCCTCGACTTCAAGCCGGGCCTCGTTGGCGGTCACTGCATTGGCGTCGACCCCTATTATCTGGCGCACCGCGCGGTCGAGATCGGCCACAACCCAGAGATCATTTTGGCGGGGCGTCGGCTGAACGATGCCATGGGCGCGTTCATCGCGGATTCGCTCGCCGATTCCTTGGGTCAGCCCGCCGAGCGATCCATTCTCGTGCTCGGCCTCACCTTCAAGGAAAACGTGCCCGATCTACGCAATACCCGCGTCGTCGATATCGTGACGCGGCTGAATGAGCGGGGCTACCGCGTCGATGTGCACGACCCGCTCGCCGATCCGGGCGAGGCAGCGCGCTTTTACGGGATCACACTGGTCAAGAGCCTCGATGGCTTGAACGGCTATGCCTGTGTGCTCGGCGCCGTGGCGCACCGGCTCTACACCACATTCGAAAGCGCGACCTTCGGCCGCTTGGTCGCGCCAAGTGGCTTGGTCGCCGACCTCAAGGGCATTTGGCGAAATGTCGCGCTCCCACCCGGCATGCGCCGTTGGGAATTGTAGAAACGATCAGAGCGGGACGAGATCGTCGGTCGCGTTCAATAATCGACCTGGCGCAACCCACCAACCTTGATTCCGCGTCGCCAAATCGGCACTGGCCGATTGCGCCGCTCGTTCATCAGCGAACAAACCGAAACACGTCGCCCCGCTACCTGACATGCGAGCGATCAGACAGCCCTTGAGCCCTGCGATCGCCTCCAGCACGTCATCGATCAAGGGCAAGAGAGCCCGCGCCGGCGCTTCGAGATCATTGTTCGTGTTACGAAGCGCGGCGGCCAAACCCGCGACATCGTTTGGCATGCGATCAAAGGACGCCCGCCGAGAGAAGACGCCTTGCCGGGCCTTGAACACCGCAGCGGTTGCGAGCGGCACTCTCGGGTTGACCAGCACAAGCCCACAATTCGGCAACCGACCAACCGTCGCGATGCCCTCACCAATACCGCCAACGCGTGCTACATGACCCGCAAGGCAAACTGGAACGTCCGCGCCAAGCGACAAGGCAATGCTTGATAGCTGCTCTGGCGTTGGTGTCAGCCGCCATAATTTCACCAGCGCCTTGATGGCCGCCGCCGCATCGGCGCTGCCGCCCCCGATACCCGACGCAACGGGTAGGCGCTTGGTCAATCTGAGCGCGCCCTGCGCCGGTTGACCGGCCACCTCGGCCAAGGCCCACGCCGCCTTCAACACCAAATTATCATCGCCCGCGCCGTCAAGATCGGCGCCGAACGGTCCATCGAGCGTCAATGTGAGTTGGTGCGCCGGTGCAGCGACCAGCGTGTCATGCACCGAGGCAAAAGCGATCAGGCTATCGAGCAAATGATAGCCATCGGGCCGACGGCCGACGATATGGAGAAACAAATTCAGCTTGGCAGGCGCGGCGATACGTACCGCGCCGGCAAGAGACGCGGCGCTCACTCGGTCTTGGTCTGGCGCGTTGTATCGGTTTCGGCCTCTGCCGCGAGGCCACGATTGAGCTTCAACCGAATCTTCGCCGCCATTTCGTCCTGAGGATTCAGATTCAGCGAACGCTCCCATTGGAAGCGCGCTTCCGTCTTGCGTCCGGCCTGCCAATACGCGTCGCCCAAATGGTCATTGATGACCGGATCGTTCGAAAGCAACTCGACCGACTTTTCGAGATTGTAGATAGCGCCCGAATAATCGCCGGTCTGGTACAGCGCCCAACCGATACTATCGACAATATAGGGATCATTGGGGCGCAGCTCGACCGCCCGCTCGATCATGTCGAGCGCTTTCTTAAGATTGGTGCCCTGCTCAACCCATGAGTAACCGAGATAATTGAGCACCAGCGGCTGCTCGGGTTCGAGTTCCAACGCCTTGAGAAAATCCGCTTCGGCACGCGGCCAATTCTTGATCCGTTCGAAGCATATCCCGCGCACATGGAAGAGCGACCAATGGTGCGGTTCAATCGTCTTGATCCGTGCGAAGGCCAAATCATAGGCCTCGGCGGCATCACCATAGCGCTCGGCTTGACGCAGCACATCGCCGAGCGTAACGGCGCCATCAGAGCGGTCCGGCCGTTCGGCCATAGCGACGCGCAAATCCGCGATGGCCTCATCGACCCGCCCGATCTCAGCCAGGCTCCCGGCGGCACGCAGCCGCGCCGTCCACGAGAACGCTGATTCCGGCGAGACCGCGCGATAGATCGCATAGGCGTCGTCGAACCGCCTCAAAGCCTCGAACGTTTCACCGATAAGAATCCGCGCGACGTCGAAATCCGGCCTTATGTCGAGCGCCAAGCGGGCATAGAGGAGGCCCGCATCATTGCCGCTTTCTTGCGGCACCGCGCTCGCCGCATCGAACAACGCTTCGGCAATGCCATCCAAGGGATCGCTCAGCGCGGGCCCAGGCTTTTCACCGCGCGCAAGGCGCTCTTGCACGGTCTCAAGCCAGACCGATTCTTCGTTCTCAGCGAGATAGGCGTTATAGATTTTTTTTGCTTCATCGAGTCGACCCGCGCGCTCCAGAAGCGCGCCAAAGGCTTCCACCGTTCTCAGCGAGCCGCCGGGTGTCGCCTCGATGGCCTTCTTATATTGCGCCTCGGCCGTTTTGGCGTCGCCCGCCGCATCGGCGATCAAACCGGCCTGGAAGCTGTAAAAGCCGCTATAGGCTTGGCGCTGTGACAATGGTGCAAGCAAGTCGAAGGCGCCCTTGCTATCGCCATTGGCGAACGCCACCCAGGCCTCGATCGCCGGCACCAACAAGACGTAGACGCCATCGCGCGGAATGCTGGTCAGATTGGTCTTTGCCGCCTCGCGGCGACCGCGACCTATGTTGTCGAGCGCCAGTAGCAAATGCGCGATGCGCGCCGATGGCTCCGCCTTGATCAAGCGCGGCGCCAGCGCGACGGCGTCATCAATACGCCCATCAGCAACCAAGAGCGTTACGGTTCGCTGCAACAAGCTCCGATCGCCCGGATCATCATCGAGCGCTTTGCGCATATATTCGGCGGCCGAGCCGATGTCATGGCTCGCATAGGCAAATCGACCGGCAAGATAATTGCCGAAGCCCGATACCACTTCTTTGTGGGTAATCGCCTCTTCGCTTGAGATCGCCTCGGCGGTTTTTTTCTCGCTCGCCGAATCGCTTTGCGCACACGCGCCGACGATCGCGACAGCCATCACCGCGCAAAGCGCGGCGAGGCCCCACAGGCGCAACCAACGCAATCCATGGCGGGGCGCCTGAGCGGCAGACGGGGGAAGTCGTGGGGTCACGTCCATGATCCTAGATCAGCTCACAGCAAAGGCAACGGGCACGCCGAAGGGCGCGCGACAAAAATTGTAATCACAGGTTCTTACCAAAATGCGGCTCACATATTGGGATAATTTGGGCCGCCGCCGCCCTCGGGAACCGTCCAATTGATGTTTTGACTCGGGTCTTTGATATCACAGGTTTTGCAGTGCACGCAGTTTTGCGCGTTGATTTGCAGCCTCGGCCCCGCGGCTTCAGTGACGATTTCGTAAACGCCGGCAGGGCAATAGCGCTGCTCGGGCGCGTCATAAAGCGACAAATTGAGGCGAATCGCCACACTTGGATCGCGCAGCTTCAAATGTACCGGCTGATCTTCCTCGTGATTGGTGTTCGAAATGAACACCGAGGAGAGCTTGTCGAAACTGACCACGCCATCGGGCTTCGGATAGTCGATTCTCCGGCTCCGCGCCGCCGGCTTGAGCGCGCGATGGTCTTCATGGTGCCCGAGCGTCCATGGCAAAAGGCCGCGCGACCAGAGTTCGAAACCGCTAATGAGCGTGCCGAGCACGAGGCCGAACCGATAGGCCGGGCGGCAATTGCGCACCTCGCGCAACTCGCGCCCAACCCACGAGCGGCGCACGGTTTTGGTTAGATCGACGAGTTCGTCATGACCGTCCCGCCCGGCTTGCAACGCCGCGAACACGGCCTCGGCGGCCAACATGCCGGTCTTCATCGCATTGTGGCTGCCCTTGATCTTGGGCACGTTGACGAAGCCGGCGGCACAACCGATGAGTGCACCACCCGGAAAGCTGAGCTTCGGTATCGATTGCCAGCCGCCCTCATTGATCGCCCGCGCGCCATAGACAATGCGCTTACCGCCTTCGAACGTTGGACGAATCGCCGGATGGGTCTTGAAGCGCTGAAACTCGTCAAACGGCGAGAGGTAGGGGTTCTGATAGTCGAGCGCGACGACAAAACCGACCGACACCAGATTCGTGTCGAAGTGATAGAGAAAACTACCGCCATAGGTGCGCGAATCGAGCGGCCAGCCGAAACTATGCTGAATGAGGCCGGGCCGATGCTTGGCCGGCTCGACCTCCCAGATCTCTTTGATACCGATGCCGTAGGTCTGCGGCGCCGCATCGGCGCGCAGCTTGAAGCGCTCGATCAGCTCTTTCGATAGCGAGCCCCGCGCGCCCTCGGCGAACAGCGTGTATTTGGCATGGAGTTCCATACCCGGCTGATAGCTCGATTTGTGCGCCCCTTCGCGCGAGACGCCCATATCGCCAGTTGCAACGCCTTTGACACTGCCATCCTGGTGATAGAGCACCTCCGCCGCCGCGAAGCCCGGATAAATCTCAACCCCAAGCGCCTCGGCCTCGGTGGCGAGCCAGCGACAAAGCTCGCCGAGGCTGATGATGTAATTGCCTTTGTTATGCAACTGGGACGGCAGCATCCAGGCCGGAAAGGTGAACCGGCGCCGCTTGGTCAGCACGCTGAATTCCTCGGCGCTGACTGGCGTCCTGAGCGGCGCGCCTTTGGCCTTCCAATCTGGAATCAGCTCATCCAGCGCCTTGGTCTCGAACACCGCGCCCGAAAGAATATGGGCACCAATTTCGGAACCTTTCTCGACCACGGTAACACTGAGCTCACGCCCAGCCGCCTGGGCCAATTGCTTAAGTTTGATCGCCGCCGCGAGCCCCGCCGGCCCGCCGCCCACCACGACCACATCGTAGCTCATCGACTCGCGGCTCATCCTGGCCCTCCGCGGCGCTCAAGCCTCTGAAACGGCGCGATCGGCGTTCCATCGGGCGCACTTATGGTCCGATTGCCGAAAGCGGTCAATCGAGCGTATCTAAGAACGATGGGACCTGTTCCACCCCGAAGCCACCGGCCATGACAATGGCGCAAGACCACCGGGCACTGCTCGCATTTTATGTCGAGGCCGGGGTCGATATGGCGGTCGGCGAGACGCCGATCGATTGGCTGAGCGCGAGCGCCCTGCCGCCGCAACCAGCCCGGATTCCCGCTGCTCAACCGAGCGCACAGAACGTGGGAACGCCGGCTGCGCCAAGCCCAGCGCCACCACCACGCCCACCGGTCTCGATGGCGCCCGCGATGGCCGCACCGGCGGCGCCAATCGCATTGAGCGATGCCGCCTTGAGCGCCCGCGAGATTGCGGCCGCCTGCGCCAATCTCGACGAGCTCCGTGCCGCGCTGGGCCGTTTCGATGCCTGCCCGCTCAAACGCACCGCGACCACCACCGTGATCGGTGATGGCAATCCGCACGCCACCATCATGCTGGTCGGCGAGGCGCCCGGCGCGGAAGAAGACCGCCGGGGCCTGCCTTTTGTCGGGCCGGCCGGCCAGCTCTTGGACCGCATGTTGGGCTCCATCGGGCTCGATCGCACCAAGGTCTATATCACCAACGTGTTGCCCTGGCGGCCTCCCGGCAACCGAACGCCAACCGCCGATGAAATCGCCACCTGCCAGCCCTTTGTCGAGCGTCAGATCGAACTGATTGCACCCAAAATTCTGATCCTCGTGGGTGGCATCTCGGCCAAGGCGCTCCTCAATACGGGCGAGGGGATCACCCGCCTCCGCGGTCGCTGGTTCGACTACCACCGACCCGGTTTGGCCACCCCTACCCCCACGATTGCGGTCTTCCACCCGGCCTATTTGCTCCGCCAGAGCGCCGCCAAGCGCGAGGCCTGGCGCGACCTTTTGGACATCGAAGCCCATATTCATCAAATTTTAGCCTGATTTTACTAGACTCTAGGGGTGTGGCAATGATGCGACAGCTCGCCCCTCGGTGTGTGACGCATTTGCCAGGTTGCCCGAGGCCAAGCTGACCGCTAGAAGGCCTCCCAAGGCGGGTCACAAGAACATCGCCGGCGGGGGATCAAAACAGAAAGTCAGGTAGCCTCAGGATGGCGGCAGCAAGACCGCGAACTGGATTTGCGCGCCTGGGCGTTTTCGCCCTGGCCTTCCTGGCTGCCCTGATTGGGGCCGGGGAAGCCTATCCCGGCTCGCCCAGCAAGCCCTCGAAGGAATTGACCACCGCCGCGCTCGACCCCGGCGCCGCCCAAATGAACTGGCCGACCGCCCTGCCGACCGTGCTGTCCGAGGCGGATCGTGCTCTTTATCGTCGTCTGTTCGCGCTGGTGAGCAAGGGCAACCACGCCGAGACGGATAAGCTTATGCCGGCACTGGCCGACCCTATTTTGGTCGGCGACCTGCTGGCCGCGCGTTATTTGTCGCCCGGTTATAAATCCAGCTATGCCGAATTGGTCGACTGGCTCGAGCGTTATGGCGACGGGCCTGACGCCAGTGCGATCTATGCCCTCGCCCTTTCGAAAAAGCCGAGCGCGGCGCCCGCCCTCAAGAAACCACCCAGTGTGGCGGGCGATGGCAAAACCAAGCGGCGCGCTATGGCAATTGAGAACGTCGCTTGCGCCGCCGGAACGGGCCGCGCGACCGCCTTGCGTGCCGCGCGGCAGCAGCTTGCCGGAAACGACGATAAAGAGGCCTTGGGGCTGATCGAAACGCTCGCCAAGGCGCCGGATTGCCCGGAGGCGACTTGGATCGCGGGCCTCGCCGCCTTCCAATTGGGCAATAACAAGAGCGCGAGCCAATATTTCGAAACCCTTGCCGAAACCGCCGGCGTGCCGGCGGCGCTCGCCGCGGCCGGGGCCTATTGGGCCGCGCGCGTCCATTTGCGCGATCAAAAGCCCGAACTCGTTAGCCACTGGTTAGGCGCGGCGGCTGAACATTCGCGCACCTTTTACGGCCTCTTGGCGCAGCGCTCGCTTGGCATGTCGGTCCGCCCGATGTGGGACCGCGATCCGCTCACCACCACCGATCTTTATGCGATTGGCAATCTGCCGCGCTTCCGCCGCGCGATCGCGCTTTATGAGGCAGGCGAGCTCGAACGCGCCGAACCGCTGGTGATGACCCTGATTGACCGCGCGGCCCCTGAAATGCGGCGCGCCCTTGTGCCCCTCATTCATTTGCTCGAGGCGCCCGCGCTCGAGATCGCGCTTGCCAAGCAAGCGGCCTCGGCAGATGGCCGGCGCCACGACGCCTCAACCTATCCGATGCCGAATTGGCGGCCGGTCAATGGCCGACCCTTCGACCGCGCCATGGTGTTTGCGCTCATCCGCAGTGAATCGGGTTTCCAAACCCGTGCGAAAAACCCGTCAGGCGCCAGCGGCGTGATGCAGTTGATGCCCTCGACCGCGCAATTCATGGCCAAGCGCGCCGGCGTCAAAGGCGTCAACGCGGCCTCGATCAACAAACCCGAAGTGAGCATCGCGCTGGGCCAGAGCTATATCGAATATTTGGCCGAGATGCCGGAGATCAGCGGCGGCCTGTTCGACCTGATCGCCGCCTATAATGCCGGGCCGGTCGCGCTATCGCGTTGGCAGGAGGCTCGGCAATCGGGCGACCCGCTCCTTTTCATCGAGACGCTGCCCTCTCGCGAGACGCGCGATATGATCGAGCGCGTCTCGGCGGATTATTGGATTTACAAAATGCGGCTCGGCGAACCCACGCCATCGCTCGATGAAGTCGCGGCCAATCGCTGGCCGCGTTATGAAGGCATCAGCGCACCCAAGCTCGCGAAGAATGGGTAAGATCGACGAGAGCCGGGCCTTCGTGCCGGTCAATATCGCGATCCTGACGGTTTCCGACACACGCACCGAAGCCGACGATAAATCCGGCGCCACATTGGTCGAGCTGATCGGGGCCTCCGGCCACAAGATCGCGGCGCGCAAGATCGTGACCGACGATCAAGCGAACATCATCGCCGCGCTCAAGACCTGGATCGCCGATCCCAAGATCGATGTCGTGATCTCAACCGGCGGCACCGGCGTGACCGGGCGCGACGTCACGCCCGAAGCCTTCAAGGCCGTCTATGAGAAAGAAATTCCAGGCTTTGGCGAGCTGTTCCGCCAGCTCAGCTACGACGCAATTCAAAGCTCGACGCTCCAATCGCGCACGACGGGCGGTGTGGCCGGCGGCACCTATCTGTTTGCGCTGCCCGGCTCACCCGGCGCCTGCCGCGATGGCTGGGAGAAAATTCTAAAATTCCAGCTCGATATCAGATGGCGGCCGTGCAATTTGGTCGAGCTGATGCCGCGTTTGACCGAGCGCGACCGCGTCAGCTAAGCACCGGCGCGCCATCGCTCATAAGCCGCCGCGTCATCGACATCCGCCAAAGTCTCGACCAACGCCACGCGCGTATCGCGCGGCAAGTGGGCGCGCGCATCGGCGAGCGCATGTTCGGTTGACCATCGCACACCACTGAACGGATCGAGCCGCCGTCCACGGCGTGCAAAACCGACCAGCCAAAATCCGCCATCCGCCGCCGGACCAAACACAATTTCCGCCGCACCCAACGCCTCAAATGCCTCAGCGATATGAAAGGGCTCGATCGAGGGAATATCGCCACCGATCAGCACCGCCGGCCCCGGCGGTAATTGATCGAAGCTGCGCGCCATGCGCTGGCCGATATCGCCCTCGCCCTGATCGAGCCGTGGTAGATCGATCGGCCAGGAGCGATCATTTTGCTCGATCGCCTCAGGAGGCAGAGCGAGCCAGGTGCGCCAGCGCGTATCGCGAGCGACCTTCATAAGCAATGTCCTGACCGTACGACGATGAAAGCGCCAGGCCTCGCTTGTGCCGATGCCGGCGGCGAGCCGCGTCTTAACCGCACCCAAGCGCGCAGGCCGTGTGAACACGATCAAATGGCGCGGCAGGATCATGGGCGTTGGCGCCCCTCATAGAAGCGAGCGATGAGCGCAGGCGACACACCAACATAATAGAGCGCGAGGCAGCAGAGATTGCGCAATGAACGCGCCATATAGCCCTGGCGATAACGAACCGCCGAGGTGCGCGCGGAAACGTCGAGTCTTGTAAGGCGTCGCCGCCCGATGCGACGCACGAGGTCGACATCCTCCATGATCGGAAGCGGCCGATAGCCGCCGAGCAATTCATAGAGCGCCCGCGATATCAACAAGCCCTGATCGCCATAAGGCAAACCCAATGCGCGCGTGCGCCACACCACGATGCGCTCCAGCCATCGCGCTATCCAACGCGCATCGTCGAGCGCCAAGCGAAAACACGCGGCGCGTTGCTGATTGGCTGCATTGGTCATGAAGCCGCGCGCGGCCTCGGTCCAATTCGGCGCCAGCACCGTATCGGCATGCAAAAACAACAACCAGCTGGCCCGCGCGTCCTCGGCGCCATGCCTCAGCTGCGTACCGCGCCCGCGCGGGGCTGAGACGACACGCGCACCGCCCGCGCGCGCGATCTCGATGGTGGCATCGCTTGAGCCGCCATCGACCACGATCACCTCAAGCCCCGCCGGCAACGCCGCGAGCGTCGCGCCAAGCGAGGCACCGGCGTTCAGGCTTGGGATGACGACCGAGAGATCGAGCGTGAGCACGCCTCCGCATAGCACCCACGGTCGGCGCGGGAAACCGCCTCATAGTTCTTGATTCGTTCAGGGATGAGATTAGAGTTTCGCGGTGACTGAGCTCAAGGACCATCCCGCCAACGACGAAGCGCGCCTGGTGCGCAAGGGCCGTGGCGCGGCCAGCAATCGGGCCGGGCGTTTTGAGCGCCATGCCACGGACGCCATCGACGATGGGTGGGGCAATCTGGAGGAAGATCTTCCCCCACTCCGTACCGAGCTCAGGCCCGATACCAGCCGGAGCGTAATCGCCTAGAATGATTCGCCGGATATTCCGTTCGATCGCTCGATCAATCCCTACCGGGGCTGCGAGCATGGCTGCGTTTATTGCTATGCGCGCCCGACCCATGCGTATCTCGGTCTATCGCCGGGACAGGACTTCGAGAGCAAATTGTTTTTCAAACCCGACGCGGCAAAAATTCTGGAAGCCGAGCTCGCTAAGCCGAGCTATCGCTGCCAATTCATCGCGCTCGGCACCAATACCGATCCTTATCAGCCGACCGAGAAGCGATTGGAAATCACGCGCTCGATTTTGCACGTGCTGGCCGCGCACGATCACCCGTTGAGCATCACCACGAAATCGGCGCTGGTAACCCGCGACATCGATATTTTGGCGCCGATGGCGGCGAAGGGGCTGGTCACCGTCGCGCTTTCGGTCACCACGCTGGATGGCGCGCTCGCCCGCAAGCTTGAGCCGCGCGCCTCGACCCCGTCAAAACGGCTCGCCGCGATCCGCCAACTTAATGACGCCGGCGTGCCGAGCGGCGTGATGGTCGCGCCCTGCATTCCGGGCCTGACCGACGCCGAGATGGAAACGATCCTTGAGGCCGCGCACGCCGCCGGCGCCCGCGAGGCCGCCTATATCGCGCTTCGCCTGCCGCTTGAAATCAAAGATCTGTTTGAGGAATGGTTGCGCACCCACGCCCCTGGACGCGCGAAGCACGTGCTGAACCTGGTGCGCGAAATGCGGGCGGTGGGCTTTACCAAAGCGAATTCGGCACGCGCATGACCGGCACCGGGCCCTATGCCGCGCTGATGCGCCGGCGCTTCGAGCTCGCCTGCGCGCGCCTTGGCCTCAACCAGAAACGCCCCGCGCTCGATACCACGCGTTTTCATCGCCCGCCACGCCCCGGCGATCAACTCAGCCTGCTCTGACCAAAGCGCGCGGCGGTACCGTGGCCTCATCCTTCGACAAGCTCAGGATGAGGCGAAATATAGCATCCCTCATGCTGAGCCTGTCGAAGCATGAGGGGGTTGAGTCGTTTGCCGAGCCGACAATCTTACCCGGTGCTAGGCTTCGGCCATGGGACGCCGAGTCGCGCTTCAACGCGCCAGCCTGGATGAAAACCATGTCGCCGGCCTTGACGAGGTCGGGCGCGGACCATGGGCTGGGCCGGTGGTTGCGGCCGCTGTGATGCTCAAGGGTGAACTGCCCGAAGCGATCGCACGCCGCATTGATGATTCGAAAAAGCTCAGCGCCGCCACGCGTGAGATGTTGTTTGACGCGCTCGCGCCCTACGCCTCGATTGGTGTCGGTTCCGCCAGTGTTGATGAAATCGACGCGCTCAATATTTTACGGGCCACTCACCTCGCCATGCAGCGCGCGGTTGATGCCCTCGATACGGTCCCACGCCGCGCCTTGGTCGATGGCAATAGCCTGCCCACTTTGCCCTGCCCGGCCACGCCCGTGATCGGCGGCGATGCCTTGGTGCTCGAAATCGCCGCCGCCTCGATCATCGCCAAGGTCACGCGCGACCGGCTGATGGCCTCGCTGGGCACGGCACACCCTGGCTATGGCTGGGAGCGCAATGCCGGCTATGGCACGGCCGAGCATCGCGCCGGCCTCGTGCAATTTGGTATCACGCCCCATCATCGGCGCTCCTTCGCGCCCATTCGCGTGTTCCTGCAAAGTTCTTAAGAGTCGTTAAGAATCAGAGGGTTGACGGCGGACTCCGGTCTCGCCATGCTGCCCCCCATGAGCGAAAAAACAGAACCCGGCCGCATCATCGTCGGCGATTGCATCGAGGCCATGGCGGCCCTCAAGGACGCCAGCGTCGACCTCGTCTTTGCCGATCCGCCCTACAACCTGCAGCTCAATGGCGAGCTTTGGCGGCCCAACAACACCAAGGTCGACGCGGTTGATGACGACTGGGATCAATTCGCCAGTTTCGCGGTCTATGACGAGTTCACGCGCGCTTGGCTGAAAGAGGCGCGCCGCGTGCTGAAGCCCACGGGCTCGCTTTGGGTCATCGGCAGCTATCACAATATTTTCCGCATCGGCACGGCGTTGCAGGACCTCGGCTTCTGGGTGCTGAACGACGTGGTCTGGCGCAAGACCAACCCCATGCCCAACTTCCGCGGCCGTCGCTTCACCAACGCCCATGAAACGCTGATCTGGTGCGCGCGCGACAAAAACGCGACCGGCTATACCTTCAACTATGACGGCATGAAGGCGCTCAATGAGGGCCTGCAAATGCGGAGCGATTGGTTGTTCCCGCTTTGCACCGGCACCGAACGGCTGAAGGATGAAGACGGCAACAAGGCCCACCCGACGCAAAAACCGGAGGCCCTGCTGCACCGCCTCATCATGGCCTCGACCAATGCCGGCGATGTGATTCTTGATCCGTTCTTCGGCACCGGCACCAGCGGCGCGGTGGCGAAACGCTTGGGCCGCCGCTTCATCGGCATCGAGCGCGACTCGGCCTATGCCAGGCGCGCCGAAATGCGCATCAAGGCGGTGACGCCGGTGTCCGACGCCGCCCTCCAAGGCGCGCCTTCCAAGCGCAACGCGACCCGCGTGCCGTTCGGCTCGCTGGTCGAGCGCGGCCTGATCGCGCCAGGCGAAACGCTTTATGACCGCATGAAGCGGGTGCGGGCCGAAGTGAGGGCCGATGGCTCGCTCGCGTTCGGTCGCTCGGTCGGCTCGATCCATTCGATCGGCGCCGAGGCGCAAAACGCGCCCTCCTGCAATGGCTGGACCTATTGGCACGTCGCCGACCGCGATGGCCGGCTCAAATCGATCGATGCCCTGCGCGAGCAAATCCGCGGCGATTTCGAATAGCGCACCGCGCCTATTGCGTGAGCAAGCCTTCGACCGCTTTGGTGATTTCACCCGATAGTGGCTCGACCGCGCTCGCATAGGCGCCGACCAGCGCGCCATCAGGCCCGATCAGCAATTTGTGGAAATTCCATTTGGGCTTGGCCGCTTCGCCGCCCGCCTCGGCCGCCCACACATAAAACGGATGCGCGGCCTTGCCCTTGACCACCTGTTTGGTCGTGAGCGGGAAATCGACGTTGTAGTTGAGCTCGCAGAAGCCCTTGATCTCGGCCTCGCCTTTCGGCTCCTGCGCGCCGATATCATTGGACGGCACGCCGATCACCACCAAGCCCTTGGCGCTATAACGCTGCCAGAGCGCCTGCAAGCCCTCATATTGCGGCGTATAGCCGCAGAACGACGCCGTGTTGACCACCAGAAGTGGCTTGCCTTTGAAGTCGGCGAGTTTCATGGGCTTGCCCTCGATCGAAACGAAATCGAAGTCGAAGGCGCTCTTCGCGGCGGCGTGGCTCGTCATGGCAATCCCCAGGATCAACGCGAAGAGAAGGCTGATCGACCAGGAGCGGACAGGCCATCGGATCGCCATGGCTCAACCCTTCCCTTTGCTCGTACCTATTGAACCTCGGCCGCGCGCGGGTTCAAGTCAAGCGAGCTCGGAAGTGGGTCGCGGGTTGGTTTACCCTCATGCTTCGACAAGCTCAGCATGAGGTTCGTGGTTTAGTCCTCACTCCGAGCTTGTCGAGGGACGAAGGATGAGGCCACCAAACTGACCCACGACCCGGAAGCGGCTTGATGGGCCATGGTCAAACCGGCGACACTCGGACCACTGGCGGACGGCGGGATGCGAGGGACAGGTCGATGACGCGGTTGACCCATAGCTATGTCCATGGCGCGAGCGATGTGCCGCTCCTTGGCCTGACGATCGGCCAATGCCTTGATGCGACCGCCGCGCGCTATCCCGACAATGACGCGCTCGTGGTGCGTCATCAAAATGTCCGCCTCTCTTATGTCGCGTTCAAGCGCAAGGTCGACAATTTCGCGGCCGGACTTTTGGCGCTTGGGCTCGAGCCCGGCGATCGCATCGGCATTTGGTCGCCCAACACGGCCGAATGGGCGATCACGCAATTCGCCGCGGCCAAGGCCGGGCTCATTCTGGTCAACATCAACCCGGCTTATCGCCTGGCCGAGCTTGAATACGCGCTCAACAAGGTTGAATGCCGGGCGCTAGTCAGCGCGGCCTCGTTCAAGGCCAGCGACTATTTGGCCATGCTGCATGAGCTGGCGCCGGAGCTCGATCGCGCGCCGCCCGGCCTGCTTGAGGCCACCAAACTGCCGCATTTGAAAATCGTGATCCGGCTTGGCACCGAAAAAACCGCCGGCATGTATAATTTTGCCGATGTCTCGGCCCTTCCCGGTAAGACCGAGCGCGCCGCGCTTGAGGCGCTCGCCGATCAGTTGCAATTCGACGACGCGATCAACATTCAATTCACCAGCGGCACGACCGGCTTTCCCAAGGGCGCGACGCTCACCCACCACAACATTCTGAACAACGGTTATTTCAACGGCGTCAAATTGCGCCTGACCGCGAACGACCGCGTCTGTATTCCCGTGCCGCTCTATCACTGCTTCGGCATGGTGATGGGCAATCTCATGGCGGTCGCGTTCGGCGCCACCATGGTTTATCCGAGCGAAGGCTTCGATGCGCTCGAAGTCTTGCGCGCCGTTGAGGCCGAACGCTGCACCGTGCTCTATGGCGTGCCGACCATGTTCATCGCCGCGCTCAGCCATGGTGAGTTCGGGCGCTTCGACCTCTCGAGTCTCCGCACCGGCACGATGGCGGGCTCGCCCTGCCCGATCGAGGTGATGAAGCAAGTGGCCAAAGACATGCACATGAAAGAGGTCACCATCGCCTATGGCATGACAGAGACCAGCCCGGTGAGTTTCCAATCCGGCCATGACGACCCGCTGGAAAAGCGCGTCTCGACCGTTGGGCGCGTGCACCCCCATGTCGAGGTGAAGATCATCGACCCGGAGGGTCGCACTTTGCCGGTTGGCCATCCGGGCGAATTATTGACGCGCGGCTATTCGGTCATGCTCGGCTATTGGAACGACGCCGAGAAGACCGCCGAGGCGATCGACAGAGCCGGCTGGATGCATACCGGCGACCTCGCCACCTTCGACGAAGAGGGCTATTGCAACATCGTCGGGCGCATAAAAGACATGGTGATCCGAGGCGGCGAGAATGTTTATCCGCGCGAGATCGAGGAATTCCTCTATCGCCATCCGAAGATCGAGGACGTGCAGGTGGTCGGCGTGCCCGACCCGAAATATGGCGAGGAGCTCTGCGCCTGGATCAAACTGAAGCCCGGCGCGAACGCCAATGCCGAGGAGATCAGGGCGTTCTGCCAAGGCAAGATCGCGCATTATAAAATTCCGCGTTACGTCCAATTCGTCGATGGCTTCCCGATGACCGTCACCGGCAAGATACAAAAATTCAAAATGCGCGAGGCGACCATCGCCGAGCTGGGGTTGACGATCGAGAAAACCGCGTGACACTTGCCTCTGACGACAGCGCGACGCCCTTGTCGGCGGTGAGAGGCGCGCGTCATGCCGACGACACACCCGCCTATCTTCCAACGCTGACCGGGATCAGAGCATTCGCCGCACTGCTTGTGCTTATCTTGCACGCCAATCAGTTCGTTCCAAATCCGATCTCGGACCATGTTGATTTCCTGCATCGCGGCTATCTCGGCGTCGACTTGTTTTTTATTCTGTCGGGCTACATCATCGCGCACGTCTATTTAACCGCCTTTGCCGTTCCGAGCGCCCGCTCAATCGGTATCTTTTTTTGGCATCGTTTTATCCGACTTTTTCCGGCTCATGCGGTCGTACTGATCGGCCTGATTGTGCTCGTGCTAGCCGGTCGTTCGGCCGGCATACCGTTTCGCGCCGAAGATGGGTGGTCGTTCGCCGATCTTCCTTGGTATTTCCTGATGGTCCACGCCTGGGGCACCGTCGGCATGATGGGATGGAACTCACCGTCATGGTCGATCAGCGCTGAATGGACGGCCTATTTGCTGTTTCCGCTGATCGCGCTCGGCCTCGCCCGCCTGCCGCGCGGCACGGCTTTCATCGTTGCGCTGTGCGCCCTCGCCGTCACCATGATCGCATTTGATTTAGCGGAATGGCGGATCAAAACCGCGTGGCTCGGCGCGCCGGCGATCATTCGCGTTGCGGGTGAGTTTATCTTCGGCGCGGCCCTATGCCAGGCTGCGTTGTTTGCCGGCCGCCCAGGTGGTGCGCGCCGCCTTTTGGGTGACCTGGCGGCGCCTATGGGACTGGTTGGCTATATCATTGCGGCGCAGCTTCATGCGCAAGATTTCATCTTGATCGGACTATTGGCCTTGATGCTTCTCGGCGCATCAAGTGGCGGGCGAATAGCGCGGTTTCTTTTTTCTCGGCGCCCCGCAATCTGGCTCGGCGAAATCTCTTATTCGGTTTATATCGTTCACGTCCCGTCGATCTTCGTCCTGCGCACCGGCTTTGATGAAATCGGGTTTGAAACCTGGAGTGGCCCGATGCGCATCGCGGCGGTTTTCGCCGCGATCGTCATTACCATCTCGGCGGCGGCTGTGCTTTTCTATCTTGTCGAACGACCAGTTCGACGGCGCCTGCGCAATAGCCTAGGCCACATCACAACCCCATAGATTGAAAGAGCGTCACATGAAAGCGATTGTGTTGCACGGCGCGGGCGGCGGCCAAATGCTGCGCTATGAAGACGTAGCCACGCCCGAGCCGGGCCCAGGCGAGGTGCTCGTACGGGTGCGCGCCGCCGGCGTCAATCATTGCGATATCGATTTGCGCAATGGCACGTTCGGCGTCACGCCGAACTACCCGCATGTCATGGGCGTCGATGCCGCGGGCGAGGTCGCAAAGCTCGGGCCCGGCGTCACGCAATGGAAGGTCGGCGAGCGCGTCGCGCCGCATTTCGTGCTGTCCTGCGGCGTTTGCGCCAATTGCCTGCGCGGCGCCGAAAACATCTGCCTCAAATTCGATGTGCTCGGCGTGACCCAATGGGGCGGCTATGGCGAATATCTCAAGGTCGGCGCGCATCATTTGGTGCGCATCCCCGATGCGCTCGATTTCGACCAAGCGGTCTCGGCCTATGTGCCGTTCGCAACCGCGTGGGAAGCCCTAATCACGGTCGGCAAATTGACCGCCGGCGAAACGGTGTTGGTCAATGCCGCGGGCTCGGGCGTCGGCTCCGCCGGCATTCAAATCGCCAAGCTCGCCGGCGCGCATGTCATCACCACCGCCGGCTCGGATGAGAAGATCATCAAGGCCAAGGCGCTCGGCGCCGATCACGGCATCAACTACAACAACACGAAGATCGGCGATGAGGTGCTCAAGCTGACCGGCGGACGCGGCGTCGATTGCGCGCTCGATATGGTGGGCGGCGAAACGCTCAAACAATCGATCCACGCGCTGGCGCCAGGCGGCCGCTTGGTCACGGTCGGCGCCCATGGTGGCGAGGTGGTCGAGATCGATTTGATCGAGCTATTCCGCAAACACGTTTCGATTCATGGCTGCGGCCGCTCGACCAAGGCGATCGCCGCGCAAGTGCTTCAGCTCGCCGCCGAGGGCAGACTAAAGCCCATCATCCATCAGCGCTTTGCCCTCAAAGACGCCGCCAAGGCGCAGGCTTTGCTTGAAAGCCGCACGGTGTTCGGAAGATTGGTGCTTAACCCTTAGGCCGCTCGGTTACCCGACACACGAACTCTTCGAATTTTCCGTTCGAGCCAGTCGGAATCTTATCGGGGAAATATATGAAACGAATCTCGAAGGGATGGCCGAGCGCCGTCTGGATGATCTGGCGCAGATCATCTTCTTGTTTGGCGGTTAAACTCGCCTCAACGACCAACCTGACCTCGATCATCGCGTGCGTTTCTTGAATCAATTGATATTGCACGACCGGCGCGACGGTGCGGAATTCGGCAAAGCCGACCAGCGGCCAATGACGCCTTCCATCGGGCAGCAAAACAAGATTACGTTCACGCCCAAGAATGCGCCGTAATGTCGGCAGGCCGCGACCGCACGGACATGGCCCGGCGACCTCGGCATAATCGCCAAGATCGTAACGCACCAGCGGCGTCGCGAAATTATGCAGATCCGTGATCACCAGGCGCCCAACCTCACCATCGCCACAAGGCGCGCTCTGGTCGTTGATCACCTCGACAATGAGGTTTTCCGCCATGATGTGATAGAGCCCGCTCTTTGGGCATTGGATCGCCGCACTGCCAATCTCTTGCGAGGAATAAACGTCTTCGACCGGCGCACCAAACACCGTTTGGCCAAGCGCGCGAACCGCCGGCGATAATGTTTCGCCGATCGTGCGGATATGGGCGAGGCCTTCAAGTCGTTCGCCGGACTTCTGAAAAAGACTGGCAAGCGCCGCAAGGTTACTCGGATAAATCAAAAGAGAGTTCGGCCGAAAGGCCTTCAAGTGCTTGGCCTGCTCATCGATTGACATGGTGATTGGAATGCGCTGCGCCGGACCGGTCTTGTAGAGCAGGCTGGCCGGCGCGCCCCAATCCGCCGCCTCGCCATAGGCACTGACATTCGCGCGGATCACGGTCGATTTCTGCCTAAAGTCGCGCTCATGCCAAAAATGATCGCGTAGGGTCAGCGCCGACCAAAATAGTTGCGTCACCGCACTACGCCTGACCACGACTGGCTCACCGGTCGAGCCCGAGGTCTTTGCTTCGCCAAGCGGTTGATGCCCCTTGGGAACGCCGGTGCAGAAAAAACTTCCCTTGGCGGACTGAATATCGCGCCGATGCAGAACGGGAAGTTTTCGTAACCCTCCCGGCGAACCGAGATCGGACGGTTTGAGCCCCGCCGAATCAAGCCGCGCGCGGAACTGCGCCGAGTATTTACTCAAATGATCGACGAGCTCGAGTAGCTGCGCGAATTGTGCCCGCTCGATGTCCTTTGAGCCCAACCATTGCGAGGCATCGAGTTGCAGTAGGAGCGTCGCCAAAACCGCGCTCGTACCCTCATGCAGCGGTGGCCAGGTAATGCCCGGTACGCTGCCCCGCATCCGAAAAAGGTTTCGATCGATCGAGGTCATGGGGGAGCGTCGAGAATCAAAAGCGGGCATCGCTCCGCCAGTGGATAGGTGCCGGCGTCAACCAAGCGCGCCGCCGAAAAAATTGACGCGGCCGCCTCAAGGAACTGCGCGCGGGTCGGAAAGGCATAGTGCTCTACCGAATCTTGATAGACGTCGATCGTATCGATCTCGACACGCGGCCAACCGGTATGGCGCGCCAATTCATCTCGATCGGGAAACAGGTTCATGAAATTATCACGGATCGTTTGTACCGCGATATTGGGCTCGCGGGTCGCCCGCACGATCGACATGGCGATGCGCCATTTAAGTGCGTGAAAATTGCCGACCGAACCACGATAGGCTTCATCGCGCAGTTGATTGAGCGGCTCGGCCGCCTCTGGCGCGGCGAAGAGGCGACAGACCACCAGTCCACCGGGGCGCAACACGCGCCGGAGCTCGGTCAGCAATAGGCGCGTGCGATCGGGATAATGAGGAAAGTTGAACACGCCATCGCCCATCGCGGCGTCGAACTTGCCATCGGGAAAATCGAGAGCGAACCAATCGCCGCGCCGCGCCCGGCGGCGCTCATTGTTGCCGGGCCAGATGTAATCGATCATCGGTTGGCTATTGTCGATCGCGGTGAGGTCAGTACCCATGTCGGCTAATTCGGGCGTCACACCCAGAAGAAGAATACTCCTCGCGCCCGCGCCAAGGCTTTGGCGGAACGCCTCGACCACGTCCCGGTCGGGCCGGAGCGGTGGCTTTAACCGCGACCATTTGTCGTGATAGCGCTGCCAATGATTGGTCGACATCACCTGGGCCTTCCGAAACCGTCCGACGCTGATTCTAACACGCGATTCTATCCGAGATGTTGACGACCGGGCCACGCGCGAGTCTATGCTCGGCGGTCGCGGGGCATCGAATGGGGGAGGCAGTCATGGCGGAGAACGAGGAATGGCGCGGTAAGATCGGCAAAATGGCGCCGGCCGAGATGGTAAAATTCGTCGCCGGCGCGACGCTCTGCCGGCTCGGCTGCCTGGATGACAAGGGTTGGCCCTATGTCGTGCCGGTTTGGCACGAGTACCAAGACGGCGGCTATTATTTCGTGCCCCGCGCGCGCGCCAGCTGGGCCAATTATCTAAAGAAGGACCCGCGCGCCTCACTTTGCATCGACGAGTGGGATGGCATGCGGAAGGTCATGGTCAAGGGCGAGGCCAAGATTGTCGAAGAGCCGAATATCGGCGGCAAATGGGTTGAGATCGCGCGCAGCATGTCGCGTCGTTATTTGGGGCCGCACGGCCCCGACTATATCGAGCCGACCATGGGAGAGCCGCGCTGGCTGATCTTTGTCAAACCGCTCGACACCAAGACCTGGCAAGGCGTCGATTGGCCGCAGCGCTACAAACATACGAAGTGGTAGACGGGCGCATTATTTAGCGCGCTTCAAACAGCGCTCGCGGCTTCGCTTCGCCGCATCATAGTCGACCGAAAAGCGCTTATCGGTTTCCAGGCGCGCCTGCTCGACGTGCTGCGTCTTGTCATCTTTCGGTGCAAGCTCGGCCTCGACCGCCTTGATCGCGGCCTGCGTCAAATAATAGCGCTGCTCTTCGATCACCTGGAGCTCAAAGCGATAATAGGCCTCGCACTCATCGGTCTTTGGCGGGTCGGAAACTTGCGCCTGTGCCGTTGACATCAATGACATGGCCACGATCACGCCGAGCAACAAAATAGGCATGGCGATCATGCCCGCGCGCTAGGCCCATAGGCCAAGAACATCGGTTTGCCCTCGGCGAAGCGCGAGAGCCTGAGCGGAGAAATGTCGAAGGCCGGCTCTTGATCGAGCACCGTCGCCGCGATCACTTCGCCGATCGCGGGTGCGAGCTTCAAGCCATGGCCGGAAAAACCAATCGCCAAACAAAGCCCCTCAATGCCGCCGGCCCAACCGAGAATCGGATGATAATCGGGCGTCACATCATAAACGCCGGAGACCGAGCGTACTACCTCGGCGCCGACATAAGCGGGCAGGCGCGCGGCGAAGGCCTTATCCATGCGCAACCGATGCTGAGCGATTTCGTCGGCCGGCGCCTCGCCGAGCGGGTCCACCACCTCGGGCATGGCGGGCGGATAGGCCACAACCCAAGCATAGGGCCCGAGATCAGGCCTGAGCACGACGTTTGAATTACCATCGGTGATGCAGGTACGCACCTGTTTCTTGCCGAGGCCCTGGCGCAAGATCGCCATATCGAGCCGCATGCGTCTGATCGGCACGTCAACGCCAATGGGAGACAACAAATCGCGGGCCCAGGCATTGGTCGCCGCGATCACGATCGGTGCGTCGATGCGACCGAGGGAGGTATCAACGCCCGTCACTCTGCCGCTTCTTGTTTCGATGGCCTTGACCTTGACCCCGCTCATGAAGGAAAGCCCCATGCCTTGCGCGGCACTGAGCCAGGAGAGGATCATGCGCGTGACGTCAATATAGCCGCCATTCGGCTCATAGGCCCCGCCGGCCAGATCGTCGGTCACCAGCATGGGTTCGATTTGTTTGATTTCATCGGGCCCGACAAAGCGCGTGTCGACACCGAGGCTTTGCCCGAGCGCCACATTGCGCTTGCACGCCTCAAGCTGCGCCTTAACCACCAGCAGCAAATAGCTGAGCCGCTGATAACCAGAATCACCACAGCCGACCTCGCGCTGCCAATTCGCCAGCACCTCGAAGCCGCGGATAGCAAGCTTGATCAGGATTTCATTGGAATAATGCTGGCGCACCTGGCCAAAGGTGCGCCCCGACATGCCACCAACGGGCGCGCGCTCGTCGATCAGAATAATCTTCCGTTTGCCGGCGCGCGCCAATTGAAACGCGATGCTGGCGCCCATGATGCCAGCGCCGATGACGACCGCATCCGCCGTGCCAATGCGCTCCTTGCTCGCCACGCCCTATCTCCCGCCCTTGAGCCATGGAGATCAGACGTCGGCACCGAAAGAAACACAAGGGTTTGATCGCTAAGCGCCCGTTTTTACGGGCGGCTCGGCGGCAAGCGTGTACCAGTGTTGGCTTGTTTTAGTTGAGACGGATGGGGCGAAGAATATTCGCGACCATTGCGGCGATACCCGGCTCTTCGTCGGCCGCCTCGCCGCCATCCGAGTTCAGGATTTCGAGCGCCGGCAGCGCATCCACCGGCAGTGTGCGGTTCGCATTACCCGGAATAAGCCAGGGACGCTCAGGCGTCGGCCGACCAAAATACCAACCCTGCAAATAGCCGACGCCATAATCGTTCAGGATCTCGGCGATCTCCGAGGTCTCGACATATTCGGCAACGGTCTTGAGCCCAAGACCATCAGCGAACGATTGCAGCGTGCGCACGAACAAGCGCGAATTGGGCCGCTCGGCCAGCGTTTTCACGAACTCGCCGTCGATCTTGACCATATCGACGTTGAGTTCCTGCAAATGGCGGAACGAGGTATAGCCCGCACCGAAATCGTCGAGCGCCACCTGAACGCCCATTTCCTTCAGCGCGGCGACAAACCGTATGGTCTCCTTGATATCTTGGAGAACCGTCGTTTCGGTGATCTCGACCAGCAATCGCCGGGCGAGTTCAGGCCGCGTTTTGACATGCGCGGTCAATTGCCGGAGCCAGGTCGGATCGGTCGTTGAAAGCGCCGAGATATTCATCGCGAGCTTGACGTCGGAGTCACCCTCGAGTTCACCCAACACCATTTCGAGCACGCCACGATCGATCGAGCGCACCAACCCCATTTTCTCGGCGATCGGCAAGAAACTGCCGGCGGGCAGCACATTGCCATTGTCGTCATAGATACGGATCAGACACTCATAATAGGAAGGTTTGTGATCCTTCGTTCCAACTATCGGCTGGAAGTGCAGGCAAATGCGTTTTTGCCGAAGCGCGGTCTGCACCAGCTCGGTCACCGCGAGATTGCTGCGGAGCGTTGTGAGCTGATCGGCCGATAGATTATAGAGGTTGTAGCAATTATTGCCCGAGCGGCGCGCTTGCTCGAGCGCGAGCGCGGCCTTCGCCATCGCTTCGTGCGCCGTCTGCACCGATTCGGGAAACACCACGGCGCCAACTGACGCGGTGACCGGCAAATAGCCCTTGTCGCTCATCACGGAGGCTTGCTGCGCGGCGTTGAGAATTTTTTCGGCAATCACTGAAACATCCGCGCTCGGGCAGCCGTTCAGAATAACGCCGAATTGCTCCTGCGCGATGCGTCCGACCACATCGCTAGCGCGCAGCGAACGATCGAGCTCGCGGCTCACGGCAATGACTACTTGTTCGGCCACGTCCCGGCCATAGGTGTCGTGAATCAACGGAAGATTATCGATGCCTACCTGCAGATAAACACCAGGCGCGTTATAGCGCACCGAATAGGTCAACGCGTGCTCGAGCGCTTCGCGCAATCGACCGCGATTATATTGCCCCGTCAGCTCATCGAACCCGGATTGACGAGCCGCATGTAACGCCTCGGCCTTATTGGTGTCGATGCAGCGCAAAATGCCAGTGATGCGGAACGGCTCGCTATTCTCTGTGCGTTCGAACCAGCCGCGATCTTCAATCCAGGTCAACGTCTCATCGCCACGCTGCACCTGATAGGAGCATGTGAAGCGCTGGCCATGGCCGGCACCCTCGGCATGGCAGCGGCGCAAATCAGCAATGCCGTTTGCCGCAACGCGCGCAAGAAATTGTTCGGCCCGCCCGATGTCCTGCTTTGACGTCAGACGCAACAGCGCGGCCACGTCGCCGTGCCATCGTATTTGTCCGGTCCTGACATCCCAATCATAGGCGACGTCGCCAGACGCAAAGATCGCTGCGTGCAGCCCGTCGAGCTCAGGCTTGAGCGAACTCATGAAACCCACCTGCCGGCCTACATGGCCGACGTTTGCAGACGTTTCCCCGCCTTCTTCCAAACGAACCACTCCAGGCCTGGGCCCGGCACAGCCCGAACGTACAGGTCCAACCTAGAGGTGGGGTCTAAACAAAACTTGAAGCGGCGTGGTTAGCGCCCAGCAACCATGATTAGGAAATGGGGGAAATCCGGGACTTCAAAACGCCCCCCGGGCATTTGTCTCGATCGTATCGCGGCTGAGCTGGGAATTTGGCGGCACTTGCTTCTCGGTCAAATCGAGATGAAGCGCCAACCCCTCGCCATGCCGCGCCAAACGCTTCGCCGCCTTCCGCGCGAGCGGAATTTTCTCGGATTCGCACAAGCGGATCAACACCGCCAATTGCGTCGCCTTTACCTCGTGCTCAACCTTCTTTCGCCCGGCCTTTGGGGTGATCGTAAACCAGGCGCCAATTCTCCCGTTTTTCTCGGCGATTTTTAGGGATTGAATCCGGCCGACCGGAAGAATGCCCAATTCGCGGTTCAACATGACGAGAGCCTGGGTGATCTCGGGAACCGAGAAGATGATTTCGCGATGTTCGGCAGGCATGGACGTTCTTCACAACCTTGGGTGGAGCGAAGTTTTCAACCGAAGCCTCGATGCACGCGACCCACAACAAATGATAAAACAATTAACTTTAGAAGGCTGGCCCGCGCCATGCGCCGCAGCACCACCCTGTGTTTGGCCCAGGCGAGGCACCAACCGGAAAAGTCTTAAAATATTAACTATAACAGATATTTAGGTTGATTTTTCTTATCGTTTCCGCCATAGTTTGGAAACGATTTGTGGTCATAATGATGGTCGCGCGCATGAACGTTTCTTTCCCTCGGCCGATCGCCTTCGAAACGCCCCCGACGCCACAAATGGCGGACGGCAGCGTTTATGCGCCGCGCGACCAAGAGGCTGAGCGGCGGCCGCAACCCATCGAGGCGGTCGAAGCGGACAAACGCGTCCGTCGCGACCCGCCGGAAGCAACCGTGCGTCGTATCTTGGCGGACACGGCCAACGCCGCGCAAC